>CAYXTW010000006.1:0-29852 GCA_964467955.1 uncultured Ignavibacteriaceae bacterium | reverse complement strand
TGGATTTCGGAATATGTATGCGGAAAGTGCTGCCTTTGCCGGGAATGCTGTCGACACTGACTTGCCCGCCGTGCGCCAGAGCGACATGTTTGACAATTGCCAAGCCTAAACCGGTGCCGCCCACTTCGCGGCTTCGCGCCTTGTCGACCCGGTAAAATCGCTCGAAAATACGCGGGAGATGCCTGGCATCGATACCGGAGCCGTGGTCTTTAACAGCAATAATTATTTCGCTTTCGGACCTGGTTACTTCAATAGTCACGTCAGATTCCGGTTCGCTGTACTTCACGGCGTTATCAATTAGATTAATAATGGCTTGTTCTAATTGAAAGGAGTTAATATTGGCTATCAAATCAGAACCGCAGGAAATTTCCATCTTAATTTTTTTTGCGGTGATTTTTTCATGGCAGGCCTGAACCGCCCCGTCGATGACTTTGGCTATATTTACAGGTGATTTCTTAATGTCGCCGCCGGCCGATTCACTTTCCAATCGAGTCAGAGCCAGCAGATCCTCAACCAGTATATTAAGACGGTTGGCATGGCGAGCAATCATTTTAAGAAAGCGACGTTGGTCCTCCGCGTTATCCGATATATTATCGAGAAGCGTTTCGGCAGATCCAATAATGGCGGTTATAGGAGTTTTTAATTCGTGCGATACGTTGGCGACAAAATCGCGACGGATATTTTCCAGTTTCTTCAAACGGGTAATATCATTTAAAACCAGAACCAGGCCGATTCGATTGCCGGAGGAATCATTTAGGGCGGTCCCGTGAACCTGAATAAATCGTTCTATCGAACCCGGAAGAATGATTTCCATTTCGGCCGTTTCCGTGCTTTCGGTAACACGGTCCGTAAATTCATGCAGGTCCGCGACACGGACAATTTCGTGAATCGATTTTCCGATTGCTTCATCGGATTTCAACTGCAGCAGATCGGCGGCGGCGCGATTGAGTGAGACAATATTTTCATCAGTATCGAGCGCCAGAACACCTTCGGACATACTCGACAAAATAGTCTCTTTTTCATTCCGCTGCTCCATGATGGTGTGGATACGCCTGTCAAGTTGTTCCGCCATATGGTTCATAGATTCCGCCAGGATTGCTATTTCTTCCGTATCCGTTATCGGCAATCTGGTGTCGAGTTGTCCCCCCGCGAATTGTACGGCGCCCTGCTGCAACTCTTTGATCGGACGTGTTAGCCGCTGAAACATAAAAATGCTGAATAAAGCCGCAAGCAGTATGATAATTATTCCGCCGATAAAGACTTTAGTATAAAAGCTGTCTAATGTCCCTTCAATCGCCGAGACCGGCAACGATGTTCTGACCACTCCGACGATATTGCCGTTCTCCAAAATCGGCAGAGCGACATACATAAGGTTTTTCTGAAGAGTGTTACTGAAGCGGGTGGTGATGCCGCGATGACCGGTGTATGCTTGAACGATTTCGGGACGCTTTCCATGGTTTCCCATCAGACGAGGATCTTCATCCGAATCGCCCAGAACCAGACCTTCCGAATCGACAACGGTGATTCTGGTGTCGGTGAGTTTGCCCAGTTCCTTGCAAATTTTATCAATGGCCGGTATATCCAGTTCGGCCCACCGTCGCCGAAGTTGCTCCTCGACAAGCCTTGCCCGCGCTTCAAGAGTCTGGGCTATCTCATTGATGTAAATTTTACGTATTTCATTCGATGCATAAAGAGCGGTCAAAAACAGGGATATGACGATTATTATAAAGTAGTAAGGATAAATTTTCCAGAATAATGTCCGGCGCTTCACGGGGTTTCCTGTATCCGGTAGCCGACACCGCGAACCGTTTCGATGTACCGACCATATTCGCCGAGTTTCTTTCTTAGGTTGGCTATCTGGACGTCGATGGCCCGATCGGTAATGACCTGGTGGCCGTCTCGTAATTCATCGATTAATCGCGACCTGTCAAAAACCCAGCCTCGTCGATTGACGAGCACCAGCAAAAGTTGAAATTCGGTTAATGTAAGTTGAACAGGTTTGCCTTTTATGGTAACCAAATGTCGACCCTGATCTATGGTCATCTTCCCGAAAGTAATAAGTGTCTTCTTTTTTTTTTCGCCATTTTCAGGCCGACGAAGCATGGCACGGATTCTCGCGATCAGGATTCGAGGACTGAATGGTTTGGTAACATAATCATCGGCGCCGACTTCGAGTCCGGTGACGACATCAATATCTTCGTTTCGCGCCGTAAGCATGATTATCGGGATATGATTCGTTTTATTATCAATTTTTAGTGTCCGGCAAATATCAAGACCGTTAATTCCGGGAAGCATAATATCCAATAAGATTAAATCAGGCTTGACGGTCCGCGCCTTCTTAAGGCCGTCCTCACCCGAGCGCGACGAAAATACATCAAAACCCTCGTGGTCTAAATTGAATGTCACCAATTCGACTATGTCTCGTTCATCTTCGATAAGCAGAATCTTTTTTCCCAAAACCGGCTACTCCCGAATAAACTCAGGCACAATATAAATATCTTAAGTCGATTTGTCATCCGACATTTTCATTCAGATTATGCCCGTATTAATGTTTTTTGAAATTTTAGGATATCGCGCGGTTTGAACTCGGATTCAAGCTGGTTGAAGATTATATCTCGACCAGCCAGATATTGTATAAATTATTTTTTCCGTAGATAACGTCATTATAGATTGACCAAACCTTTTTCCCAATCAGATTGCGGTTTTTCAAATTAAATTTACGTTTGCCCAAACGACTTATAAAATTTATTCCGGAACCGGTGCCGGTCAAGAAAATTTCGTCGGCACCTTCCAGACGAGACCAGCGATATTTGCCCTCGGACACGCTAAGCCCGAGTTGTTCGCGAATAATCTGGATGACACTTTTTCTGGTGATGCCGTCGAGCGGACCGCAATCCATTGAGGGCGTATAGACTCTGTTGTTTTTGATAAAAAATAGATTCATCAGAGATGCTTCTGAGAGAAAGCCATCGCTAGACAACAAAATGCCCAGATCGAATTTTTTTGCGGTTGCCTCTTTCTGAGCGAAATAGGATAGAAGGTAATTTCCGACCAGCTTGACATTAAAGGTTCCATCGGTTGGCCGTCTTTGAGAAACAAGGCAGCAGGAAAATTTCCCGGGTGTCCTGGGCGGCGTTGACTGTAAATAAATAGAGAAGCCGGAGCCGGAGGGTCGCGTCAGGCCGACACCTTTGTTATCGCGATAGACTATGGGCCGAATATAAATATCCGACCTAACATTATTTTTTCTTATCAGCCGGGAAATTATTTTAATAAACTGCGATCTATTAAAATCCAATCTGATATCAATCAGCCCGGCGGCGCGCTTAAGTCGATTATAATGCTGATCGGGCCGGAATAAATACCAATTCCTTTCACATTTGCGATAGAACGCTTTCATTCCCTCGAAAGCGGCAGTACCGTAATTGAAGGATTGTAGCATCGGGAAAGAAAATTCGGATTTGACCGATTTGTATTTTCCATTAAGGTAGAGATATTTCACTGCCGATTTTCCTTGTAATGGATGGAGCTTTTCTGATTTAATTTATAATTCATCACCGATAATATTCATTAACTGTCCAATGGCATCGAGATAACCCTGCCATCCCCGGCCACTTATCCGGCCCCGACAGGCGGGTGCGATGACCGAGTATTTTCGGAATTCTTCACGCGCCTGAATATCCGATAGATGAATCTCGATTGTCGGTAAACCAATAGCCTTGATGGCATCAAAAATTGCGTAACTATAATGCGTATAAGCGCCGGGATTGATAATGACGCCATCGGCCCATTCCATCGCATTATGAAGCGCGTCAATAATGGCACCTTCGGAGTTAGATTGAAAGAATTCCACGCCAATATTTCTTTCCCGGGCGAAATCCTTAATTTTGGTATTTATTTCGTCGAGAGTAAGATGTCCGTATACTTCCGGTTCTCGCTTCCCCAGTAAGTTCAAATTCGGCCCGTGGACGACAAGGATTTTTTTCGACTTGCTCACATTTTTTCCAGCGCTTTAACGAAAAGTCTTTTGTCTATATTTTTAATGATAGGATAACCAATATTTTTCAGAAGCACAAATCGAATTTGATTATCTTCGGCTTTTTTATCATGCCTGATCGTGTTCCAGAGTTTATCGACATTAAGATTTCCGGGTCTTCTGCCACCCAGCAGATTACGGATTATTTTTTCAGGTCGGTCAAAATTATCCTGACTATTCAGGCCGGATAACACTGATAGGCGTAAAGCCAGAAGCATCCCCCACCCGACCGCTTTGCCGTGAGTCATAGTTTTATAATTTCCCGAAGTTTCGAGCGCATGACCGAACGTATGGCCGAAATTTAATATCATGCGGAGACCTTTATCCAGTGGGTCCTTTTGAATGATTTTTATCTTTTCCCGCGCACAGCGGAGAACCAATTTTTCGAGGGTGTTTTTATTCCGGCGTTTTATTTTTGGCATATTGGATGAAATAAATCCATACAGATTCTTATTACTTACCATCGCAATTTTGATCGCCTCAAACAAACCGTTTAAATAATCCCGCCCGGATAATGTTCGCAACATATCGGGATCGATAAGTACCATTGATGGATTGTAAAAGGCGCCGATCATGTTTTTGGCCCGGTCGCTGTCGATGGCCGTTTTGCCGCCGATACCGGAATCAATTTGAGCAATAAGCGTCGTCGGAATATGAATCAGGTTGATACCGCGCATGTATGTCGCCGCGACAAATCCGGTCAGATCACCGATGACGCCGCCGCCAAAAGCAATCAGGGTCGAATGACGGTCCGCCTTGTATGATAACAATTGCGAAATAATATGATTGTATGTCCGGAAGTCTTTGTATCTCTCGCCATCACCGATGAGGATAAGATGACTGCTTATTCCGGCCTTTCGAAGTGACTTATCAAACTTATTATACCATAGCTTTTTTACGAGTCGATTGGATATTATAAAGACTTTTTGGCCGATTAATTGATCTGCGATTACTCCGCCAGCCTCATGTATAAGACCTCTTTCGACCAGAACTTCATAAGATTCTTTTTTGCTGTTTTGTACGACTCTGATTATCATTGGATAAGGTTCTCTATATGGCCATCCCGTTAACGAGTTCGATAATTATTTCCGCCACTCTTTGTATGGTAATATTGGAAGTATCAATCTGAATGGGAAATTTATTATATTTTTTTTCTCGTTCTCCCAGCAGAGTTTTTATCTGATCTATTGAAGGTGACGCGCCCAGTAACGGGCGGTCATAGACATCCGCCAGCCGTTTCTTTATTATTTCC
Source organism: uncultured Ignavibacteriaceae bacterium (assembly GCA_964467955.1). Lineage (GTDB taxonomy): Bacteria > Zixibacteria > MSB-5A5 > GN15 > PGXB01 > CAYXTW01. Next base: position 24,564 of record CAYXTW010000006.1, on the reverse strand, counting down.
GAGCGGGCTGTCAGGCAAAAAATGTAGCTTGATTTTCTGAGTAATTGGTAATTGCCGCTATTTAAAAGCGTTCCGCCGCCGGTTGCTATGACCAGGTCGCTTCTGGATGACAGCTCCTCAACCAGTTCGTTTTCCATTTGGCGAAAATGAGCCTCACCTGATTGGACGAATATCTGTGGTATACTTTTTCCGGCACGCTTTTGTATTCTCTCATCGGTGTCGATAAATTCACGATTCAATAACTCTGCCACGATCTGCCCGACGACCGTCTTCCCGGTTCCCATAAAACCGGTGATAGCAATGTTCTTTTGTCTGCTTATTCCTTCGCTCATACAATTTCACTTTTGCAGGGAGTTTATATATGCCTGATAATTTTCGTAATTCCGCTGCATTTCTACTATTGAGTCACCACCGAACTTTTCAACGAATGCTTCCGCCAGCACCCAGGCGACCATGGCTTCGGCGATGACGCTGATAGCCGGGACGACACATACGTCGGAGCGGACGTACGGTGCTTTTGTTTTCGATTTGGTTTGTAGATCAAGGGAGGCGAGAGGTTTTCTGAGGCTGGAGATCGGTTTGGAATAGCCGCGGACAACCAGCGGCTGACCATTGGTGACGCCGCCCTCGGTGCCGCCGGCGCGATTGCTGCCGCGAGCGATTTTGTTTCGACGGGGAATTATGCGGTCGTGTGCTTTCGAGCCGGGAAATCTTGAGACGGCAAATCCCTCGCCGATCTCGACCGCCTTAACACTGGGAATACTGAGTACGGCCTGGCCCAGACGCCCCTCGAGTTTTCTGTCCCAGTGGACGTAACTACCCAGACCGACCGGAACATTATCGGCGATGACTTCAAAGCCGCCGCCAAGCGTATCGCCGTTCGTTTTGGCTTTATCGATTTCGCGGCACATTGATTCTGTTATCTTCGGATCAACGCAGTACACCGGCGAGGATGCCGCCATTGTCCTGATTTCTTCTCCCGATAATCCTCTTACAGAACTTCTGACCCGGCCGATGGCGATTGTATGACCGATTATATCGATTCCGAATTCACTTAAAAGAATCTCGGCGACAGCGCCGACCGATGTCCGCATTGCCGTCTCCCGCGCGCTGGCTCGTTCGATAACATTTTGAATATCATCAAAGCCATATTTCATAATGCCGGCCAGGTCGGCATGTCCGGGGCGTGGAACATGTTTGATCGATCTTCTTTTATTTTTTCTGTTCTGCCAATCCTTATTTTCGATGTACAATGAAACCGGACTACCGATAGTTAGACCACGCCGCACACCGCCGGTGATAATGACTTTGTCGTTTTCGATTTTTTTCATTCTTGTACCACGGCCATAACTTTTCTGACGGCGTTTCAGAAAAATATTGATATTTTCCGCGGACAATTTCAAGCCGGCCGGGAGCCCTTCGATTATTCCCGTCAAAGCCATCCCGTGTGATTCACCGGCGGTTAAAAAACGCAGCATTTTATTATTTCCTTTTTATTTTGCGGTTTAGATAATCAAAAATCTCATAGGGCGGGATTGCTTTCCCGGTCCATATTTGAAAACTCTTCGAGGCCTGAGCCGCCAGCATGTAAAGACCGTCCTCCGATTTATCGATACCTTCAGGCAATTTATTCGATAATGCGCGATCGCCGTAATTCAAATCAAAAAAGATGGTATTTTCTAACATGCCCCGACGTGACAAAGCACTTAATTTATTCTTTACATACTCTTTACCGGCGGAAGTCGCGTTAATGATAAGGTTTGTTCGATAATTACTTTCGCGTCCGCGAATGTCGGTCATTACCTTAATATTATTTGCAAAGTCTTTGTTTCTTTCTGCGAAGGAATCAACCAATAATGAAGCATTTTGGGATTTTCTGTTAAATATCAATAATGAGGTCGGTTTTTTGCTTAACATGGCTTGAATACACGCTCGAGCGGCACCGCCCGCACCCAGTATAATAATGTTTTTTCTCTGAGGATTGAATTTCAGCCGGTCGGCCAGTGTCTTTCTTATACCAAATAAATCAGTATTGTACCCTGTAAGTACACCCTGTGTGTTTTTTATCGCATTAACAGCGCCGGTAGTACATGCCGATGAATCGAGCTTATCTAAATATTTTATGACTTTTTGCTTAAACGGAAAAGTAATGTTCACACCTTTAATACCCAATGCCCGAATGCCGGCGATTGCGTCGCCAAGATTTACCGGCTTTATTTCAAATGAAGTATAGGTGCAACTTAATTTTGATTTTTTGAATAGATAATCATGAATAATCGGCGACAGGGAATGATTCAACGAACTGCCGATAATACCATAAGCTCTATGTAAATCATTATTTCTCAAAATCTATCCTGCAATTGTCTCAAATTTTCAAAAAATCCCGGGAACGATATCGAGACCGATTCCGCATTTTTAATAATCGTCTCCCCCTCGGCAATCAATCCGGCAATTGTAAGAGCCATCGCCAGACGATGATCGCCGAATGAGTCGACGGTACCACCCATTAGCGGAGTCGGGCCCTCGATTATCAAGCCGTCCGGTTGCTCAATCACCGTTGCACCTATCCGATTAAGCTGCGATGCAATCCCCGCCAATCGATCGCTTTCCTTAAATCTTAATTCCTGTGCGCCGCGAATAATGGTCGTCCCTTCCGCCTGCGTGGCAGCCAGAGCGAGAAGAGGGATTTCATCCACCATCGACGGTATATTTTCCGCGCCGGCCTCGATTGATTTTAAATTAGCCGATTTGACCAGAATATTTCCAAATGGCTCTTCGTTATTTGCCCCGGTAGATTCGATTTTTATATCGGCACCCATCTTTTCAAGGGCGGCTAGAAAACCGGTGCGGGTTTCATTCAAGCCGACATTTTGTAATTCGATTTCTGATTTCTCTGTTAGAAGCGCGGCGACAATAAAAAAGACGGCCGATGAAATATCACCCGGGACTATTATATCGTTCGGATTTAATGTACCACCCATGATAATTATTTCGCCGTCTGAAGTACTTATATCGCGGCCAAGATATTTCAGCATCCTCTCGGTATGATCGCGCGATTGGAATTTTTCAATTATTGCCGTTTCGCCTTCGCAGTACAATCCACCGATCATGATAGCCGATTTTACCTGAGCGCTGGCGATCGGCATTCGATATGAAATATTATTAAGCTTCCCGCCAATGATTGTAATCGGGGGAAGGCGGTCGTTCTCGCGGGCATTTATATTGGCTCCCATCAGCCTGAGGGGATCAATAATCCGCCCCATGGGTCGGTCGCGAAGGGAACCATCCCCGGTTAATATCGAATAAAACGGCTGACCGGCCAGAAGCCCGGAGAGCAATCTCATGGTCGTTCCGGAGTTGCCGGCATCGAGAATATTTTCCGGTTCGCGGAAACCATGAAGACCTTTACCTTTGACGATTGTTTCCTTATTAGATTCGTCTATAATTTCGATCCCCAGTGCTCGAAGACAGTTGGTCGTCGAAGCGCAATCGGAAGCGGTTGAAAGATTCTTTATGGAGACATCGCCATCGCACATAGCTCCGAAAATAAGCGCTCTGTGTGAAATCGATTTATCTCCGGGGACTTCGATAGTGCCTTTCAGACTCGATACCGGTTTGATTAATTTATCCATCCGACAATTCTCTTCTTTTTTTCCCAGCCTTATATATTATCGACTTCAGATGTGTTTCATTTTCGTTGTTTATCGTCTTTTTCAACGCCAAAAGTTGGTTTATCATTTTGTCGATTGATTCCGTTATCTCTTTTTGGTTTGTCTTGAACATATCCAGAGTCAACATCGGCGATGACATCGCGACTCTGGTGGCGCTCCTAAAGCTCCCGCCAATTAGTTTTCGGAATTTATTCGATTTTTGCATTTCTTTTATGGCGATATTCATCAATGCCAACGATAGGGCATAGGGAAGATGACTTGTCAAAGCGATCAATCGATCGTGCTCTGATGCTGTCATTATAATCGGCTGAGCACCAAGTTTGCGGACCAGGTTTTTTATTTTATTGACATTTTCAGGTTTGGCGTCTCTCGTGGGGGTCAATATAAACGATGTATTATAAAACAGTCTTTTTTTGGCAGCCGGAATTCCTTCTTTCTCGGATCCGGTGATGGGATGACCGCCAATGAAGCTTGCACCAGATTTTATTTTCGATATGACCTTCAGCATCCCGGATTTAGAGCCGCCGACATCCAGAATTATCTGATGTTTTTCCGCATTACGGTAAATATTCGGCAGCATTTTCAGAATTTTACGGATAGGCACCGCTAGAATAATTATATCTGCTTTTTTCAGACCGATTGCAATTGAGTTAACCGTACTATCCACCGCCCTTAATTTTTTCGCAGCATGCATGACATTACTACTTATATCGTGACCGATTACTTTATCGACAAGTCTCCTACCGACAAGACCGAGCCCGATCGAACCGCCGATTTGACCCAGGCCGATTATGAAGATGGTGCTTTTCTTCAGGCTCTTCATAATTTTCTTCCGACCGCTTCCGCGATCAGCGACAATTCTTTCATCAGATTATCAAAATCATCAGGCGTCAGACTCTGCGCCCCGTCGGAAAGGGCTTCTTCCGGTTTCGGATGCACCTCTATAATCAAACCGTCGGCGCCCGCAGCAATCGCACATCTGGACATCGGCGCAACCAGATCCCGTTTGCCGGTGGCATGGCTGGGATCGACAATAACCGGCAGGTGGCTCAGTTTTTTAATAATAGGTACAGCCGCGATATCGAGCGTGTTGCGGGTATACTTTTCAAAACTGCGAATACCCCGCTCGCATAAGATTACATTGGGATTACCGTTGGAAAGAATATATTCAGCCGACATCAATAGCTCCTCGATTGTCGACATCATGCCTCTTTTAAGCAAAACCGGTTTGGTTGTTTTACCGACCGCCTCAAGCAGCGAATAATTCTGCATGTTTCTGGTTCCGATCTGAAGTATGTCGGAATAAGCAGCAACCTGATCGACCAGTCGCGGGGTCATAACTTCCGTTACCACCGCCAGCTCGTATTTATCGGCGGCGGCCCGCATCATTTTCAAACCCGCCTCGCCCAGACCCTGAAAACTGTATGGAGATGTTCGCGGTTTGTAGGCGCCTCCCCTCAGGATTTTGGCGCCCGATTGCGCCACCGCTTCGGCGCAGGAGAATATCTGGTCTTCGTTTTCAACGGCGCAGGGACCCGCCATAACGACAATTTCCCGGCCGCCGACACTTGTCCCATTGGCCGCGACAATCGTGTCCCTGTCTTTGAACTCTCGTCCCGCGAGTTTAAAGGGTCGTAATATAGGCACGACATTTTCGACACCGGGCATGACCATAAAAACCTGCGGGTCGGCTTTTTTGCCGTTGCCGACCATGCCGATGATCGTCTTCTTCTCACCTTTCGACAGATGCGGTTTAAATCCCAATTCCTCGATTTTTCTTATGACATCGCCGGTGTTTTTCACCGTCGAGTCAGTCTTCATGACGACTATCATCATCTTCACCTCTTTCATTTAAATCAGGCCTGAGGTGAGTCGTCTCACCGAGGTACTGATGTTTTATCTGTTCTTGAGTTTTTTCCGTATTGACATGTATCAAAATTCTGATAAGACTTTCCATACCGCTGGGAACGTGCATCTCACGGGCGCATAATAAAGGAACTTTTGAAAGCCCCATCTGCCGGGCGGCGTAGGCCGGGAATTCGGCGTTCAGATCGTCGGTAGCAGTGAAAAATATACTGGCGATATCATCGATATCAACCTGATTTTCTTCCAGCATTTTTGACAGCAATTCTTTGGTGGCATCAAGAATGCACTCTCCTGAATTCTCTTTTAAAGCGATGGCGCCCCGTATACCGCGCAGTTTAAGCATGATTCATTCCTTTTCTTATTTGACTGATAAAATTACCCGTCTCTCGAACAATGTTATCAGAGCCTTTTGTGCTATTTATTTTGTCGATAATGGCCGAACCGACGATGATACCATCGGCCGCGCGCGAAAGTGTCCCGGCTTGCTGCGCATCGGATATGCCGAAACCAACGCACACCGGAAGAGAGCTTTCTTTTTTTACATGCCTGATCCAGCCGACCAGACTTGACGGCAGCGCTTTTCGTGCGCCGGTCACACCGGCGAGCGAGACCAGATAAATAAAGCCGTGTGATTTGTTAATAATTAATTTTCTTCGTGTACCATTCGATGTCGGCGCCAGAAGATAAATCAAGTCGATATTATAGTGAGTACACAATTTTCTAGCGGTGCCGCCTTCCTCCGGGATCAGGTCGGGAATTATCAATCCTCGTACTCCGAGCGCGAATGCCTTTCGGACAAATTTCTCTAAACCGTAATGAATAACCGGATTGAAATAACTCATCAGGATCAACGGTGTTTTATAATCATTCAATCTTGATAAAAACTGAAAAGTCCTTTCGATACTGATGCCGTTTTCCAGCGCCTTTTGCGATGAGGCCTGGATGGTTTTGCCGTCGGCAAGCGGATCGGAAAACGGTATCCCGACTTCGATCAAATCCGCACCTGATTGCTCGAATTTTTTCAGGAGTCTAATGAATGTATTCTCGTTCGGATAGCCGGAAACCAGAAACGGCATCAGGGCCGTTTTTTTGTCGTCGCCCAGTCGAGCGAATGTCTCGGCGATCGATTTCATCCGGCCCTTCTCCTCTTTTTCGCGCTTGACGTGTGAGGTATTCGGCTCGACATTTTATTGATTATCTGTCTCTGGACCTCAGCATTGGCCAGATCTTTATCGCCGCGCCCGGAAAGATTGACAATGAGAATATTATCGGATGACATTTTACGTGATATTTTTTTGGCATAGGCCAGAGCAAATGATGATTCCAGAGCGGGAATTATGCCTTCCGTTTCCGACAGCTCAAAAAAGGCTCGAAGCGCCTCTTTATCCGTGACTGATACATATTTGACTCGTGTACTATCTTTCAGAAAACTATGCTCCGGTCCGACGCCGGGGTAATCCAGACCGGCCGCGATGGAATGCGTTGTTCGCACCTGCCCGAAACTATCCTGAAGCAGATAACTGAAACTGCCGTGTAATACACCCGGCGTGCCGCGACTTAGAGTGGCGGCGTGCATCAATGTATTGAGGCCGTTGCCTGACGATTCGACGCCGATGATTTGCACTTTTTTGTCATTGATAAATGAGTGGAACATACCCAGGGAGTTGCTGCCGCCGCCGACACAGGCGATAATGATATCAGGTAATTTATTCTTCAGTGATTTTATTTGCCTTCTGGTTTCCCGACCGATAACCGACTGGAAATCGCGCACGATCAGGGGATAGGGATGCGGCCCGACGGTGGACCCGATTATGTAATGCGTCTTCTGAACGTTGGTTACCCAATCACGAATAGCCTCGTTGGTGGCGTCCTTAAGCGTTTTGCTTCCCGAATCGACCGGTATTACTTCAGCGCCGAGAAGATTCATGCGCGCGACATTGGGCGCCTGGCGCTCCATATCGACGCGACCCATATATATTGTACATTCTTGACCGAAAAGGCAGGCAATTGTGGCGACGGCGACACCATGCTGGCCGGCGCCGGTTTCGGCGATAATTCTCTTTTTACCCATATTTTTTGCGAGTAAACCCTGTCCGAGACAATTATTTATTTTGTGCGCGCCGGTATGCGTCAGATCTTCCCGTTTCAAATATGTTTGAGCCCCGCCCCATTTTTTTGTCAACCTCCCGGCGAAATATAATGGTGTCGGGCGACCGGCATAGGTCGTCAATAGTCGATGCAGTTCGGCTTTGAATGTTTTATCCCGCCGGGCTTTTTTATATTCTTCTCCAAGTTCCAGAAGCGCCGCCATCAGCGTTTCCGGGACGAAACGCCCGCCGTACTTGCCGAAATATCCTAATTTGTCTGGCAATCCCACCGTCGTACCTCATCTATAAATTTTTTCATTTTTTCGTAATCTTTTAATCCGGGAGCACGCTCGATTCCACTGCCGACATCGACAGCGTACGGTCTGACAGTCTCAAGCGCGTCCCTGATATTTTTATAATTCAATCCGCCGGAGAGTATAACTTTGCCGTATTTTTTTGCCTCGCGGGCTATATTCCAATCGAAGCATTCACCGGTCCCGCCCATTTTGTCTTTCGAGTACGTATCCAGAAGAAAATATGCACTATTCAAGTTTTGAATCTCCTCGATAGCGGATATATCTTTCACGCGAATGGCGCGGATGATCGGAGCGTAAAATGACCCGTTGTTTTTCAGATTGTACTCACCGTGCAATTGAACGACATCCAGACGGCAGGCGTCGGTCAGAATATTAACGGTCGAGATGGATTCTTTAATAAATACTCCGACTTTGGTCACAAAAGGCGGCAGCGATGTTATTATCTCCTTCACTTTCTGCGGATTAATTTGGCGCGGGCTTTCGGCGAAAATAAAACCAAGGGCATCAGCGCCAAGTTCGACGGCTTTCAGAGCATCGTCGAAATTTGTAATTCCGCAGATTTTAATTCTGGTCATATTATTTCCCCGCGCAATTCCAATATTTTCTTTTCCGGATCCGCACTGCTGAGAATGGCTTCCCCGATAAGAGCGGCATCCGCGCCGATTCTCTTCAATCGTATTACGTCTGCTCTCTTGAATATGCCGCTTTCTGCGATAAGAACTGTTCCGTCGGGAATAAGCGGCGACAATTGTTCAAATGTCCTTATATCGGTTTCAAACGTTTTCAAATTCCGGTTATTGATTCCAATCATTTCCGGTTCGATAGATAGTACTTTTTCGATTTCCTCCCGTGAATGAACTTCTATAATAACCTCCAGACCAATTTGTCGTGCCAGTGAATACAATTCAGACACTCTCGGTCCCGGCAGGACAGCCGCAATAAGTAAAATCGCATCGGCCCCGATAGCGCGCGATTGCCACACCTGATATTCATGCAGAATAAAGTCTTTGCGTAAGACAGGAATATCAATGCACCTGCGGGCGGTAATCAGATCTTCAACTGTACCCCCGAAGTATTTGTCTTCGGTCAGAACCGAAATGGCTCGAGCGCCGGCCGATTCATATAGTTTAGCCATCTTTTCAACATTAATCTTGTTGTTTAATATTCCTTTTGAAGGTGATTGTTTTTTTATCTCGGCGATGATGGCGATATCTGCTTCGGCAAGTAAACTTAGTCGCAGACTTCGTACGGCGGGATATGTTTCCAGCTGTGATTCTATTTTTTTGATCTCCATTTTAAGATCAATCGATGCAAGGAGTTTTTCTTTATGGGCGATAATTTCAGGCAGCATTGGCCAGATCCTTCGTGATTTCGATAAATGACTGAAGCCTTTTCATCGCTTCGCCGGAATCGATACATTCTATTGCCTGCATGATACCCTCATTGATATTGGCCACATGATCGGCGGCCATCAGCGAGGCGGCGCTGCTGAGAACGATAGTATCCCTTTTCGGTCCCTTGTCACCCTGCAAAATCGATAATGTGATTCGTGCATTATGAGCGGCATTACCGCCTTTCAGGTCCTCGACAGTACACCGTTCGAAACCGCAATCTTCAGGTGTCAATTCCAGATATTCTTTGTTTCCGTTCTCGCCGAGAGCGATCTTATTATCTCCCGCCGTCGTTATTTCATCGATACCGGAACGATTAAAAACGATCATGCTTTTCTTTATGCCGAGTCTTTTCGCAACATCGGAAAGTCTGTCGACATAGCTTTCCTCAAAAACACCAATCAGTTGATGGCTGGCGAAGGCGGGATTGGTTAAAGGACCGAGAAGATTAAAAATCGTCCGAATACCCAGGCTCCTTCTGACGGGAACGACCGCTTTCATGGCCGGATGCAGACCGGGCGCGAAAAGAAAACCAAGACCGACCTCATCGATACAGATTCCCACCTTTTCCGGAGTCAACGATAAATTGGCGCCCAACTCTTCGAGGACATCGGCGCTGCCGCAACTGCTCGAAACCGACCGATTACCATGTTTGGCCATCGGGACGTCGCAGGCCGCAATTACGAAAGCGGAAGTGGTGGATATATTAAACGTTCCCGAGCAATCTCCGCCGGTACCGCAGTTATCAAACAGATTTTCCTGATGATGCGGAACGCGGAAGGCTTTTTCACGCATGACCTGCGCCGCACCGAGGATTTCATCGGCCGTCTCACCCTTAAGACGGAGTGCCGTCAGGCAGGCGGCGGTTTGAACCGGATCGTTTTCGCCCGACATTATTTGTTCTATCATCTGCCGGCTTTCGTCGACGGTCAGATTTTTTTTGTCAATCAGTTTTTCAATAATCTCTTTCATCGGGCTCGCCCCATATTTAAAAAGTTTGTCAGCAAAAGTTTACCATGTTTGGTAAGAATCGATTCCGGATGAAACTGCACCCCTTCAACCGGATAACCGTCTAATTCGATACCCATGACCTCGCCGTCGGAAGTATGCGCCGTAACGCGGATATTTTCCGGAAGCGTATTTTCCAAAGCAATCAAGGAATGATACCGAGTCGCTTCGAAGGGAATAGGTATACCCTGGAAAAGACCTTCGCCGCTATGATAAATCTGTGAGACTTTACCGTGCATAAGTTTCTGCGCGGCGTCGATTGTCGCCCCGAACACCTGTGCGAGACACTGATGCCCCAGACAGACACCGAGGATGGGGTATTTTTTATATAGCTCGGAAATTACCCGGCAGGAAATTCCAGCATCTTCAGGCCGCCCCGGTCCGGGCGAGATGATAATATGTGACGGTGACAGCGCATCGATTTGGTCAGGTGTCACCTTGTCGTTTCTGAAGACAAAGTATTCATGCCCGAGTTCGCCGATGTACTGCGCTAGGTTGTACGTAAACGAATCATAGTTATCTATAATGACTATCATAACAACCCCCTTTCGGCCGTCTCGATGGCTTTCCGCAGAACGGCGATCTTGTTTTGCGTTTCAAGATACTCCTTTTCCGGGACTGAATCGGCAACGATACCGGCACCGGCCTGAAGATAAAAGTCATCTCCTTTCATTATTATCGTGCGAATATTGATACACCAATCCATATCGCCGGTCAGACTGAAATATCCGACCGCTCCGGCGTACGGTCCCCGTTTGGTTTTTTCTATTTCTTCGATTAATTGCATCGCCCTGATTTTTGGCGCGCCGGTGACTGTCCCGGCCGGAAAGGTCATTTTAAAAAGCTCGAATTGGTCGGTTTCGGGGCGTGGCTGTCCGACGACGTTCGATGTCAGATGCATAACGTGCGAGTATCGCTCGATGGTCATGAAGTCGGTTACGTGAACCGTTCCCGTCCGGCAGCAGCGACCGAGATCGTTGCGCCCCAGATCGACCAGCATGACATGCTCGGCTCGTTCTTTGGCGTCATTAATCAATTCCTGCCCGAGCCTCTTATCGTCGGCCTCATCCTTCCCGCGCGGCCGGGTTCCCGCAATCGGCCGTACCGTCGCGAGGCCGCCTTCGAAACGTACCAGCGCTTCCGGTGAGGATCCAATCAAGAGAACATCATCGAAATCAAGATAGTACATGTACGGCGACGGATTCAACATCCGCAGGGCGCGATAGACATTGAAATGATCGGCTTTGGTCGTGCCGTGCAGACGCTGGGAAATAACCTGCTGATAAACATCACCGGCAACAATATGCTTTTTGACTTCTTGCACGGCCCGGCAGAATTCCTGCTCGGTGAAATTGGAGACAAGTGCTTTTCCCGGTTCGATTTTCTCAGACAGAGCCGAATAGTCAATAGTTTCGGTGAGAGCTTTTTTAATTTCATCTAATTCGTTCTGAGCGTCATCTTTGGATACATCATCGGTCAGGCGTAAAATCTTTATTTGCCTCTGGATGTGGTCGAATACCAGTAGCGTATCGATCATATGAAACATGGCCAGCGGCAGGTTCAGTGAATCTTCAAGCAACTCCGGGATTGGCTCGAAAAATCGCACAAAATCATAACTGATATATCCGACCGCACCGCCAAGAAGTCGCGGATAACCATGAGCATTTTCAATTGTCATGCAATTGATGACATTTTTCAACACCAGCAGGGGAGAGCCGTTTCCAGCGTGAGCGACGGAATAATCTTCGCTCCCGTTGTTGATAATAGTACTTTGAGAATCGATCGTAATTCTGAATGCCGATTTCATCCCGATAAACGAATACCGACCCAGAATGGTGCCGCTCTCGACGCTTTCCAGAAGGATTTTGGCGCCATACTTTCTCAGTTTCAAGAAAGCGGAGACCGGAGTTTCCAGGTCGGCGGGGATGGTGACGGAAATAATATCGAGCCCGATTTTTTCTTCGGAGTTGATTTTGTTCAATATTGCCCGGCAATTCATTATTATATTTCCTTTCATAAAAAAACCCGCCGTCTCTTTGTGATAGCGGGTTTCCCGATTTTTCTTGCTTTCAGGTGGTTTTCAGGTTAAACCTCCGCTATCATTAGCGTGATAATACCACCACCAGTAATAATAGGTATTGCGATAAGTTTCAGCACTGCAGCCGGTTATCGGCCGATCAACGATTGCCGATTGGCTTTTGATATTGATTCTATCTTCCATTTCTTTGCTCATACAAAAAAAGCCCGCTATCTTTTTCGATAGCGGGCTGAATTTCCCAAATTATTCAGGACATAGATAGCAACCCGCTACCGGATGAATAATAATACCACCACCAGGAGCGGGAAGAATTAAGACTATGGTCGTAAATGCGGTTCATAACAAATACTATCTATAATTTGGATAAAATATAACCCAAACTCCAGTTTTGTCAAGCCCTTTTTTTGAATAGAATCCTGTAGATGCCCGCAAGTCAATATCAATTATTAGATTGCATTGATGAATAAATTCAAGCAAAATGATAAGCGAGGGATTGCTTCTATATAAATAAAAACCACAAAATTACCGTTCCAACCGTCGAATTCTAATATAAAGCATTATGACCAAAAAGGTTATAATTAATGTCGCAATACCAAGTCCTTTGCGCCTGAAATAATATTCATCAATCAAATTTAAAGAATTAACGCGGACTGTATCCGCTTTTGCCAGACCGTCTTCCGCCCTGGGCGCTACCGAATCGACATCAAAAGAGTGAACCATTGTCCGCGTCTGAATCAGCGATTGATTGACATCCTTCAGCAAGAATTCCTCATTAACTGTCATCATTCCTTTGGCTTTAGCGTCCTCAAGAACAACCGAAGCGCTGTCTCTGGCTTCGACAAGGTCTCGTATCAGAGTCTTAATACTGTCGGCCGTGTAGATACCTTTGGTACCGTCATCGGGGGCGTGGCAGTCGGTGCAGACGGCGGTATCGGAAGAGCCGATCATGGCATCGGTCGGCTTTAGAATCTTATGATTGGAATGGCAGATTTCACACATCGGGATATCGTATTCTTCATAGGCGGCCTTATGCGGTGAGCCGTCAAAAAGTTGAGCTTCGAGTGCATGACAAACACCGCAGACTGCGGCCAGCGAATTCACGCCGGGCGGGGCGGCGCCATGATTGCCGTGACAATCATTGCAGGCCGGGGCGCCGAGATCATTATCTACCAGCAGGGCAATACCATGAACCGATTGTTTATAATCATCATATTGATTGGTCGGGATGTCGTACTCGGCCATATACTTGGCATCGGCATGGCAATGGGCGCAGGTTTTCGGGATGTTTTGCGGGTGCGTACTGGAGTGCGGCATTTTGGCGTCGCCGATTTCATGAACGGTATGGCAGGAGATGCAGTTGGCTACCTTCTTGTCCCCCAGGCCGAAAAGCCTCTGGCCGTGGACCGACGTTTTGTATTTGGCCAACTGGTCAACCGGGAGCGATGGATTATGGTTGTGCATGTATGAGGCATCGGAGTGGCAGCGGGCGCAAAAATCGGGGACCTGCAGATGATCGGGAACACCTCGATAATTCTTGGATTGGCGAACTTCATCCATATCGTCAAGTGTCGGGTCGCCACCATGACAATCGGCGCAACCTAGCCCATTCTGGCTGTGAATATCTCTGCTGAATTTGAATGACGGTCCATCATTATCTTCCCATTCCTGATGACAAGTGATACAATTATTGACGTCGGCATGTACCGGTGAGATTAAGACGGAAAGAAATGAAAGTGTTATTATAGTACGCAGCATCACTTTAAACCTGCTTTACCAAATATCCGATCAATGTCATAGCAATTATAAAAACCAGAATAAAAACACCGAATCCGACAATCCATTTCGAGCGATTATCCATCGCCGGATGTCTATTAAAATATGGAACCAGGATCCACAGCAATCCGCCGACGGCAAAAATCGTCATACCGAAAAGCTCGCCTTCGATATACAAGACATGTCCCGGCAAAAACTTAAGAGCCTGGAAAGCGAACATAAAATACCATTCCGGCCGGATAACATCTGGAGGCGGGGCAAATGGGTCCGCTTTGATTCCCAGCGCCCAGTGGATGACACCGATGCCATCGGGAAATACTACTGCCAGCAGCGCCAATATATTCAGTACTATCAGCCAGACCAGAGCATCCCGGTAAATGAAATTGGGAAAAAATTTCATGTATTTTTTTTCTTCAGGTCTTTTCGTCGCCCACGCTATCGGCTCACTCATACCCTGACGCTGGATGAAGATCAAATGCAAAGTCAACAATCCTGTGAACAGAGCCGGTAAAATCGCCACATGCAGTCCAAAAAAGCGCCCGATAGTAGCTCCGGTGACCTCCTCGCCGCCCCGCATAATAATCATCAGTTGTTTCCCGATAACGGGAATCGAACCGGCCATGCCGGTTCCGACCCGGGTGGCAAAAAAGGAGAGTTGATTCCAGGGGAGAAGATAACCCGAAAAACCGAAGGCCATCGCGAGTCCCATCAATCCGATACCGGTATACCAGGTCAACTCGCGTGGTTTACGGTAAGCATGGGTGAAAAAAACCGTGAACATGTGTAAGAACGCAGCGAATATCATCAGGTTGGCCGACCACGAATGAATTGAACGAATCAGCCACCCGAAGGTAACCTCCGAGATAAGAAACCTGACCGATTCATAAGCCGAATCGGCGCCCGGCCGATAATACATCAACAGCAAAATCCCTGTTACAACCTGAACACAAAACAAAAATAATGTAATACCGCCGAGATAGTAAAAAGCCGAATGGCCGTGTCTCGGAACGACCTTACCACTCATATACTCAACGAGAGCATCGATTTTCAGCCGTTCATCGATCCAGCGATAACCGGCTTTAATAAGCGAGGATTCGCTCCGGTCCTTTGCCATCAGGTCTTCTCCCGGGAGATAAAAATATCGCCGCCGACTTCATTGACAATAAGCTTTTCCAATGGTCGTGGGGGCGGGCCGGAAATATTATTACCATCGTAATCATACTTTCCATTGTGACAGGCACACCAGATTATCCCCCAATCGGGGCGGTTCTGGACGGTGCAATCAAGGTGCGTACAGGTCGCAGTAAGCGCTTTCAGTTCTCCCGAATCCGTAATGAATATTATTCCCAGCAATCGTCCCATTTTGAAATATTTCGCCTTTTGAGGTTCGGCCGCTATTTCTTCACGGGTAGCTTTAAGTTTAATCTGATTTTTGGTGGCTTCGCCGGTTCTGGGTGGAATTAAATATCTGATTACCGGATAAAATATTGAACCCAAAAGGGCGAAGACACCCAAATCGGTAATCCAGTCCAGAAAACTGCGCCTGGTAATATTATTCTCGCTCATACGCAAATAATGACGACAACCCTCTTACTTTATTGATGCCATTGCCCGCACTCACCATATGATCGCACAATATAGGTTATTTCAATATGGATTTCAAGTAGAAATTAATCGCTCGAAGTGCAAAGATTCCGATTTTTTTGGTGCCAATCTGATAATTTATTACCTTTTTTGTCTTTTTCATATTATTTTGTATCACCACTGAAAGATAATGGATGGCCGCATAGAATAATTTTTGCAAATTTTGTGATGACTTTCAGATTACTTCTGTTTTTTCTAATCCTGAGCGGGGCGTGTTTAATTCATGCGCAGTCTACGGATGACTGTTTAATCTGTCACGATGACCCGGAATTGACCGGTGAAAAGGACGGCCGTGAAGTATCCATGAATGTTAACCCTGAGTCGTTTGCGAAATCGGTTCATGGCGACCTTGAATGTGTCGATTGTCATACAGATTTGGAAGGTGTCGAGGATTTTCCTCATGATGAAGAACTGGCGGAGGTCGATTGCAGCGAATGCCACGATGATATCAGTTCACTCTACAGCCAGAGTCTTCACGGTCAGGCGGTGGCGGCCGGCGTTAAGCTGGCCCCGCGGTGTTGGGATTGTCACGGTTCACATGATATTATGGAAAAGACTTCGGATAAGTCCCGCGTCGCCAAATTTAATATCCCGTTTATGTGCGGCCGGTGCCACCGGGAGGGATCGCCGGTAACCAAAACGTATGATATACCGCAGGACAGTATTTTATCCCACTATTCCCTCTCTATTCACGGTGAAGGGCTTTTTAAACAGGGTTTGACGGTTACCGCCGTATGCAGTGATTGCCACACGGCGCATTTCGTACTTCCGCATACCGATCCCCGTTCCACGATTTATCGGGATAATGTTTCGGAAACATGCCGCAAATGCCACGGGCAGATCGAACAGGTTCATAAAAAAGTAATCCATGGCGAATTGTGGGAAAAGGAGCCGAATAAAATACCGGTTTGTGTTGATTGCCACGAGCCGCATAAAATACGCAAGGTTTTTTACGGCGAGATTTCCAATGAGGAGTGTTTGGTCTGTCACCGCGATCCGAATATAAAAATGATTCGGGACGGTCAGGAGATTTCCTTATATGTCGACACGCTTGATATTCAAAATTCCGACCATCGCAAGATAACCTGCGCTCAGTGTCATACCGGTGTTAATCCGGAGATGAAACGCCCCTGCACGACGGTCACCATTAAGGTCGATTGCTCAATCTGTCATTCCGATGTCGTTGATACTTACGCGTCAAGCACGCATGGACAACTGGCCGACCGGGGCGACCGCAACGCGCCGGTATGCGAGGATTGTCATGGAACGCATAACATTCGGGATCGGCAAGATCCGCTTTCACCATCATTCCCCATAAATGTGCCGAAGCTTTGCGCGAAATGCCATCGTGAGGGCAATCCGGCGGCACAACGTTATACCGGCACCCAGCATAATATCGTGAAAAACTATATTATGAGTATCCACGGCAAAGGATTGCTTGAATCAGGTTTGATTGTCACGGCCATGTGTACCGATTGCCATACCGCGCATCATGTCCTTCCTGCCGATAATCCGGCGTCGAGCGTGAATCGAGAAAATATCGCCCGCACCTGCGCCAGGTGTCATAGCGGCATTTACGAGAAGTTTGTACGCAGCGTTCATTCCAAAGAATACAGCGGCACGGAAAAAGAACTCCCCAATTGTGACGATTGTCACCAGGCGCATGTCATCAGACGAACCGATGAGGCCGGCTTTAAATTCGAGATTATGGATCAGTGCGGTCGCTGTCACAAGGAAATATCCGAGGCCTATTTCGAGACGATTCACGGTAAAGTTTCGAAATTGGGCTATGAGGCGGCGGCCAAATGTTATGATTGTCATGGTGCTCACGATATTTTGCCGCCCGATAATGTCGATTCCCATCTATCGCATAAAAATATTGTGCAAACGTGCGGCAAATGTCATAAGGGTTCACATCGCCAATTCGCCGGCTATCTGACTCATGCGACTCATCACGACCGCAGTAAATATCCGATTTTATTCTATGCGTTCTGGTTTATGGCATTTTTGCTGGTGGGCACAATGACTGTTGCGGGAACACATACGGTATTATGGCTGCCGCGTTCGGTCAGGGAGATGAAGAGACTTAAATCCCTCCGGCAGCAATATCGAAGCAAAATGATGTTTCAGCGATTTAAACCGTATCAGCGGCGCCTGCATGTGCTGGTCATAATCAGTTTCATCGGTCTGGTACTGACCGGTATGACGCTGAAATTTTCATATCTGGGCTGGGCTCAATTTCTGTCGCATATTATGGGAGGCTTCGGAACCGCCTCATATATCCATCGTATCTGCGCCGTGATTACGTTTTTCTATTTCTTCACGCACATATTTTTTCTTTTCAGGGAGAAACGAGCCGCTCATAAAACATGGCGGCAGTACCTTTTCGATGACGATTCCATGCTGCCCAATAAAAATGATGTCCGTGAAGCCAAAGCCACGATTAAATGGTTTTTCGGCAGGGGTCCGCGTCCGGAGTACGGCCGGTGGACATACTGGGAAAAATTCGATTATTTTGCCGTCTTCTGGGGCGTGGCCATTATTGGAACGACCGGGCTGATGCTCTGGTTTCCCGAATTCTTTACGTTATTCCTGCCCGGGTTTATTATCAATGTGGCGACCATAATTCACTCCGATGAAGCGCTTTTGGCGGCGGCCTTTATTTTTACCATACACTTTTTTAATACGCATCTCAGGCCGGGGAAATTCCCCATGGATACGGTTATATTTACCGGGCGAATGCCGGTTGAAGAACTGAAGGAAGAGCGCCCGCGCGAGTACAGGCAGCTGGTCAGAAATAAAAAACTGGCCAAGCGGTTGGTTTTACCTTTACCACCGGCTATAATTCGGGGGATGCGAGTTTTCGGTGCCATGGCATTGATAATGGGAATCGGGCTGATATTGCTCATCGTTTATGCTGAAATATTCGGTTATAGGTAGCAAGATTCTGGATTTAGGTTGACAGAGGATAAAATGGAAAAAGAAAACATAACACGTACGTTGTTTCGTCATCCAATGGCGGCTCTCGGCGGCGCGTTGATAATCGCCGGAGGATCGGTTTTTATTTTGTTGGTTCTGGCCGATATCACATTCGGTACCAAGAATCCCTTTATGTCATTGGTCACTTTCATAATCCTGCCCTTTATAATTACTCTGGGAGCGATAATATTCTTGATTTCGATTATCATGCAGATTCGTGCGGCCCGAAAACGCGGGGAGAAAGTCACTTTTCGGTTTAGAATCGATCCCACCGACAAGGCGTACATGAAAAACCTCTGGCTGTTTCTGGGAATTCTGGCGGTTATTGTTGTTCTGATGGTTTACAGCGGCTCCAAAGCTTACGACGCCACCGATTCGGTAGCGTTTTGCGGGGAGACATGTCATGTGGTTATGGAACCTCAAAATGTTACCTATCATAATTCGCCGCACGCTCGGGTGCCCTGTGTTGACTGTCATATCGGCCCGGGTGCGTCGTTTTTTGTCAGGTCAAAATACAACGGTATCAAGCAGTTATTTCTAACGGTCCTTAATGACTTTCCGCGTCCGATCCCAACCCCGATCCACAGTCTCCGCCCGGCTCAGCAGACATGTGAGGCGTGCCACTGGCCGCAGCAATTTTATGGAAATAAGTTGATCTCGCGTACTTATTATCGAACCGATGAGAAGAATTCGCCCTGGAGTATCGACCTGATAATGAAAATCGGCGGGGGACATTATCGAACCTTGAGGGAAAAAGGCATTCATTGGCATATGTTAATAGAAAACAAGGTGGAATACATCGCCACCGATAAAAAAAGGCAGGTAATTCCCTGGGTGAGAAGCATTAATCCTCAGGGTGATACGACTATTTTTACCGAAGCGGGCGCGAAATACCCTGATCCGAATGACCCGGAAACCGAAGTAAGGATTTTTGATTGCATGGATTGTCATAATCGCCCCAGTCATAATTTTCTGGCGCCCGCGACCGGTTTGAATCGAGCCCTGGCTTCAAGAGATATTTCACCCAATTTGCCGTATATCAGAAAGGCCGGTCTGGATTTGCTGAATGCAGTCTATCAAACAAGGGAGGAGGCGCATAAGGCGATATCCTTCGGATTGATGAATTATTATCAAAACAAATATCCCGGCGTAGCCGAGAATAAAGTTGGCGAAATCAGGCAGGCGACCGAATCCTTAATCCGACTTTATGATCAGGGTTTTTTCCCGGAGATGAAGACAGATTATCGGGTCCGCGACAACAACTTGAGTCATTTTGTCAATGATGGTTGTTTCCGATGCCATGATGGTTCGAAAACGAGTAGCGACGGGAAAACTATCCCTCATGACTGTCAGACCTGCCATCTGATTGCCGCCCAGGGACCGTCGGAAAAAACCGAAGATCTGGAAAATAGTATCGACGGTCTGGAATTTAAGCATCCCGAAGACATCGATGAAGCCTGGCGGGAAATGAATTGTACTGATTGCCATACGCCGGAATCGGGGTATTAATTACGATTTGCAATGGCGATTCAAAAGCGGCGCGATAGCCATGTTAAACAGTACAAAAGGCCTATATTACTGGCGATTTATCTACCGGGTACTCCTCATTGCCATGATTGCTTTTGCAGGTTGTGATAACGATAAAATGGATAAGGTTGTTATCAATAAAAGTATGGTCCCGGATGAAATTCAGGGATGGATATTGCGGGAAAAAATCGAAACATACGACCGTGAAACTATTTTTAATTACATCGATGGTGCCGGTGAGGTGTATCTCGCTTACGGTTTTCAAAAAGTGTTCGTGTATCATTATTCAAAAACCGATGAACCGGAAATCACGGTTGAAATATTCGATATGGGTTCGGATGAAGACGCCTTCGGTGTATTCAGTTATTCGCGAGAGGAGGAGGAAACCGGGATAGGGCAGGGCTATGAATTTCGAGGAAACCTGCTATGTTCCTGGCAGGGGCATTATTATATTTGCGTGCTGGCCGATAGAGGAACCGATGAAACCGAAAATGTTATTCCGTCCCTGGCCGAAACGATAGATCGGAAATTGCCTGCATCGGGAAGTAAACCGAAACTGATTGGATTTCTCCCGGCTGAGGGACTTGTCAGCCAAAATGTACGTTATCTTCATACTTTTCCCTGCCTGAATTATCATTATTTTCTGGCAAATGAAAACATTCTAAAACTGGATTCAGGCACCGAAGTCATTCTGGGCGAGTACCAACCCGGGCCGACATACTTACTAGTAATTAAGTATGATTCGAAAATTTCGGCAGATACTGCCTATAGGAGTTTTATGGAAAACTACGCTCCTGACGCCGTTCCGACCGGGACGGCTGAAATCGAAAAAGGGAAATGGCTTAATATAAAGCAGGAGAATATGTACATAATCATCGTCCTTGATGCCCCGACTAAGGAACAGGCTGTTAATCTGATGAGCGCTTTCAGGAATAAATTAATTTCTTCGAATTAAAGAAAGGCGCCGAACGAGTAATATGAAAAGACTAATTACCCGGCGTGACTTCATTAAAGATACCGGATGCGCCGCTCTTGGTCTGGCTGTTGGTCTGTCTGCTATGGCCAAAGAAGATGTTGAAAAAACATCGCTGGCCAAAGTTGTTCTAATTCGTGATAAAGAGGCTATCAGTGCTGACGGCGGACCAAATGGCGAAGTCATACAATCCATGCTTGACCGGGCGATGGTGGCGCTGTTCGATTGCGAGAATCCGGTCGAATGCTGGAGGCGGATTATTAAACCGGATGACATTGTAGGAATAAAGACAAATGAATGGAATTATCTGCCGACCACTTCCGAAGTCGAGCAGGCGATCAAGAAACGAGTAAAAGATGTCGGGGTTGAAGAACGAAATATCGCTATAGCCGACCGGGGCGTTTTGAATCATCCGATATTCAAAAAAGCAACCTCTCTTATAAATGCCCGGCCGATGCGGACACACGCTTGGGCCGGAGTCGGCAGTCTGATTAAAAACTACATTATGTTTGTTCCCGATCCCTATAATTACCACGGCAATTCCTGCGAATCTCTGGGTTCCATCTGGCATCTTCCGCTTGTGAAGGATAAGACCAGGCTTAATATTCTGGTCATGCTGACACCGCTTTTTTACGGTGTCGGGGCGCATCATTTTGATCCCACATATACCTGGAAATATAAGGGTCTGCTGGTCGGGACAGATCCGGTCGCGGTCGATACCGTTGGATTACGAATAATTCAATTAAAACGGAAGGAATATTTCGGTGAGGACCGACCGGTCATGCCGGTCGCGCATCACATCGTCTTCGCCGACAAAAAGTACGGGCTCGGTACCGGCGATTTGGATAAAATCGACCTGATCAAGGTTGGTTTTATGGAGGGGATCCTCATATAATTCGATATACTGATATTGTGTACCGACGATACTATTGATCGAAAGAACCGACGAGACGAGTTTGCCGTGTGAATAGACCGTCAATACCGATTTGAATATATCCCCTTTTATTACAGATAATGCCGACCCAAAAAAGCTGGGAGACAGGGAGACGTCTTAATACGGTTTCGTAACACCTTGCCCCCATATGAATTACGATGTCAATCTCTTGTAATACATGAGAATTATTTTTTTATTTTGTTTGATGATTTTTGGTCAGTCTTACCCTCTTTTTATATCGATTTGACATTTATTTGACACAAAAATCAGAGTCTTACATGCCCAAGGGCTTCGAAATGCATTCGCCGGATATGACTCTTGCCCATCAATGCATTTTACTCTCTCTTAAATAGTGCATTGTTGAATTTAATCTATTTTGAGGACTATCGATTTCAAAGTATTTTTTCGATTTTTTTTGGCGGAATTGTATGGAGGCAATGATTCAAGTTATTTATTGCCTGGAAATGAAAAAATGTATTTAAGGTTATAGCGAATGTTGACTTTCTGTCATTAATTATTATTATATCTATGATTGTTCGATCTGTTAAAATGGTTATTATTGTGAAGAAACTGTCCGATCCGAAAACTTTCGGAATTATTCGAGATTTTCTCAAATATCCGCATGACAGAGACAATTTTAACGAATTTTTCAATATCTGCTATTATCACACGGTTGGCTATCTTCGTTATTTGAAGGCAAAAGGTGTGACTATCGAGTTGCACGACGCCGACGAGTACAAATCGTTGATGGATCTTGCCTATGATATCCTGGGCGATTTTCTGCATAGCGGGGATAATCGCCCATTCTATGTTATTTTCGATTATTTTAGTCGACATAAGATAACCGATTTTGATAATACTGATCTTGATATTCTATATGACCATTTCACGATTCTGTTGAGGGGATTTGTACGCAAGATATTATACAAAAATCGCAAAGAGCAAAATCCTCAGGCGGCTAATCTGGAACGTCGTATTATTGATATTTTAAAAAGCGATAAATATGATATCTTTAAACAGAATCCCGATTCAGCGGAATATATATGCCTGGCCAAAAACAAAGATAGACTGCGCCGCGAATATCAGCCACTTTTATTAGCCGATTTGCTGACCATTGTTTATAGTGTTTTCTCGAAAGAAAAATGCAATAATCGGATTGATTGGGTGAATAATATTTTCAGCGAACTTGAAATAGCGACGGAATTTCAGAATTTTATTAAAAAGAATGATCTTATCCGGGCAATGATACATATTAATGAGAGTTTTATTGAACTTGACGGTGGTTCACCGTTTCCATTTCCCCACGCTGATTCCGGAATAAATCGGCGGGCAATCGATGAAGAGAAAATCAATTCGCTTGAATATGCTGAAGTAATGGCAAAGGATTATGTTGGGAAGGGTAAAATTACTCCGCATGAGGCGGAGTTGATTCTTATCGCGGCTGAAAAATATTTGACCGACTTTGCTTTTGATGGCCAAACCGACAAAATTCCCACATACTTTTTCGAGATAATTCCCGGATGCAGCCAGGAAAAATATCTAAAAAAATATAAATATATTTTTGAAATGATTATTAATAAATCTCGAGACGATTTTATAGATCGATTGATAAATATTCTATAAATTATGATTATAGTACCTATTATAATGACTGAACATAATAAGGAAGGTGTATTATGCATCCTTCGAAGACGGAACTGAGATTATTCGTCGATAGACGGCTTGACGATTCGGGGAAATTATCGGAAATTTCGGCTCATCTGGACGAATGTGAGTTTTGTCGGGAGTTTTGCGATAATTATCGCCTATACGCCGGGTCTTTGGAAGAAGCATTGGGAGAAGAAACTCCCGAGAAATTCAAAAAACTGGCCAACCGCTTATATAGGGAATCGTTTGGTTCGCGAATTATTTATCTGACACCGTTCGAAAAAACACCTGCTATGTTTCACCTGGCGGCTGACGGTACGAAAGAAACAGCAGTCAATGTCGAGAATCTGTCGACTTTTTATTCGGAAGAACCTGAGCTTGTTTTGCGCGTGATGCGCGACAAAAATAAGGGGTATGACTACCTTCAGCTAATCAGCGAAAATCAGGAGATTGCTTCCAATGTGCTGGTGCAGATTCCGGAATTGAAAAAAGAATATCTAACAGATATGCGTGGTAGAGCTAAACTTGAAGAATCATTATTGATGGATCTGTCGCATCTCAAATGGCAGATCAAAATACCGAATGCGATTTTTTCGCTAAAGCCGCTGGTTTATGATCCCGAGGCAGTGGAGTACGAAAAGGAAGTTATTCTGGAGACGGACAAGGATGACAAGATTAAGGTTCGATTCGAGGGTAAAACCGAGGGTAA
>CAYXTW010000005.1:67191-92158 GCA_964467955.1 uncultured Ignavibacteriaceae bacterium | reverse complement strand
TTAACACCATGACCTTAAGATACGCCGCCATAAACAGATACAAGGAGACCTCAAAAACCTTAATAATTCTTATTGATTCAAAATAAAAATTTGCCGAATTTTAGATTGAGGGAAGTAACGCCTTATGATGAGAAAAGACTACACCGCGACCATTCTGTTTTTCTTAATTGTCGCTATTTTCTTTTATCTTTTCTATCGCCTGATGGTGCCGTTTTTCGCCCCCATCGCCTGGGCCGGTATTCTCGTGATTGTCTTCTATCCGTTGCATAAACTGATACTCAAAAGAGTCAAATCGGCCACGATTTCCTCGCTTTTATCCTGTCTGTTGATTCTTATAATCATTCTTGTTCCCTCCATTTACCTGCTGGCCTCGCTGGTCAATGAAGCCGCCAGTGCCGTCCAGAAAGTCAACGTCGCCTATCAGATGGGCGAACTTGAGGGATTATTCGCCCCGATTACACCTTTTTTAAATCTCATCAAAAGCAAATTGCACAGCTACCCCGAACTGGCCGATGTCGATTTTGTCTCGATTGTCAAGGACGCTATAGCTTCCCTGACGAAAGCCATCGGTTCGCAGGCGACAACCGTCATAGCCAATATCTCGCGAACCGTCCTTTACTTTTTGCTGATGCTCTTTACCATGTTTTTCTTTTTTCGCGACGGCGAGCGGATTATAGATTTTCTGAAACGTATCACGCCCATCGAAAAAGAGCAGGTCGCTTATCTATACACACATTTCCGAAAAGTCATCGAAGGGATGATGTATGGCGGTATGGTGATGGCGCTGATTCAAGGGGTGCTGGGCGGAATCCTTTTTGCCGCTGCGGGCATCTCCTCGGCCGTCCTCTGGGGCGCGGTGATGGCTTTTCTCGCCTTTATCCCGATTGTCGGGCCGTTCCTGGTGTACATCCCGGCCGGTATTATCCTTATTCTCGGCGGCTCTTATATCAAGGGTATTCTTATAATCGCCTTCGGTTCGCTGGTAATAAGCCAGATTGACAATTTCGTTCGGCCTTTATTATTTTCCGGCAAAACACAGACACACACACTCATGCTTTTCTTCTCCATCATGGGCGGTATTTACATGTTCGGCCTCCTCGGTATTGTCCTCGGACCATTTATCTCCGCCGTTTTTATCTCCATCCTGAAAATGTTCGAAATTCAGATGCACCCCGAACCGGAAACCATACTGGCTGCCGCGGCCGAGTCGGAAGAAACGGAGAATAATTAGCGGATCGAATTTGTCATTACAATCTTTGACAGCGCGGGCAGAAATGCGCCGAGCGCGAACCGATTTTCTCACGCACGATTTTCCCGCCGCAGCGCCTGCACGACAAACCTTCACGTCCATAGGCCAGAAGATACTTTTGATAACCGCCCGGTTCGCCGTCAACCCCGGCATAACTGTCAACCGAAGTGCCCATCAGGCGTATTGCCTTTTTCAGAATATGCCGTATGTTCTCATGCAAAGACCGGAGTTTCCTGGTCGAAATCCGATCAGTCGATTTACGCGGATGAATCCTCGAAAGATAGAGCGTCTCATCGGCATAAATATTCCCCAGCCCGGCCAGAAATGTCTGATCGAGCAAGGCCGGTTTAATCATACGTTGCCGCGTTCTGAATAGCCTCACAAAATCAGGTTGCGAAATCTCCAGCGGCTCCGGACCAAGATCTGCCAATCCCTTTTGCCTGAGAACCTCATCGGTTTTAAGCAACCGAACTCTCCCGAACCGACGGTAGTCATTGAAGCGCAGTGTCCTGCTATCGTTCTTAAGTCTAAAAACCATCAGGTCGTGTTTGCCGATTTTAACCGATTTCCGCATATAATACAGATGGCCGGTCATCTTCAGATGCACCCAGAGAGTATAGCCGTCGTCCAAACCAATCAGGATATTTTTACCGCGTCTTTCGATCTTTTGGAATTTTTTCCCTCGCAGAGTCTCCACCCATCCCGGAAGATTATCGCGCTCGATTTTGGGAGCATCGAGATACACCGATTCGATGATTTTGCCCGGTAAAATCCGCTGTAATCCGCGTGCAATGGTTTCGACTTCCGGTAGTTCCGGCATAGAAAACAGCTCTTATGGCTGAGGAATGGTTACGCCGCCGATAACGGCTCCGACAAGCTCACGAATGCCTTCAGGTGTTTCACTCCGCACCAGTCCCACGTCCGGGGCGAACCACCAGAACGATTCTTCTTCCGTCACTTCCGGTTCGGAATTACTGGCCGGCCTTATTAATCGGCGTATTTTGATGCAGTCGTCATAACTCCCGGACGGCGTCACCATTGTCTCAATAGCTGCTATCTGAAATTCGGCTGTAATCGGTGAATGCGTGTTGGCCGAATCAAAATGTATTTCCACCGAACTGACCAGCAGCGTATCCCCGACAAGGTTCGACCAGGGACTGAACGGTAACGAAGGTTCGAAAAATTTTGACATTTCTAAAGAGCCGTTGACGGAAATGCTCTTTAATCTTACGCCGGTTTCCTTTCTCAGATAGTCTTCCCGCCTGATAATATTTCCGGTCGTATCGTAAAACGCAAGAGTAAACAAATCTCCGATCCCGCCCGTAATAACCGCCTTTTCCGGGATGCCGTTATAGACATATTCATCACCTTCGTGTAATGGAAAATACCGGCTGTAATCTATTTTTGCCTGTCGTTCGACGCGCTTGACGCATGCCGAAAACGTAATAAGCGTCAGAGTAAAAATAATAAAGAAAAAACTATGCCGGACCATTTTCCGAGACCTTCAACCGCGACCGGTAATCGGCAATGGCCGCTCGGAGAGCGTCCGCGGCTAAATTGGAACAATGCATCTTTATCGGGGGCAAACCATCGAGCGCCTCGGCAACGGCATCGCGCGTCAGTTTTTCCGCCTCTTCAACAGTCTTCCCTTTGACCAGTTCGGTCGTGATGGAACTGGTGGCAATGGCCGCGCCGCAGCCGAAGGTTTGAAATTTGATATCCGCTATGACGCCGTCCTCCACCTTAATGTACATTTTCATAATATCGCCGCACGAGGGATTACCGACCGTGCCCACGCCGTTTGCATCCTCTATTTCCCCGACATTTCTCGGGTTCTGAAAATGTTCGATGACCTTTTTCGAATACATTGTCTATCCAATCACCATATCATACGTTGCAGCCGAATATAATAAATGGAATCAAAAATCCAAGTGAAAAATTTCACATTATTTTCAATCAATGTGGCCGGCTTTTCAACGCGTTGTCACTTCACCGGCGTTGAAACGCATGATTCCCTCTGACGTTTCTATCACGAGTTGACCGAGCTTATCAATATCTATCACCTTACCGGAGATAGTCTTACGGCCCATCCTTAAATCCACGTCAGTATATAAAAGTGATGAGTATTTCAAAATTTTCTTACGGGACTTTTCCAGTCCTGATTTTTTAAAAATTATGTATTCTTTTTCGAAGTTATATAGTAATTTTTGCAAAAAATCGACCCGTTTAATCTTTGTTTTCCCGTCTATTCGGATCGATGTCGCCGTTTCTTTTAATTCCGCCGGAAAATCGGCCCGTTTATGATTGACATTAATCCCAATCCCGACCACAATAAAATTGACCCGATCCAGCTCCGCGGACAATTCGGTGAGAATACCGGCGACCTTCCGGCCTGATAATAAAACATCATTGGGCCATTTGATGCCGATTTTAAAATCATTGCAGCCGGCAATCGTCTCGGCAACCGCGATTGCGGATATCAATGAAATTCCCGGCGCTCTTGTCGGGTGTATTTTAGGCCGCAAAATAAGTGAGAAGTAAATCCCGCAATTTTCGGGCGAATGCCACATGCGACCGAGCCGCCCGCGACCTTTGGTTTGAGATTCCGCCACCACCAGGGTTCCTTCCGGCGCTCCCGACGCCGCCAACTGATGAGCCACCGTATTCGTCGACTGCACCGTTTTATACGCATGGACTTCATGACCGATAATTTTTGTCTTGAGCTTATTTGTTATCTCGGGCGTAATAAGGCGATCCGGGGCCGATTCATATACAACCTGCCCACCGGGGTTGATTTTCATCGAATAACCCCAACTTTTCAAAATATCCAGCCCGGCGTTCAATTCATCTTCAGAAATTTTAAGATCTTTGGCCAGCTTTGCCCGGTCGATAGGATTCCGACTTTGTCTTCGAATTTTATCCAGGACCTTTTCTGCAATAGGCTCTAATATGGTTATGTCCATTTCAGGGTTTAACTTTCAATGAAAAATCAGACGCGGGGGCCGAGTGCGTTAAAGCGCCGATTGATATCAAATCGACCCCGGTTTCGGCAATCTTTCGAACATTGTTCAGATTCACATTACCGGATGCCTCGAGCAATACATTGCCTGACAGGGTGCGGGCTTTTTTGACCATCGCTGAAAGCTGCTCAATTGATTGGTTATCGAGAAGCAGTCTTTTAATACCGTTATCAATAGCCTCGGATAATTGATTCTCGTCGGTGATTTCCACTTCGATTTCGATTTTGCCCGGTTCAATGTTGAACCGCCTTTTAAAATCATCGCCCGCAAGATATTCTTTAAGTTTTTTTATCGCTTTTGTCAACGAGCCGGCGGCCGCAATATGATTATCTTTTATCAGCGCCATATCGTACAATCCAAAACGATGATTTCTGCCGCCTCCGCAGGTTACCGCATATTTTTCGAGATACCTCAATCCCGGTGTGGTTTTGCGTGTATCCAGAATTTTGGCGTTCGTACCTTCAACCTTTTTTACGAATTCGGACGCCAACGTGGCGATCCCGGAAAGATGTCCCAGAAAATTGAGCGCCGTTCGTTCGGCCGTGAGGATAGCGCGGCTGTTGCCCTTTATTTCCGCGATTATATCCCCTCTTTTAAATGAATCCCGGTCATGTCTAAACGCTTTTATCACCGCATCGACATCCAGCTTCTTGAAAGCCGCTGCAATCAGCGGAATACCGGCCAGGACCCCGTCCGATTTGGCTGTTATTTCAGCCGAAATCTTTTTTGGTTCAATACCGGCCAGCGTCGTTATATCGCCGGGGCCGATATCTTCCATCAGGGCCACGTCAATTTGCCGCTCAATTATTTCGTCAATCAGACTCATCGCCCCGTAAGATAACAGCCGAAACAGTTCTGTCAAATGCTCTCTTTCCGGGAAAATATAATAATCCTTGAAAACCGGGCCAAAATAGCGTTAATTATAAGGTTTAAATATTTACTCGAGAGAGGAAGAATATGGCCACCTTGACCAAAAGCAAATCTGAAAATATTCCGCAGCGAGCGGACATCGCCGAAGAGTTCAAATGGGACCTGACCGGCCTATATAAGGATGACAAAGCCTGGGAGGCCGATTATACAAAGGCTCAGGGAATCATCGAGTCAGCCAAAGATTTCTCCGGAAAATTGAATGAATCAGCCAAAATGCTTTTCGACTGTCTCGAAAGCCGGTCGAGTTTGATGCTGATTTGCGGGAATCTCTATCAATATGCCAAACTTAGCCAGGATCTCGACAGCCGGCTTTCCAAATATCAGGCAATGACCGAACGCGCCGCCATGCTTATGTCACAGGCCAACGCCGCCTTTTCGTATGTCGAGCCGGAATTGCTGACCATGGATGATGCTCGTCTTGAGGAACTCGCTTCGCAATTTCCCAAAACCGATATTTATGACTTCTATATCAAAGAATTGATTCGCTCCCGGGCACATATTCGTTCGGCCGAAGTCGAGGAAATATTAGCGCAGGCCGACATGATCGGTCGCAGTCCGAATAATATCTTCACTCTCCTCGATAACGCCGACATGAAATACCCGTCAATCACCGACGAAAGCGGCAAAGAAGTGCAATTGACCAAACAGCGCTATGCCAAGTTTATGGAATCGTCCGACCAGCAGATTCGCAAAGCGGCCCGCGAAGCGTTTTTGTCGTCATATAAGGATCAAATTAATACAATCGGGGCGACTTTATCGTCGGCGGTCAACCGCGACGTGTTCTATACCCGCGCCCGCAAATTCGACAGTTGTCTGCATAAAGCACTTGATGCTTTTAACATCCCGGTTTCGGTTTATCACTCGCTTCTGGATACAACCGAAGCCGATCTCGCCGGATTTCATAAATGGATGGAATTGCGACGGAAAATTTTGAAGGTGGATAAAATTTACGCATACGACATGTATTGTCCGCTTTTCCCCGAACAAAATTACGAGGTCGTGTATGACAACGCGATCAAGGAAGTTATCAAGGCGGTTAAGCCGCTCGGTAAAAAGTACGGTTCGGTAATCAAGAACGGTTTCGGCAATCGCTGGGTCGATGTTTATGAAACCGAGGGTAAACGGGGCGGCGCCTATAGCTGGGGCAATTATTCCAGTCATCCGTATGTCCTGATGAATTACAACGACACGATCGATAACATGTTTACGCTGGCGCACGAGATGGGCCACTGCCTGCACAGTTATATGTCGAATCAAAACCAGCCATTCCAAAAAGCGCAATACTCGATTTTTGTCGCCGAAGTGGCTTCGACTCTGAATGAAGGGCTCATGCTGAAATATCTGCTGGACAAAGTTACCGACAAAAAACAAAAGCTGTTTTTGCTGAATCGACAAATCGATAATACTTTCGGGACCTTTTTCATGCAGGTGCAATTCTCGCGCTTTGAATTGATAATCCATGAGATTGTCGAAAGCGGCGAGGCTCTCTCTCCCGATACTTTAAACGAGTTGTGGGAGAAGCTGCAGAAACAATATTTCGGGCCGGCGGTGAGTTTGGATGAATATTCGAAATACACCTGGGCGCGTATTCCGCATTTTTATATGACTTTTTATGTTTTTCAATATGCCACTTCGTTTGCCGCGTCGCAGGCGATATTAAATAAGTTTCTCGCCGGTGAACCGGGTATTATCGACAAATATCTCGAATTGTTATCATCGGGCGGCAATGATTATCCGATCGAGCAGTTGAAAAAGTGCGGGGTCGACATGACCACCCCCGGACCGGTTAAAGCAACCCTGAAACTTTTCGCCGACGAAGTCGACGAGGTCGAGCGGCTTGCAACATAGCGATCGCAGGGAATACCCAAGATGCGTTTTTATGCATCAATGTGGTTCTGCTAACTTCATTTATAACGGCCCTTCATGTCGGGCGATGTTGTCATAAATATCGATAATTTTTTCGGCATGCTCAAAAGCTTCTTCATCGGACATACGGCTGACCATCTCCCGAACGATACTGCCGTCGCCAAACGGTTTACCGTCCGTGATACTCCTGCATAAATCCAGAAAATTCCCCTGAACTTCCGGCGGCAGCTCATCTTTTTCCAGCTGCCCGAGATAACATATATATGTGTTCGAAAGCCGCTCCTGAATCGTTCCCCATGACGCCAGCGAGCGCACCGCCTCGTAAAATCTTTCCCATGCCAATGACATTTCTATCCTCCAATCATAGTTCGTCGGAAAATGAACCAGTCGTAAATTTGTATCATATTATACTAATTGTCAATACGGAAGAATAATCACTATCGGTTTGATATTAACTCGAACTTCACAATCGTCTCCACTTTATTCTTTTCCAATGATACAACGTCGATAGCCGAGATTTGACCTTTTATTGACAGTTTCTCCCTGTTTAGTTTGTCAGAGACTTTGTCGCACTCCTGTTCGCCGTTAAAAACACCAGTTGTAATATGCGGTATATAAGGAATATCCCGCCTTAACTTGCCCGACAGTAACCCGGTGTAGAGCGTATCGTGAAGATTGACAATTTCATTGTACCCGTCTTCAGGTATCAGGAACAAATACCACTTGCGGCCGGATACATCGGCGTTTATGATAACCCGATTAATGATGAACCTGATGCTTTTTATTCCGCCAACACATTTATCCATATGACGGAGGAAATTCTTCTTTTCTATGTCCGAATAGGGAAAGACAAACGTAAAATGCGGTTTAATTAAATTATAATCATCGACATCATATTGAGCCCGGATGGTCTGAATCCATTCAAAGTCAGGCTGGCTCAATTCCGGGTAACCGATTGCCGCTAATAACATGCGCTCGTCCTCCAATAAACCCTGATCCGGTTTTTGAAAAACGAGCGCTGCATTTTATTTCGGGCACAAATCCGGCCCGCAACTCGGATTTAATACTTTATTTGTGGCCGGCTGTCGGTATCTATTACCGATAGAACCTTTCGGCCGTTATTCTCTCCGGCCGCGACCGGCGGGCCGTTCGGTACGCGGACGCGCCATATTTACATTAAGGTTGCGACCCGACAACTCCGAACCGTTCAATCCCTCGATTGCCGCCTGGCCGGCTTCATCCGAGGCCATTTCGACAAATCCGAAGCCCCGCGAGCGACCTGTATTTTTGTCTCTGATTATATTCACGCTGACCACTTCGCCGTAAGCTTCAAAAGCCTGACGAAGACCTTCATCTGTCGCATCATAAGACAGGTTGCCGACATAGATATTCATTTGAATTCTCCAAGCTGGTTTATCCGCCGTTTATCTCTTTATTCGGCGGAATAAACGAATTCTTAGCGCCCTATTGCGCCATTGCCTCCGTATTAAAATTTTCGACAGAAATTCTATCCAAGAAACGAAAATCCCTGCACAAATTTAATTAAGAGACCGGTCATCGTGTAAAAAAAAATCAATACGGGAAAATAAGTCAACATTTATTTTGCATTTATTATATAGACATAAAGGCAAAAGCTCGATTTTTGGTTGCTTTTTTTTAAAATTTAGCATAATTTCTGGTAAGATTTGGAGATAAATTCTATGACCGCAGGAAGATCTTTTTATCTTAAAAAAGCATAAGTCTATTCCGATATATTTTATAGATCAAATCACTAATTCAAATGCAGTTTTTTGAAGAAAAATGAAAAAGAAATCAAAAAAGATGTCACGTTTCCGCAAACGATCAGAGTTTGCAGACGAACAGGAGTTCGAGCTGAACAAGAAGCTCAGGATTAAGAAAATTCCCAAACCAAAAAAGAAAATGGACTGGCGTGATCTGATCATGGAAGAAAAGGACCTTCGTCTATATGACGAATAGGGGCATTGTCGTTCGAGCATACGGCAAATCGTTTATTGTCAAATATAATGGCGAATCGGTACCGTGTGAAATCCGGGGAAAAGTCAAACACGCCGCCGATTCCACGACGCCGGTGGCGGTGGGGGATGATGTCGCTATTTCAATAAATAAGGATGGCAGCGGTTCTATCGAAAAGGTTTTCGAGCGCCGCACGATGTTTTTCAGGCCGGGCAAGGGGACAACGACCAAAAAACAGGTTATCGCCGCCAACATCGACCGACTGGCCGCGGTTGTATCCGTAAAAAAACCGGCCCTAAAACCGGGACTGATCGATCGCTTTTTGATTGCCGCCGATATCGGCCGGCTGGAACCAATCGTAATCATCAATAAAATCGATCTGGGGCGAATTACCGATCTGGACGATATCAAGTCCGGTTACGAGCAGATAAATATTCCGGTCTATATAATTTCCGCCCTGACCGGCGAAGGAATGGACCAGCTTGAAAAAGCTCTGACCGACAATAAAACCATTTTCGCCGGGCATTCCGGTGTCGGGAAAACGACGATTTTAAATCGGCTGATTCCTGGCCTGGATTTGAAAGTCGGGGAAATTTCCGATTATTCAAAGAGAGGAATCCATACCACTTCACTGGTCGAACTTTTCGAGCTTCCGCACGGCGGTTTTGTTATCGACAGCCCCGGTCTGAAGGTATTGGGATTATGGGAGATTGAAAAAAGTCAACTGGTCGAATACTTTCCGGAAATGCACGCATATCTGGATTTATGCCGTTTTACCGAATGCAGCCATACCCACGAGCCGGATTGCGCGGTCAAAGCGGCCGTTGAAAAAGGCGAAATTTCACGATTTCGATATAAAAGTTATGTCGCCATACGTAAATCTCTTGAAAAGTAAAGCTTGACCGAGCCGGGTGAATTATCGAAGTTAAATTGTTTTAACATGTTACCGAATTATAATATATTGGTAAAACCAGTATGGATTCAAAGAATATAGAATTTCGCGTAGGCGTTTTCGTTATCTTAGCCCTGGCTATCTTTATTCTGGCCATCGTCTGGATCCAGGGATATCGGTTAAGGCAGGATACGTATAAATTGCGGGTTATCTTTGAGGAGGTCGGTTCCCTGGCCGAGGGTGATCCCGTTATGGTCGCCGGTATCAGAAAAGGTAAAGTTGCCGATCTGGAACTTGTCAAAGGCGGCGTTGAAGCCGTCATTATTTTGAGTAATGATGTTGTCCTCAAGAAGGATGCGGTCATTACCGTAAAGAATATTGGTCTGATGGGCGAGCGTTTTGTGGCTGTCAAACAGGGCAAGTCGGATGAACCTCTGGATATTTCGAAGCCGTTCCATGGCAGCTATGATACCGGCATTCCGGAGGTGATGGGTATGATGGGGGAGATGATTACCGAACTCCGAAATCTGGTTTTCGCTTTGAAAAAATCGGTCGCCTCTGATGAAAATCTGAATAAATTATCGACCACGGTTCAAAATTTCGAAAAGCTCTCCGGCTCAATATCGGACTATCTTACTCGTAATGAAGGCAATTTCGATGAGGCGGCGGAAAATTTCCTGGCTGCCTCCAAGTCGCTTAATAAGCTGGTTTCCCGTAATTCCGAAAGGGTTGATTCCACTCTCGATCGCGTGGACAATATCTCGGTGCGAATGGAAACCGTCATATCCGATCTGGAACAAGTCTCCAAAACCGCCCGCGAGTTTGCCGATAATCTCAATCAGGGCGACGGCACTCTGCAAATGATGGTTGACGACCGGCGCTTGTACGACGACCTCAGAAAAACCGCCGATAATCTCGATGATCTTATTCATGACATCCGCGAAAATCCCAAAAAATATATTCAGTTGAAAGTGGAGTTGTTCTGATGCAGAAGTTCAAACTTGCCATCGGCTTACATAATCATCAACCGGTCGGGAATTTCGATTCGGTTTTCGACGAAGCGCATAATAATGCCTACATGCCCTTTTTGAAATTATTCCGGCAGTTTGATAGTTTGAGGCTGTCATTCCATCAGTCGGGCATATTGTGGAAATGGCAGGAAAAACGTTATCCCGAATATTTCGATATAGTCCAGAAGCTACTTTATGAAGATCGGCTCGAACTGATGACCGGCGGCTTTTATGAACCGATTCTTCCATCCATCCCGGATCGCGATAAAATCGGCCAGATTGAAATGCTCAGCCGCTATATCGAGGGACGGTTCGGTTCCGATGCCACCGGCTTGTGGCTGACCGAACGAGTCTGGGAACCGCATCTGCCGAAAATTCTTAAAATCGCCGGTATTGAATATATCCCTATCGATGACACTCACTTTCTTTACGCCGGATTCGAGCTTGATGAACTAAACGGCATTTACCTGACCGAGGAGGAAGGTTACACCCTTAAGCTTTTGCCGATTCAGAAGCGACTTCGTTACCTCATCCCCTTCGGAAAGGTCGAGGAAGTTATTGATGTGCTTAAGAAACAGGCCGGGGAAAATCCTGACGGGCTGGCGATATATGCCGACGACGGTGAAAAATTCGGTGTCTGGCCGAAAACACATCAGCATTGTTATAAAGACGGCTGGCTGGAAAATTTCTTCATGGCGCTCGAGAAAAATTCCGACTGGCTGGAAGTATGCACATTGGGTGAAGCAGCTCAGACCAAACCGGCCGGAAGGGCCTACCTGCCCAGCGCCTCATATGCCGAGATGCTTCACTGGTCGCTCCCGCAAAGGGCCTTCGTCGAATTTGAAGATTTCACCAAATGGCTTGAGACTACCGGCAAAGCCGAACGCTACGGCCGTTTTGTTCGAGGCGGGCACTGGCGCGGCTTTCTGGCCAAGTATGAAGAAGCCAATCTGATGCACAAAAAAATGCTTTCGATTTCAGAGAAACTGAATGAATACAACGAAAAAAATGATGCCGATTTTGACACTGTCGAAAAGGCAAAACATCACCTCTATGCCGGGCAGTGCAACTGCCCATACTGGCATGGTGTTTTCGGCGGTCTATATCTCTCACATATCCGGTCGGCAATTTATGAGAATTTAATCAAGGCCGAAAATCTGCTGACGCCCAAATCGGACCATGTCGAGAAGCGTGTTTATGATTACGATTGCGACGGCTTCGATGAAATCGTCGTTCAGACCAACAAGTTTACCACCATTATAAAACCGTCGTACGGCGGCATGCTGATGGAGCTGGATAACCGCGAGGCGGCCACGAATGTAACCGACACGCTTACCCGGCGGCGCGAAGGATATCATCGGAAGCTCGCCGATGCGACATTAAACGGCCGTGATACGAAAAACAAGACCGAATCGATTCATGATCTGGTTTTGACGAAAGAGGAAGGCTTGACGGATTTTCTGGCCAATGATTGGCATCTGAAACGCTGCTTTATCGATCATTTCTTCCCGGCCGATGTCGATATGGAAAAATTCGCGTCCGGAAGCTACGGTGATGACGGCGATTTTGTGCTTGAATCTTGGCAGTATCTTCCCGGGAATGATACCCGGTCGGTGCATCTCAAAAGAGAAGGGCATCTCTGGCGGCACGACGGTGTCAAGCCGTTGATTTTGAACAAGGTCTTTTATTTTGGGCCCGATTCGGAAGTTATTACAATTAATTACTGCCTGACAGCGACGGAGGAAGATATACCCGGTGTCCGATTCGCCATCGAGAACAATTTCAACTTCCTCGCCGGGCACAATGATGACCGCTATATTCTTTTTAACGGTCAACGCAAAAAAAACAGCTATTTGGATGCCGTCAATTCGCAGACCGATTGCCGCGCGGTACTTCTCCGCGACGACTGGCGCAAAATCGCGGTCGGTTTGAATAGCGATCGCGCCGCCGAAGTCTGGCAGACTCCGATATTTACGATTTCCCTCTCCGAGGGCGGCTTTGAAAAAGTGTACCAGGGGACAACCATCGTCAATCTATTCGGTTTTGATCTGAAAAAAGGTCAACCGGTGGAGATATCATTTTATTTATTCTCCGGCAAACCGGAAAACATGCCCCCGCGTATGCGCGGTACCACCTCCGCCAGACAAATCGTCTCGAAATAGTATATCAAGAGCAAAGCAGACCCGGACACCACTTCTTCAGGTTGAAGCAATTCTGCCATTTTAATTTTGTGGGCGGCAAGTATCGTTGTTTGCCGCTTTACATACCGCGGCGGGGTCTGCCCCCATTTGTGAGGGCATTGAAAATCATTTTGTATCCTTGTCGACTTCACCCAGCATCGTCGTACAAAGCGATGTCATCCCGCATTCCTCATAAAACTCTAATGCCCCGTAATTCGCGACAGATGTAAAGGCCGTGAAATACTTTACACCCTTTTTTTCAAAGAACAATCCCGCTTCGGCAAGCATCTGTCTCCCGATTCCCTTTCGTCTGTAAGCCTTATGCACCATAAAACCGGAAATATTGCCTACTTCCTTTATCTTCCAATAGTCCGCCTGCGATTTAATATAAACCGTTATATAGCCGACAATCTTTTCACCCTCGATGGCAATAAAAGTCTCACCATTTTCATTCGCGATCCATCTGGAAAAATAATCGACGATATCTTTATCACGCAGTTTATCAATTTTAAAAATATCTTTGTGATGGGCTTCATATTCCTCGAAGAACGCCCTTGATAACGCAATTAAGTCTTTGAAATTATCATTTATTATTAACGGCCGAATCTCTATCATTTTCAATTTTCATTAAAATTATATATTAGAAGCATATGGGATTTTTCGTGCCCGAAAAATATGGTCTTAAAAATCTAAATTACAAATTTATTCCTTCTGCTGATCCCTTTCCTGCAAAATAATATTTTGAAGTTGCGTCGTGCGTTCGTTTTCGGGAGCGTAATAAAACGAGCTGTCTATACACGCCAGCGCTTCATCGTATTTTTTCAATACGGCCAGCGCCGCGGCTTTATTATTCCACGCCTCAGGATTATTTCTATTATAAGCCAGCGAACTGTCAAAACAGGCGATAGCCTCGTCCGTTTTTTCCCAGCGACCATAAATCATACCCCGGCCGAGCCAGGCCATGTAATCGTCATGCTTATAAACCAGGACACTGTCGAAACCGGCCAGCGCTTCGTCCAGTCGACCCAGACGGTGCAGCGTCGCCGCTTTATTGTACCGCGCTTTAATCATATCAGGCTGATACGCAATGGCGCTGTCATAGTCGGCGAGCACCTCTTTGAACTGCGCCAACATATAATAAGCATTGGCCCGGTGATACCAGGCTTCGCTGTAATCATGACGGACGGCGAGAGCGCTGTCATAGTCTTCCACCGCCTTATTATAAAAACCGAGATCATACTGAGTTATACCGCGGCTGGTCAGAACTTCCGGCGCTTTCGGGTAATACGCAAGGGAACTATCGAACGCCGCCCGGGCCCCCGCTGTATCGGCCTTCAAATACCGCGCGATGCCGCGGTAGAAAAATATTCGCGCCTTTTCCGGGGCGACGCCGACTGATTCTACTAAAGCCGCATCAAACGTCTTTTCCGCTTTATCGTATTCGCCGTTTCCCAGTTCCACCAGCCCTTTTTCAAATGATGTCGTTACCTTCTCGGCGGTACAATAGGCAATTCCGGCGGCCAGCATCGTATCCGCCTGCGACATTACCAGGCGCGCCTCGACCGCCATCAGTGAATCGATATTACATAATGCCGAATCTACCTCGGCTTTCTGCCTCCCCGATTTTTGAACCGTTTCTTCCTTCTTACCGCATCCGCTGAAAATAGTCATAAAGGAAATTACTACTGCAAAAATTATTTTTGCTTTCATATCCATTCCTCGAGTGTTTTAATTGCCGCCCATCTCCATTAATTATCACGAGTCGGCAACATATCACTAAAAAACGTGAAAATCAACAGAAATCATCAGGCCACGATGCCGGATAGTATAATCAATTTTCGGTGTTTTTTTTAAGCCGGACTTTTACCGAGATAATACGCTGACCTTCGACTCTTTCGACTTCGAAAAAAATATCTTTCCACTTCAGGGTTGTTCCTGTCGACGGGACCGATCCGACGAGATCATATATCAAACCACCGACGGTTTCAAAATCTTCGGTTTCGTACTCCAGGTTCAACTCATCGATCAATTTCTCAACCGAAAATCCGGCATCGACTCTCAACGAGTTATCCGGCAAACGTTCCAGAGGCTCTTTCTCATAATCATGTTCATCCTGAATCTCCCCGAAGATTTCTTCCAGAATATCTTCGAGGGTGACCAATCCCGAGGTCCCGCCGTACTCATCAACGACAATAGCCATATGCACCCGGTTCGTCTTGAACTGGGCGAGTAATTCGCTGATTTTCTTTTTCTCGGAGACAAAATACGGTTTGCGGATATGTTTTGTTATATCAAACGCTCCTTTATCCTGCAACAACTCGGTAAACAAATCTTTGATGTACAGTATCCCGATAATTTTATCGGGATTATCTTCGTAGACGGGATACCGCGAGAAACCGTATTTTTTGGTCAGCATTTGGGCGTCCTCAAGAGAACTATTCCTATTGATACCGACCATATCTATTCGCGGTATCATGACTTCCCGAACCTCGGTGACATCGAGTTGGAATATCTGCCCGATCATTTCCTTTTCGTCCTCTTCGACGATTGTCTCGCCGACCCCGGCCTGATCGGCCAGCGTTTCGATGGCCCGTTCGATAATGTCTTCCTTCTGGTCTTCCGAGAGTTTCTCCTTTTTCTCAATCGACAGAATCCGGCTATATAGATAAAGAATCGGCCTGAAAACGATGTACACCAATGTCAATAGACGCAATGACCTGATTATATCTCCCTCGCTTACCTTCAGTATACGCCGCCGGGGTAAATACTCAATAAAAACGAGATACAATATCCAGACGAAAATGAACCCCGCCGGATAAGTAAACAGCGGGACAAATTCATAATTCGATATCAAATTATTTACCGTATAAACGGTCAACGCCAGGAGTATTAATAACAAGAACGATTTGAATATAACCGCCAATTGCAGCGAAATTTTAGGATTGGCATCAATCTCCAGAGCGTATTTGCGGCGAAAACCCTTCAACTCGGAAAGGATACGTTCGATTGTCTCCGGTTCAATGTACGCCGCCGATGAGTACAGCGAATAAGTGTAACCGATATACAAAACCAGAGCGGCAACAATAATATATATCAGAGCGATAATCACGTTAATCTTCCCAGATAATAGTCTTCTTTCGCCCGCATTGCTTTTCGCTCGGCCGGTTTCTCATGATCGTAGCCCAGCAAGTGCAGCAACCCGTGGCAGCACAGACGTAAAATCTCATCACGGAAAGTAATCCCAGACCCTTTTGCATTTTTCGTCGCCGTATCGGTTGAAATATAAATTTCACCGAATATTGAATCGTCATCTTCCGTATTATCCAGATTAAACGAGAGAACATCGGTGGCGCCCGTTTTATTTCGGTATTTTTTATTTAGTGCTTTAATAAATGTGTCGGTGACAAAGACGATATTAAGATTTGCAGCCGGAGGCTCTTCATCTTCTTCCATAAGAGCCATCAATCCCATTATATGTTTACGCGGAATTCTTCGAGTCGTATCGGATATGACGTTGACAAACATTATTTCGCCTCTTCTTTTTCGGGGTATTCGATACGATGATGAAAAACGCCGATCAATATCTGTGTAAATGACTCCCGTATTTCCGCCAGGTCTTTCAGGGTCAGAGGGCACTCTTCCAGTTCGCCGGATTGAAAACGGTCATTGATTATATTCTGCACCAGATTTCGGATCCGCGCCGGCTTGGGATCGGCCAGTGTCCGGCTGGCGGCTTCGACGGAGTCGGCGAGCATAACTATGGCCGTCTCTCTTATCTGAGGTTTCGGTCCCGGATACCGATAATCATCCATGGACGGTTCCTCGCCGCCCGCCTCCTTGGCTCGATTATAAAAGTACGACATAAGCATGGTCCCGTGATGTTCCTCGATAAAATTCAGGACTTCATCGGGAAGGTCGGCCTCTTCGCCGATAATGCGACCTTTTTTCAGATGCGACGATAAAATTATGGCCGACATGCTGGGCGTCAGGCTGTCATGTTTCGATTTTATTCCGAGCTGGTTTTCGACAAAATATTCGGGGATTTCCATCTTGCCGATATCATGATAATAGGCCCCGACCCGCGCCAGAAGAGGATTGGCCCCGATCGCCAACGCGGCCGCCTCGGCCAGATTACCGACGAGAATCGAATGGTGATAGGTCCCGGGCGCTTCCAGTGCGAGCCGCTTTAAAAGCGGTCGGTTGAGATCCGATAATTCCAGAAGAGTCACATTGGTCGTAAAACCGAATACCGATTCGAATATCGGCAGAATGCCCATCGCCAGTATCGGAGATATCAATGCATTCGCAAAAGCGTAACCGGTCAATTTCAGCATTTCCTCGGTCGGCGAGACTTTGAATGATTCCAGGATCAACACCAGCGATACATATGTTATCACCAGGTAAATAACCGATTTGAAAAACGTCGATCGACGTTGGACGCCCTGGATCGTGTAGCACGCGACAATTCCGGCAATCATGGTAATAATCACGATCGAAAAATTAAAACGATGCAATATACCGAGAAGCATAGCGAAGATAAAGACATTGAAAGTCCCCACCTCGGCATCGAATAAAACGGTCACCAGAATCGCAAAAATCGCTATCGGATATGTATAAACCGATAAATTCAATCTGTTACCCAAAAAATAAATCAGGACTAAGACAATGCCGTACACAAAAAACAGCGCCAGGAGTTTCTGGTTCGATTTATATATGCGGTTGTGAAAATAGAAAAGATATAGATAAAGCATGGCAAAAGCGACCAGGATTAAGATCAGACGCGCTAATACCGGAAGGTACGGCCGAAACCAGCTAACCTTTTCGGAAGTCAACTCGGTTTGATGATACATCTCCTCCAAAATCCTGGCCTGACGGTCTGTAACCTGGCTTCCGGCCCGGACGATGACATCACCGACCGAGATTGAATCGCTGATAGGTGAAATTTCGCCCATGGCCTCTTCGCGCCGTGCAAGCATCTCTTCGGCATCCACTGTCAGATTGGGGACGATAAAATGACGACCGATATTGTAGTAGTTGTCGACATTGAATGAATCGATCAATGATCTGTTTTTCAATTCCGCCAAAAAGGCAACATAGGCCTTCGACAAATCGAGAAGTCTATTGCGGATCAGGAATGTTTCACGTTTGCCGATTCGGACTATTACGGAGTGGTTTTTTACATCCGGAAGCAGCTTCAAATCGGGCAAAACGCCCGTAAAATAAATCGTGTTTTTAAGAATATCCTTGATTATGATCCCGGCTGATTTAATTTTCCCCTGCCGAAGGAAATCGGCGATGACATTTGCATTCATGGTCGGATATAAAGAAGCGATGCCGGCACCGGCTTTGCCGATCAGGACCTCGATATCGGTCGGTCCCTTTTCGCCGTTATGCCGATGCCTCTCGATTCCTTCCGCGACCGAATCGGCCACGAAAATGAAATGGTCGAATCGATTCAACTCCGCGATCACTCGCGCCGAATCATACTCGATTATTATCGGGATAGCGTCTGCGGCCGCCTGTTTTTCGTCGCGGATTTCACTCTGCGATTTGGCAATCGTGAACGGAAAGGTGGCGATTATATCTTCCCGAGCGATTTCACCCTTACGCGGATAATCGAGCGGGAAAAAAAGATCCTCGGCCGGATAAAGCAGGGCAATCAAACATGCCACCAGAATCAGCATTAAATATTTATTTATTTTGCTGGTGGTACGAGTCGTCGAGATTTGCCGCGTTTCGGCCTGGACTTTCAGGAATCTTCTGATAAGCCGCTTTAATCTTAAAAGGATTCTATACATACAGAGGAAACGATTTCCCGGCTACTCCTTTCGAATCTTTTTCTCGTATCGCTCGTAGGCGCGGATAATTTTCTGCACCAGACGATGACGAACGACATCCTTGTCGGAAAGATAAACAAATTTTATACCTTCAATCCCCTTCAAAATTCCCTGAATCAAAACCAGACCTGATTTCCTTTTGCCTTCGAGGTCGATTTGCGTGATATCTCCCGTAATAATCGCCTTCGAACCTTCACCCAGCCGGGTCAGAAACATTTTCATCTGCGCCGCGGTCGTGTTCTGGGCTTCATCGAGAATAACGAAAGTGCGATTGAGCGTTCGGCCGCGCATAAAAGCCAGCGGCAAAATTTCGATTATGTCCAGTTCAATCAACTTT
Organism: uncultured Ignavibacteriaceae bacterium; assembly: GCA_964467955.1. Classification (GTDB taxonomy): domain Bacteria; phylum Zixibacteria; class MSB-5A5; order GN15; family PGXB01; genus CAYXTW01. The sequence goes on along the minus strand of CAYXTW010000005.1, from coordinate 72,863 downwards.
TTTATTTTTTCGGCCGGCATCATTTCATGAAGAGCATCATAGACCGGTCTGAGGTACGGATCCACCTTGGCCCTGATATCGCCGGGGAGAAAGCCGAGCGATTCCCCGGCCTCGACCGCCGGGCGAGCCAGCACCACCCGGTTGAATTTCTTTTCGTTAAGAGCGGCCACCGCCACCGCTACCGCCAGATATGTTTTGCCGGTTCCGGCCGGGCCGATGGAAAAAACAATATCGTTTTCAGCGATGGCTTCAAGATACAGCTTTTGTCCGATAGTTTTCGGTTTGGCAACTCTTTTTAACGCTCCGTTATCGCGCAATTCCTGAGACATAATTTCGGCGGGGCCGTCCTGACCATCCTTGACCATCTCAATCGAATAATTCAGGTACTGCTCGGTGATATAATCGCCCTGTTTTAGCCGTACCATCAGGTCTTTTAAAAGGCTGACGACCTGATTGACTTCCTCCGCCATCCCTTCTATGATAACTTTTTCACCGCGGGCAATGATGGTCGGATTAAAAGATTTCTCTATCTGTCTCAGATGAGAATGATTTTGCCCGAAAAGCAGCCTGGGATCAAACCCGGAGATAGAAAGCGTTTTGGAGATTTTTTCCTCTGTTTCCGGTTGCATATATTTAAATACGATCCTACAAAATTTTCAGGTTAAGTTCTTTTAATTGAGCCGGATCTATATCCGATGGTGATCCGTCCATCAGCGATTGCGCCGTTGCCGTTTTCGGAAAAGCGATAACATCGCGGATATTATCGACCCCGGCCATTAACGCCACAATTCGATCCAATCCGGGCGCCAGACCGCCATGCGGCGGGGCGCCGTACTCCAGAGCCCGAAGCAGAAAGCCGAAAGCCTTTTCGGCACGCTCATCGGAAAAACCGAGAATATTCAATATCCTTTGCTGGAGATCACGGCGATGAATCCGAATACTGCCTGAAGCTATTTCGGTACCGTTTAAGACCAGATCATATTGTTCAGCTCGAATTTTTCTCAATGGATGTCCGGGATTACTGATGGGTAAATTAGCCGTTTCGGCCTCTTTAAGGCAATGAAGGTCCTCTTCGACCGGCATCGAGACGATATTATGCATGGCGTCGAGTCGATTTTCTTCCTCATTATATTCGAACAGCGGGAATCTGGTAACCCATAAAAATTGCCACTGCTTTTTATCAATCAATTTATGTTCTTTGGCGAGTTGAAGCCGTAGCTGACCGAGAATCGATTCGGCTTTTATTCTCACTCCGGAGATAATAAATACCGCATCGCCGGTACCGGCAGCCGTAATGTTACAAATTTTGTCTTTTAATTCCTCGCCGATAAATTTCAAAATCGATGATTTATCACCGGTTTCAGGTCTCAAGATATAAGCCAATCCTCCGGCGCCAAGATTCCTGGCTATCTGCGTCAAATCGTCGATTTGCTTTCGGGAATAATCTCCGCCGCCCTTAAGACATATCGCCTTAACCACACCACCATTTTTGATCGTGTCCGAAAACACCTTAAAACCGCAATCAGCGACGATGTCGGAAAGATCGACAATCTCCATCCCGAAACGAATATCCGGCTTATCGATTCCCCAGCGATTCATAACTTCATCATATTCGAATTCCGGAAACGGGGTTTCGATTTTGACATTCAATACTTTCTCGAATAAATACGCCATCATCCCTTCGGTCACACGGAAAACATCATCTTTGGTTATAAACGACATTTCGAAATCGACCTGGGTATGTTCCGGCTGGCGATCGGCGCGCAGGTCTTCATCACGGAGACAACGCGCCAGCTGAAAATATTTATCAAAACCGGACACCATCAATATCTGCTTCAGCAATTGCGGCGACTGCGGTAGCGCATAAAATTTCCCCTTATGCACGCGGCTGGGAACAATGTAATCGCGTGCTCCCTCCGGCGTCGAACGCATCAGAAGCGGCGTTTCGATCTCGTAAAAGCCCCGGCCCGACAGATACTCACGTATCGCCATGGCCGCCTGATGCCGGAGCCTGATGCGATCCTGAAGCGGTTTGCGGCGCAGGTCAAGAAAACGATACTCCAGTTTTAATACTTCGCTGGCGTCAGGATTATCGACAATTTCAAACGGCGGTGTTTTTGATTCCGACAAAATGACGAATTTCTGGGCGGCGATTTCAATCTCGCCCGTCTTCATATTTTTATTTTCCGTACCTTCGGGTCGTCTTTGAACCATACCCTCGACTCCGACGACATATTCATGACGTGCTCGGTTGGCCAGATCGAAAACAGCCTTCTCGACTTTTTCAGGATTAAAAACAATCTGGGTCAGCCCATACCGGTCGCGGATGTCCAGGAACAATAAACCGCCCAGATTTCGGTATTCATTTACCCAGCCGTTAAGTCTGACCTTTTCGCCGATATTCCCGGCGTTCAATTCGGCGCAAGTGTGCGTTCGTTTAATTTCATTAAAAGAAAACAAGTTAGCTCCAAAAAATCGGGCTCTTTTATAAACAATTTCGGCATTTCAATAGCCCAATTAACAGAAATACCGAACATGTCCAGCCGCCGAAATTTACCGATAACCGACAAAATGTCAATAGAAACAACATCAAATGCGTATAATTCAATGCTGATTAAACTGAAAATGGCTTGACAAACCAGCATTGCCGCGTTTAGTTCGTTCAGGTTTAAAAGGTTGTAGCCGATAGTGTTAGTGTATGAATATTTCGAGATTCTTAAAAGAAGAGCTGATCGATTTGAACTTTACCGCCGAGCAGGAACCGCCGCCGGATGAGTCCAATTCGGATAAGTGGAAAGTGCGTAATAAAGAGCGAATTCTGTCAAAGCTGGTCGATATCCTTGAATTATCCGGTAAAACAGTCAACCGCAGCAAACTTCTGACCGATTTCATAAACCGGGAAAGAAAGGCGACGACCGGGATCGGCGATGGTATCGCGGTGCCGCATGTCCGTTCGATGCAGGCCAAAGAATTTATCATCGGTTTTGCGCGCGCCAAAGACGGATACGACTTCGATTCGCTCGACGGTAAACCGACCCGGCTTTTCTTCGTCATGGCTGCCCCGCCGTACGACGATAACCTTTATCTGAAAATATTCAAAGCCCTCTCCGAATCGGTCCAGTACGAGACATTTCGCGAAGAACTGCTAAACGTCGAAGAACCGTACGAAGTCATTCGCGCCTTCAAAAACGTCGAATAGATTGCCTTATCTTTTGTATTTCCCCATAAGTGAAGTTTCCGCCAGGATATGTCCATCCATCAGTTTTAAAAGTCCCTCATTATTAATTCCTTTTTGAACCGTCCCGTCATCTATATTAAGTACATTATCAAGCGCATACAATTTGAAAAAGTAGCGATGCGGTTTGCCGGGCGGCGGGCAGGGGCCGCCATATCCGAATTTCCCCCAACTATTGATTCCCTGAGTAATGGTAGCCGAGGAATCATCGCCCAGCATGGTTTGCATATCTTTGGCAATCCCTTCCGGAAGTATTGTCGCGTCGGGTGGAATATTGTATGCCACCCAGTGCACCCATAATCCGACCGGGGCATCGGGATCGTCGCATATCAATGCCAGCGATTTGGTGCCTTCGGGAATACCCGCTATCTCCAGCGCGGGCGAGATATCGGCATCTTCACAACTGTATTTCTTGGGAATAAATTCCCCTTCCTTGAATGCTTCACTCGTCAATTTCATTTCAACCTCGGATTTTGCCTTAATTTCTTTTTTCGCACTCTCTTTGTTTTCGGCGCAGACAACGCCGACGATAAGAAGAACACACGCTGTAAAAGCCGCACAAACTTTTTTCATAGATTACCTCCATGTTTAATTAAGCCGATATCTAATAATATCGGGCATTAATTGAATGTCAATAGATGATAGGAAATCCAGGGGCTATTGTCAAAAACCCTGCATACTTCAATAAATATATAACGATATATATCACGGATGATTTCTAAACTACCCAAATATTCATTGACAAATCAGTGATTTATGGCATATTTTGTGAAGAGGCAAAAAGATCATACGTTTTGATTAAATTAATATCCGTCGTGTTTTTTGCCAAAGGAGGGAAACATGAAAAAGCTCGCGACGACTTTCTTTTTTATTCTTATATTTGTTTTCACAATTCAACAGGCGCATGCCATGACTGTCAGAGCGGAGGCGTCGCCCTTATTGCAGCCCGGGATTATAGGAATTGGGAAACCATTTACTATTGATATTTATATGAATAATAATGATTCAATACATGCTAATCCGATAAATGGTAGCCGCTTATCGATTAGTATGTCTCTTAACTTCTTTTGCCCCGATGGAAGCATTCAAAATGTAACACATCTGAATTTTGGCGATTATGGTCCTACTGGCAACATATCTTTTTTAAACGATTTTGAGACATTCTGGTATTTATATTTTGAAGTTATTGGTTGGGATTATAATGGAATTTTACCTGACTCTATGAACATAACAGCCATCGCCAATCAAAATGGTTGGCCATATAACTTAGGAGAACAACTCTACATACAATTCAATTTTAAGGTTGATGATACGGGCACATTTTGCATAGATTCCATAGGTGGTCGCACACCTACTTATGATTGGTTGTTTGATTCCCCTTCTCCAAATTTTAATGGCCCCTACTGCTGGACGGTTGGATACGGCCCATACCGGACGAATCTTTTACCCGATCCGATGTACGCCCCTGATGCCTATACTCACGATTCGGTATTCGCCGGTGTGAATATCTATGTTCTCGATCAATCACATACAATTACCGACGTCGAAACATCGACGGTACGGATTAATGATAATACTGTCCCGGTTTCGTTTGATTATCTACCCGCCGATTCGATTGCCGAAGCATTGCGGGCCAATATTCTTACTCGTGAATTTCTGCCGTCTTATCTTCCCGCCTGGGATACATCTATGCAATATTATTCGGTGACCGGGGAATTTACGGACGGCTCTGTGTTCTCGACATATAATTGGTTTGAGCTTATCGGACATCGGTCGGGCGATGCCAACGGCGATGGAAATATTGATATTTTCGATGTTTCTTATCTGATTAGTTATTTATATCTGGGTGGCTTATCCCCCAATCCTGACGTTATCGGTGATACCAATGGCGACTGCACGATCAATCTATTTGATATAACATATCTGATAAATTACCTTTATAACGAAGGCTCGCCACCACTGCACGGCTGCCAGTAGGAAGCCTCTTGTTCGGCAAAGCAATATCAGATATTAGCCGGCGTTTTGTCGACTATCAATAGGTAATTGCCTGAATTTAATTTATCTAAAACTCGCGAGCTGGTTTACTATACGCGCGCTTTACTGCCGTTCCATACCGCCAGATGTTTCATCAGGTTGTCGACCGATTCGGTCGCTTCCTCTTCCGATAGACCGTTATGCTTCATCCGGTAATTTATCATATTCTGCCGGACAACTTCTCTTGGCTTCAGATTGCCTTTTTCGTCGACACATTCGGCGCAATAAATACTTGAAAAATTACCGCGGGGATAATCACGTTTTTCCCGCATAATTTTGGTGCATGCCTGACACGTTGCTGTCGCCATAAATATACCTCCAAAGTGCTATCCGAAAAAAGAAATCGGAATTACGGAAGATTTCTTTAGAGGATTGTTTGGTTTTTTTTGAGCAGAGCAGGATC
>CAYXTW010000005.1:0-67091 GCA_964467955.1 uncultured Ignavibacteriaceae bacterium | reverse complement strand
ATTACGGAAGATTTCTTTAGAGGATTGTTTGGTTTTTTTTGAGCAGAGCAGGATCCAAGTCGCGTTCTTACGCGCCGATGTGGTTCTGCCATCTTATTTTTTTGCATGGCACGCCTCCCCAAGGTCTGCCGATAATTAAATAAGGCAGGAGCGCCCAGTTCCGCTCCTAAAGCCAAAATAATAAAGGGCGACCGCGTGGATCGCCCCTGCGAAGAGATTTATATGAAATCTTTTTAATACCCCGGGTTTTCCGGAGGCGGGCTGTCATCGGGTTTAGGCTCTTCGTGTGGCTCCTTTTTATCTTTGCTGATTTTGCCCTTGATATCCCGGATTTTGCCTATCAAACCCGGAACCGCCTCCACAAGTGCATCCAGTTTGCCCGGTTTGGCCGAGAGCAAGGAGATTCTATCCTTATCCATGATAATAAATGCCGAGGGTTCGATTTTAGCCGCGCCGCCGCCGCCGCCGCCGAAACCGCCGCCTTTACTGGGATATTCGCCCTGTCCGCCGCCGGCGCCGAAACCGACCGAGATTTTTACGACCGGAACTACCGTTTTATCACCAATGGTTATCGGCTCGCCGACAACCGTCTGTGAACTTGCGATTTCTTTCAACTCACCGACAATATCTTTGAGAATTTCAGAAACCCTGTTGTTTTCAGCCATAGCTGGCTCCTTTCTTTCTTATCACAAATAGATTATTCAGTTTTTCTTTCACTTTATCGGCAAGTAGGCCGAAGACAAATCGTAATATATAAAACATTTTCAAACTGGCAAGCCCTTTTCCTTCGGCATTGAGCTTTTCCGAGGAAAAGTCCGGGGAAAAATTAATATGCGACATCAAATTCGGATATATACCTTTGGCGGCGCAATAATAGGCGAACATTTTGCCGGTATAAAACGGCTCCCGATATCCGCCGCTGATATTTATCTGCAGCTGCCGGATTCGCATCCCGCCCATAAGCGTTTTGGCCATACTCAGATACTCGATTTTCAAATCCGACAGCCCGAATTTCTTTTTCCACATTAGTTTCATATCCAGCTTCTTTTTGACAAATTCAAAGGCTCTATGATCCTTCGCGTCGAATGCATAAATCGGTATTCGAAACAGAAAAAACCGGACTTTTTCATGCGTGATATCAAACATGAATTTGACAAACGTGTATGACAGCGAAGCCGACTTATCGGTATTCTCATATCTGAAACGGATAATTACCGAAGCATATATTAAAAAGCCGATAATTACGGCGGCAAAGCCTGATATAATCGCGATAGTCATATCTTATTATACTCTATCGGAATAAAAAAAGATTTGAAAAGTCACAAAAGATTGGCCGACGGGCACAATTTATTCAGAATACAATGGGGGCAATCAGGCCGGCGGGCGTTGCAGATCTTGCGACCATGATCTATCAGCAAATGCGAAAATATTATCCAATCTTTTTTGGGTACTATCTGCATCAAGTCCTTTTCAATTTTTACCGCATCTTTGTTTTTCGTAAAACCGAGCCTTTGCGATAAACGCGCCACATGCGTATCGACAACAATCCCTTCCGCAATTCCGAAAGCGGCACCGAGAATAACCGATCCGGTTTTACGCCCAACACCCGGAAGCTTAACCAACTCGGCCAGATTATCCGGCATTTTGCCTTTATAATTATTATTTATAATCGCCGCCGATTCTTTTATCGCCTTGGCCTTGTTTCTGAAAAAACCGGTCGAACGGATATCATCTTCAAGTTCCTCCAATGAAACGTCAACAAAGTCTTTAGGCTTTTTGTGCTTTTTGAATAAGTCTTTGGTAACAATGTTCACTCGTTCGTCGGTGCATTGAGCTGAAAGAATCGTGGCAACTAATAATTGATGCGGTGTCTTGAAATCAAGCGTACACCGCGAATCGGGGTATTCCTTTTTGAGAAGCGAGATGATTTTTTTTATTAGTGCTTTTATACTAATTGGTTTATTCCTCATCCGATTTAAACTTCCATTCATGATCGCAGTGCGTGGCGCCTTCCGCAATTGTCTGTGTTCGCGTCATGCCGATATCCGGATGGATTTTCCGGCAGGTGGTGTAATCGGTCTGGCAATAGATAGGTACGAAATCGCCCAGGCCGTACTCTTCGAATATCTCGTAAAACATACACCGCCGGTATTTAACCTTGACCATGTTTTCATCATGTTTCTCAATCGAATATTCGATATCATCGGCGTAATGAATTATATCATCGCGAAAGGCCGGCCAGCGCTTATCTTTCGGGATATTTTCATAGGGTGCCACAAATCGATCATCGGCGTATTTTTCAAGCGTCAGCCGCGCCAGCTCTTTTGCCTTCTGGCGACCAAATAACTCGATGGCCGATTTAAGACAGAAAATCAGCGGCTTTAGCTCGGCCTCTCTGAGTTTATGTCTTTCTTCCCACGTCATATACTCAAAATCACTACCCGGTCGATATCATTTAAATCTTTGACAATCGTGAATGATCGGTAGCGGGTATCAAAATCAGTCAATTTTTTTATTTTCTCTCCCTGAGCATACCCAATCTCAAACATCAAACGGCCGTTGCTTTTTAAATAATCAGGCGCTTTTTCAATCAGCTTTTTTATCACGTCTAATCCTTCTACGCCGCCGACAAGCGAAATCTTTGGATCGGCGAGGACTTCCGGCGGAAGTTCCTCGTACTCCCCTTCAGCAATGTACGGAGGATTGGATAAAATCAAATCGAATTTGACATCGGGATCGACTTCCGAAAAAATATCCGATTTGATAAAATTGATCTTACTCCCGACACCCTGTAACGCGGCGTTTTTGCGCGCCATCCCGATAGCCGCCTGCGACTTATCGACCGCCGTAAGCCAGCAATTTTCAAGTTCGCATCCGACTGTAACACATATCACACCGCAGCCGGCGCCGACATCAAGAACCTGGGCCGTTTCGAGATTTATATTTTTAATATAGTTAATCGCCAGTTCGCAGAGTAATTCAGTTTCCGGAGTCGGCACCATCACATCCGGACTGACCAGAAACCGGCGCCCGTAAAAATATGTCTCACCCAGAATATACTGTAGCGGGTATCGTGTCTGGCGCTTTTCAATTATCTTATTGGATTTTTGCAGGATTGATTCCGTTACAAGTTTCGCACCATGAAGGTGGACGTCGATTCGCTCGACGCCGAGAAGTTTCTCGAGTATTATTTCCACTTCGGCGAGAGCGGCATCGATGCCGGCGCTTTTGAGCTTTTCGGCGGAGTCCTTTAAAAATTGATGGTACTGCCGCTCATCCATGCCAGCCCGGCGGGATATTGCTTATGCCGTTCTCAAGCAGACCGGTCAACTCCGGCGGTGTAGCGCAGCCTGATCGGGCGTCACCATGAAGATGATAAAAACGGTTGCGAGTCTTTGAGGCTTTCCCCGAATTCTTACCGATAGCCAATGAAGGCAGATGACTTACGGCTATAAAACCGCCCAGCGTAATTGAGGAGACCCTGATAAACTCACGCCTCAGCATTTGTTTTCCTCTTCTTCGGCTATCAGATTAAAATTGTTGATTTTCATCCCCGGCACCTGCATCAGCACTGAATACTGCGGATAAATAATTCTGTCCGATGTTATCGCTTCGATATTGGAGAAAGCCTCAAGTATTGATTGATTGGTGCGCATGTTATTAATCGCTGATTTAGCCTGACCGTTTTCAATCAAAAAAGTGCCGTCTTTGGTTGTCCCGGTCACCATTGTCTGCATCGGATTTAAGAAATTCAAATACCAGAAATGAGTAATCAAAACACCCTTTTCCGTCGATTTAATCATGTCTTCGATCGAAGAATAGCCCGCCGCGACACTCATCGTTTTGGGGTATGGACCGTAGCTGTTGGTCGGCGGCAGAGCGTTACCCGTCGATTCGTTCCCCATCAGGTTGGCATAGTACGAATTATAAACGACGCCGCGCGCGATACCGTTTACAATTAGCGGTGTTTTCTTACGCGTGACCCCTTCATAATCGAACGGACAATAATTGAAAACTTTAATAGTCGGGTCTTCATACACCGTAAAATTATCCCCGGCGATTTTCTCGCCGATTTTGCCGGCCATAAAGGAACGATGCTGATACAATGTCTTGCATCCGAAACCCATAAAAGCCAGAAGCAGTAAAAGTTGCCCGACCGCCGCCGGCTCCAGAATCACGGTATATTGACCGTCAGGAATGCCTATCGGCTCGCGCGATTTAACTGCCTTTTCGGTCGCTTTTTTGGCCAGCGCCGAAACATTTATTTCCGATGCATCGGTATTAAATCCCATCGCCCAGCCGGAATTGCCTTCCTGACCGGCAAGTGTCATCGAAAGCTGCGCCTGATTGCCTTTGAAAAACCGCCGGACATTATTGCTGTTGGCCACCGCCAGATGATTCTCTTCGATTCGAAACGCTCCGGATGCTTTCAATCCCCCCATTAGGCCGACCCTGGATATTAATCCCACCGCTTCGGCCCGCCGGGTCGGCCCGAAGTCGGAAGTGCCTTTAATAATAAAATCTTCTTTCAGTTTATTCTCGTCCGGCAGGGGAAGCGACTGAAAACTCTCATCGGGCGGTATATAGCTCAGCATCGATTCACAATCATTGACCGCGCTTTTGATACCCTCATCCGAAACATCCCCGGTGGCAATCACACCCATCTTTTTGTCATTAACCGTTCGAATATATAATGTCGTTTCCTCGGTATCGATATTATCGCTGATTTTCGATTCGGCAAAACGGGTGAGCGTCAGGCGTTGCCCTTCCAGGACCGCTTCGGTCATGTCGCCGGTTGAATAAGACAAGGCGGTTTCGAGGATTTTGTATGCCGTCTCGCGATCAAACAATTTATCAGCCTCCTACCTGGATATTGTCAAACCGCGCCGGTGATGCTCCCTGCGCCGTGCGGGCATTCTGTCCCGGCTGCCCCTTGCCGCAGTTGGGCGTTCCCCAGATGCGATAAGAATCTTTGTCGGCAATGGCAGTGCACTTATTCCAGAAATCGGTCGTGCAACCGGTGTACGTCGGGTCTTTTACAGGTTTTGTCAGTTTACCACCCTCAATCAGCCAGCCGATTTCGCAGCCGAACTGAAAATATTTGCGGTTATCATCGATCGACCACGATTTCACCGTCTCCATATAGATGCCGTCGTCGATTTCCGACAGAATCTGCTCGAACGATTTATCGCCCGGAATCAAAATTATATTGGAAATCCGTACGATGGGGATATTGCTCCAGCTATTGGCGCGCATCGCCGCTGTCGATAATTTTCCGATCCGCGCCGCCGTCTCTCGCGATGAAAGATAATTAACCAGTATTCCATTCTTTATCAGATCGACTCGATACGTCGGGACACCGTCATCATCATAACCGTATGATGCCAGTCCGTGCGGGACGGTCGGATCGCAGACGACGGTGACTATCTTCGACGCGTATTGCAGCTTATCCAGATTTTCCGGGGTCGCGAAAGAAACGCCGGAAAAATCGCGCTCCGAACCGAAAACACGATCCAGCTCCAGAGGATGCCCGATCGATTCATGCATCTGAAGCGAAACCTGATCGCCCGACAATAAAAGCGTCGTCTCTTTTTGCGGGCAATCTTCGGCGCTTTGAAGCAGGCCGATTTCTTCGACAAGACGCGGGATGGCCTCTTTTAGTTTCAATTCCTCGAGAAGCTCATAACCTTTTGTTTCGTACTGTCCGGATGATGACGGATACGATCTTGAATATTGTTCCCGATGCGATTTCATCATACCCAGCGATAAACCGGCGCCGGCCTGGGTCAATCTCTGAGTTATATCGGCGCCATCGCTTGATTTGAAATATTTATCGCGCCGCCGAAAATCGGCAAAACTATCCCGCGAATTCAATTCCGGCCCCGATTGCTGCATGGCCTGATCGATATCCATCAGAAAAGCGATTTTTTCCTCCAGCGATATCGTGAAGGGGTCGATTTCATAAGGAGAAATATACTCCCCTATCGCCGGCTTTAAAGGTGACAGCTCGATTTTGCTTTTATTGATCATCGCCGAGGCCTCGGCAATCTCCACTGCCAGCTTCGCCTTTTCTTTGATCGATGATTCCGAAAGATTATCCGTCGCGGCAAATCCCCAGGCGCCGTTTTTTATAACCCGGATCCCGATGCCTTCGGATACTGTATGTTCAATCGGCTCGACCGTCCCGCTGGAAACCGAAATCGATTCGTTCTCGATCCTCTCAATCCGCACGTCGGCATATTCCGCTCCCTGCGAACGGCATCGGTCGAGCGCCATTTGGGCCAGTTTGGATTTATCGATCTGATTTGCCATCAGGCCAATTATAAAAAATAATGTTCATTGATGCCATATATTTCTAAAAAAGATGTATTGGAAAAAATACTATTTATTTTTGATTTTCGAAAAAAATAGCGTATAAAGGGAAACAAGAGGTTCCGAATAATGAAACGATCGATAGTTCTCTGGATACTGGCGATAATTATTACGATTTCATCCGCTGCATATCAGCGCATAACCGGACCGACACAACCGGTCAGCGGCAGCAAAAAAGTCGGCGGGAATGAAATCAGGTACACACTATTACGAAATCACGATTCGACGGCTGACGCCGACATGGAAATATCCATCCCGGATATGATTATCACCGGTTCGGTGAGTTGGCGACGATTTAGGAGTTATGACACTCTCCAGACGAATCCGCTGGTACGTGAGGGTGATAAACTGATTGTCTCGATTCCCAAACAGCCGGCGGCGGGGAAAGTGGCCTACGAGGTTAAATTGTACGATTCCACCGGCACCGGCTACGATTTAACAAACAAGCCGGTAATCATAAGATTCAAGGACCCGGTTCCCTTACCGGTAATGATTGCGCATATTCTTCTTATTTTTATGGCGATGCTGTATTCCACACGAACCGGCCTGGAGGCGATTGTCAGGGGTGATAAAGTGTACCGACAAACAATTCTGACGGTTATTTTACTCCTTGTGGGCGGAATGTTTCTCGGCCCGGTCGTGCAAAAATACGCCTTCGGGGCTTTCTGGACCGGCTGGCCGATAGGACATGATTTAACCGATAATAAAACCGCGGTTGCGATGATTTTCTGGCTGATTGCCCTCTGGCGCATAAAAGCCAAAAATAAAGGGCGTGGATGGGTGATTGCGGCCTCGATTGTGACTTTAGTTATTTTCCTGATTCCACACTCTGTCCTCGGTTCCGAACTGGATTATACAAAAACTGCACCATAAAAAAAGCAGAGTCCCATAGATATTCTGTTGCGCTGGTTCCTGCCCCCGATTTATCAGGGGTGTGACCGGCGCTGTTTAAACTGATTGCGGTGCTGCGTACCCAAGTACTATGTTTCAGATTACAATTTCGATAAGTAGCGAAATAAAAATCAGACACAACTGAAAAAAAGCAGGAGCGATGACTCCTGCTTTTTTCGCACAAAATCAAATTATCGACTGTTATAAATCCGTGCAAAAATATTCGCGAATTCTTCGATTGTCGTCGGCGTTGTATTTTCCGCCGAGCGGGTTTCAGTCGGACGCCAGGTTCCCTCATTAAAAGCCCGATTCAACTCAATTAAATTATCGGCGACATCCTCCGAGATACCCATACCCAGCATCGCTTTCTTCGTGTCTTCATAAGAAAACTGAACGAATTTTAAATCATCCTTGCCGATTGCCTTGCCGAATATGGAAGCGACCTTATTCATGGTCACCTCTCCGTCGCCGAACAATTCGCGGCTCGATTTTCCCTTGAAATCAAGTTTCATCAGCCGTTCGACGGCATATTCGGCAATGTCTTTGGTGGCGATCTGGGACTGAGGCAGATCCGGATTGGTCGGCGAGCCCATTATGCCGTGACTCTTTATTGTCTCAATCTGTGTGAGATTATTTTCCATAAAAAAAGTCGGCCGCAGATGCAGGACATTAACGCCCTTAAGCTTATTAAGCCGCTGCTCCTGATCATGAAGACCCTTAATAACACCGACACCGTCGGACAAATGCGCCCCCATACTGCTTAAATTAACGACGTGCGTGACGCCGCTTTTCTTGACCGCGGTCGCCAGCGACTCGCCGACTTTATTTTGAAATCCGCGTATATTCCTGACGGTCGGATTAGGCGGAGTCATCAGATAAACCGCTTTGGCCCCCGTAAACGCCTTCGCAATCGCATCGGTGTCCATCAGATCGGCCACCACAGCCTCCGCGCCCTTATCCGTAAGGGGCTGAAGCCTCTCGGCGCTGCGGCTGATCGCCCTGACCTTTTCACCCTTCGCAAGCAATATCTCGGCAATCATCCGACCGATATGCCCGGTCGCTCCGGCAATTGTATACATAATAATTCCTCCGTCTTTTCGGTTACGATTTCCATTTCATATATCCTTATACGCAGACTCAATTAAAAGTCGAGATTAAATAGAAATTTTTACCGGATTCAGAAATTATTGATTTTTCCGTGATACCGGCAACTCACTAAAAAGATGTTATTTGCTATTGGGGCTTATTTTATCGGACCGTCCCTGAAATTCCAGCCGCGTTTCCTGATCGTTTTTTTCAAGGGCGTCGATGATTTCGTCCATATCTCCATCCAGAATATCATCAAGCCGATGAAGCGTCAGGCCGATCCGGTGGTCGGTGACTCTGGACTGCGGGAAATTGTAAGTGCGGATTTTAGCTGAACGATCACCGGTACTGACCATCTCTCGCCGCTTCTGCGAAATTTCGCGATTTTGCTCTTCGGTTGCTTTATCCAGCAGCCGCGCGCGCAGAACACGCAACGCCTTGGCTTTGTTTTTATGCTGCGATTTTTCATCCTGGCAGGTCACCACCATTCCGGTCGGCAGGTGAGTAATCCTGACCGCCGAATCGGTCGTATTGACCGATTGCCCGCCCGGGCCGGACGAATGATAAACATCTATCTTGAGATCGTTTTCGTCGATTTTAACATCGACCTCTTCGGCTTCCAGCAAAACCGCCACCGTCGCCGCCGAAGTATGAATCCTCCCCTGCGATTCGGTCTTGGGCACGCGTTGGACGCGATGCACCCCCGATTCATATTTCAAACGACCATAGGCCGAATCGCCGCGGACCATAAACACGACCTCTTTGAAACCGCCAATGCCGCTGAAACTGCTCGATAGCACTTCCACCTTCCAGCTGCGGCGTTCCGAATAACGGGAATACATGCGGTACAGATCGGATGCGAAAATGGCCGCCTCCTCGCCACCCGTGCCGGCCCTTATTTCAATAATAGCATTTTTGGCATCATTAGGATCACGCGGCGCCATTAATAAGGTAAGCTGCCTTTCCAATTCATCTCGTTTTTTCGTTGCGGTCTCCAATTCTTCTTTGGCCATCTTAGTTAATTCGGGATCACCCGACTCCGCCAGCATTTCTCTGGCATCCTCAATGGTTTTGATACACGCTTTGTACTGCCGCCCGGTCTTCAATATCTCCTCGATACGCCGCCTTTCCTGAGAAATCGACTTAATCCTCGCCTGATCGGAGTGAATCCCCGGCTCTAGTAACTCGTTATTGAGTTCTTCGATTCGTTTTTCGAGTTTTTCAACTACTTCAAGCATATTTACACATAGAGCTTAAAAGATCTCGGAATAAAAGTTGATTATACTAAAGACAAGTTTTTTTAACCGTCAGCTTCGATTCGGTCACCCCCAGCGCCGATTCCAATGCTACAATCGCGACTTCCATCTGTTTTTCCGAAGGTTCACTGGTTGTGATCCGCTGAAGCCACAATCCGGGTTGAATCAGAATCTTCGTAATCGGATTCGTGCGCGTCTTACCCGATAATTTCAGAAGTTCGTACGAACCGCCGGCCACCAACGGCAAAAGTGAAAAATGAATCGCGAATCTTTTCAAAAGCGTCGGGGCAACACCCGTTACAAGGGCGTAGATGGTGTCGGAAACGGAGTAAACGAGTATGGCAAACAAAGCGACAATCAGAATGAAACTGGTCCCGCATCGGGGATGAAATGTCGTGTATTTGGAGACATTTTCGACACTCAATTCTTCCCCGTTTTCGTAAGCGAAAATCGATTTATGTTCGGCGCCATGATACTGGAAGACTTTTTTGAATTCACCGAACCTGGAAATAAGCCAGACGTATCCAATAAACAAAATCACCCTGATGGCCCCGGCGATAAGATTAAAAGCAACGGCATCCCGCTCGACCCTAAGAAGCGTCGATAAGGCAATCGGCGTGAAGAAAAATATCAGAATGCCGACCGCCAGAGCAATCACCACCGTAACACCCAATACAAATGCGCTTGCTTTCTTTTCCTCCGCCACATACTCCTCACCCTTGGCGATCGCTTCTCCCTTTTCCGCTTCCTTTACGGCAATATCCGCGGAGAAATTCAGGGTTTTAATACCGATTACCAGCATTTCGAAAAATGTAATGACACCGCGGATTATCGGCATCGCCAGAATTTTGAGCCGTTTGGTGAGAGAAAAATACTCCTGTGATTTAACCAGAATTTCTCCCGAAGGTATTCGTACAGCGGTCGAGATACGCTCTTTGGAGCGCATCATTACTCCTTCAATTACTGCTTGTCCGCCTACTCCTAAATCCGGCATTTAAACCTCATCAATCAGAATACGTGTCAATCTGAATATTTTTTTGCAAATGTTGCGGATTTGTCCGGCTGCCTTACCAGCTAAGATTCTTTGGATTTTTTCTTGCCCTTCTCATCGAGACCATATTTTCTGCGGAATCGATCAATCCGTCCGGCGGTGTCGACCAGTTTCTGTTTGCCGGTAAAAAAGGGGTGGCAATTGGAGCAAATCTCCACTCTGACATCCTTGACCGTACAGCGGGTTTCGATCACGTTACCACAGGCGCACGTAATCGTCGTTTCATAATACTTCGGATGTATTTTCGGTTTCATCCCGACTCTCCAATTTTAAATTATCAGGTCCGCAATATATTTTTATTGCTCCCGCATATCAGGCCAACAATATATATAAGGTCAAAAAAAATGCAAGTCCAATTTATATACGTTTATTTATCGGAAAGGTCGTCGGCTTTTTTCGGCTTCTTGACGAAAACGAAGATTTTCTGGGGCGAGTTCTCTTCAAGCGGTGATCTGTCGTAATCCCCAAATTCTTCCTTGAGAAACAGGCCGCACTCGGCGGCGAAATGTTGCAACTCCGATTCCGTGTAATTTTTCTCCGAAACACCGAACAGCCGGTTTTCCCGGGTAACCGTATCGACTGCAAAATCGCGGATAAGCTTGGTTCGGTTTTTGTCAAAATAATATTGTTCGCGATGAACGACCGAGCGATTTTTCAGGTAAAACGGCTCTTTTTCCAGATACCAGTGGACAAAACTCGATTTGTCCTCGTCGGTAAATTTGACCAGATGAACAATGAATATCCCGCCATCGACCAGCGCCGCGGCAACATTGCGGAAAACCGTCCGGCAGTCTTCGGGCGATAGATGGCTGATTTGATTACAGATAAAAAAGGCCATATTGAATTGACCGGCCATATCCAATTTCAATATATCGCCATGAACAAAATTTACATTAAGCTTCCGTTGCTCTGCTTCTTTTTTCGCTATTCTTAATGGATACTCGCCAATTTCGATTCCGGTGACGCCATATCCCATCGACGCCAGCTCAATCGCATGTCGGCCGCCGCCACAGGCCAGGTCAAGCACCCGATCCGATTCTGAACTAAGATAACCGGCCAGGAAAGAGACCTCTTTTTCGGTCGGAATTCCCCAGAAATTGACAATTTTATAAAACCGCTCCGAGAATTCTCGCTCTCCCCACGGAAGATCCATTTCGAATGGTTTCGGTTCCTCAAGCAGCAGGCCGAAATCGAGCTGATCTGAAATTGAGATATTCATAGCTATTATTTTCTATCGGCTTTAATTACGATTTGATTCTATTTTTCTGTGAAAAAATTGAACAGGGCCTAAATTCGGCCTATTATAAGCTTACTTCCGATTTTTTGCCCGAGCGCGAATGCTTCCTGAAGCTTATCCGGATCGTCCGCAACCGTCCCCGGCTCCAATCCAACCGAGCTATAGGCAACGCAGCCGCAGTTTTCAACCTCGGTCCATTTAAAAAAACCGGCGATAACTTTCCGCGCGCATTCTATATCCTGCCGCTCGCCACCCACCAGGACCATCGCGCCCAGCCGCTTTTTAGTAAGTATCTTCTTGAAATGGTGTTCGGGATTCTCGGAAAAATCAGCCGGTTTTAGGCAATTACAGCGATCGATGAAAAGTTTCGCCTGAGCCGACACCGTATCGAAATAAATCGGCGAACCGAACAGAACAACATCGCTGTTGACATATAAATCATACACCGGTTCAATTTCATCCTTGAATATGCACCAGGCCGGCTCGGGACTTTCGCCGCATGACTGGCAGGGCAGGTATTGATAATCATTCAAACGGACAAGTTCCGATTCCGCCGGTTGAATTGAAGAATGACTGATCCCATCGGCAATCCTCTCCAGAATAATTTCAGTCGAGCCGCCCCGGATCGGGCTACCGCTCAGTATCAGAATATTCGGCATTCAGTTTCTCCAATTCTTCAAGCTCATTATAAAGCTCTAAAAGCAAATCTTCAATCCTTGATTTTTCCTGTGAGGCGGCCGCCAGTTTGCCCCAATCGGAGCGGGGAATATTATATCGAATATCATCCTCCAGCCGATGCAGAATTGTCTCATGGTCTCTTATTTTGGATTGTATCGAACGCAGTTCCTTTTTGACTTTTCCCTTTTTCTGAGAGAGCTTTTTAAATTCGGTATATTGACTTATTTTTTCAGGATCGGGCGGTCTCTTTTCAACAGCCTGTACCGTCGCGTTTTGTTTTTCGCGGTAGTAGCTGTAATTTCCGTGATAAATATTTACCTTCCTATCATCAATGGCGATTATCCTGTCGACTACCTGATTCAGGAAAAAACGATCATGGCTGACCACCAGAAATGTTCCGTTGTAATTTCTTAACGCTTCCTCCAGCGCCTGACGGGAATCGATGTCCAGATGATTGGTCGGCTCATCGAAAATTAAAAAATTGGCCGGGAAAAACAATAATTTGGCCAGAACCAGTTTGGTTTTTTCACCGCCGGACAGGACCGATATCTTTTTGAAAATATCTTCGCCCCGGAAACCGAATCGAGCCAGAAACGACCGCAGCGTTCCCGCTTCGGCCCGCGAATCGACCAGCCATAATTCGTCGAGAACGGTATTGGTCTCGTCGAGGTCGGAAAGCTCCTGATCGAAATAAGCGACATCGACCTTGCGACCGATTTCGGCTTTGCCATCGATTATCTCCAGCTCGCCCAGAATGGATTTCAAAATCGTCGTCTTGCCCGAGCCGTTCAAACCGATCAACCCGACCCGGTCGCCGCGATATATATTAAAATTCACATCCGAAACCAGCGCATGATTGCCGTAACCGAAACAAGCCTTTTCGACCGTTAGCACCAGATTGTACGAGCGTTGTCCCGCATCGAGCGAAAACGACGGCCTTGCTTTTTCGGACTCGGGAAGCGTTATTCTTTTGATTCGGGATAAATATTTCTGACGTGACTGCGCCTGCTTCGTTTTCTGACCGGCCATATTGCGGCGGATAAAGTCCTCGATTCGTTTTATCTCCTCCTGTTGATGCTTATACTGATGCACGAGCAGATTCTTGCGCTCCTCGCGTTCAATCAGGAAGTTATCGAAACCGTTGAAATACTGGTTGATTTTCCCCGATGAAATCTCCCACACTTTTTGAATCGTATTCGACAGAAACATCCGATCATGCGAAACTATTATGTAAGCTTTATCCTGACCTTTCAAATATCCTTCCAGCCAGATAGTCGATTCGATATCGAGATGATTGGTCGGCTCATCAAGAAGAAGCAGCGTGCTTTTCCCGGCCAGGATTCTGGCCAATGCCGCCCGATTTTTTTCGCCGCCGGAAAAATCGCTGAGCTGATTATGAAACCTGTTTTCGGGAAAACCCAGGCCGATCAAAATGATTTTGACCTCAGCCTCGAAATCATAACCGCCCGCTGTTTCAAACTGATGCTGCGCCTCACCTAATTTTTCAATCAGCGCCGGTGAATCCGGATTTATATGAAGTTGCTCCTCAATTGATGTTATTTCGGAACGCAGACTGATGATATCCTCACGACCCGAGGCGACAAAATCGAACAGGTTTCGATTTTCCGACAGGCTGAATTCCTGCAGAACATAAGCTATTGAACAGCCTTTCGACTTTACAATCTCACCCTGGTCCGGACGGGTTCGCCCGGCGATGATATCGAACAGCGTCGTTTTACCGATGCCGTTGGGACCGACCAGACCGATACGGTCATCGTTGTTTACCGAAAAAGACAGGCCGTCAAACAGAACATTATCTTCGTACTGCTTGAAAATATTTTCGCCGGAGAGTAAGGTCATTGTTCTTCGGTTTGTTTGGCGCTGTCGCGCGCGAAGAGCATCTCCACCGCCAGAAGCACAGCCGCCGCCCACAGGAATATTTTCCACAATTCCCGGCCGAACCGGGCCTCGGATATGGATGCCGCGAAAGATTGCTCGTACGGCAGGATCTTGGATTTTTGAATTCCTAGAGAGGTCTTTTGTCGATCGAAATCAACCGTCGTCAGGTCGCTTTCCTTAGCCGGAAGATTGACCGGAAACAGGTCAATCAGTTTATTATCGTTTTTCAAAGAATAGATGCCGGGCATATCGATTGGCCGACACTCGAATGTAAGCTGCCTGTTTTTCTCCACGCCGGCGATCCCATACTGCCGATTGTCCGGGGTCATCATCTGGATTGTACTATAACCGGCCTCCTCGCCCGATATCGTTCGGAACACCGAGCCGCCGATATAGTTGTTCAACTCGTAAGTCGACATGTCATGGGCCAGGTACTCCAGCGTCCTTATAACGAACGGGACAAAAAACGAATGCGACGCCAGATCGGTATACTTGGTCAATATCGGCGACGAAAGCAGGATAATCTTACCCAGTCCGAAATTCTGCTCGATTAAAGCCGGAGAACCGTTGGAAAACCAGGCCAGATCCCGATTGCCCGTGCCGTCTTTAATTTTCGCCAGTGCGAAAAATTTCAATGTCGGAAGCGAGTCTTTCTGGAAAACATCAAACGCTTTGAAAATCGGATGACTGTAATCGAATCTTTCCAGCGTGTAATAACCGGCGCCGCTGACATTGTCCGGCGGCGGCTCATCAATCGTTATATCCAGTTTTGAGCCGAAATTATTATTGAAATAATCTTTATCGATATCGCTGCCCATTACGAAAAACAGCCCGCCGCCGCGGTCGACATAGCTAAACAACTGCGAGGTCACGGTCGATGGCAAATTCGAGATTCCGGCCGCCACGACGACGTCATAATCCCTGAGCCTTACCGAGGTCAGCATATCGGGTGTAACCGTCTTGACCGACCAGTACCGTGCCAGTTGTTCCGACGGCACCAGCGCCAGTTGAATCAACTGCCCGCTGTTATCACCGTCGATAGTCAGGACATTAAACTGCTCGGGAATTTTGAAACTGAAATAAAATTTATTGTCGGGCGGCAGACCGTCATCGGAGATTTCCACCCACCCGCTGTGATATCCCGGCTTATACACCGTATGTCGAAATGGCACCGTCTCGGTTTCATTGCCGCCGACGGCGAATTCGGTCTGCATAACCCGAATACCGTCGACAAAAAGCGACGCCAATAACTCCGACTTTGAAAAATTGTCATAATTTTTTATCTGCGCCTTAATGGTGAATGGTGACCCGACTTCGATTAACTGTCCGCCCGTTTCTATATTAACCACGCCGCAGTTGCCATCGGTTTCGACCGGCAAATCGACAAAATAAACCGAGGCATTTTCATCGAGCGAATCGGCTTTCTCCGGCAAAGAATTCAACTGCCGATCGGTTACGATATACAATTCCTTGTTCAGATTTTTGGCACCGGATAAGAGCTTAACCGCCTTGTTAAAGGCTTCCTGAAAGTCGTCTTCACCATATCCGGGTGTCAGCTCTTTAAGAACATTCTCCGCCACCTCGCGGCTGAAAAACCGCTCCCCGGCCGGAAAATAGACCTGACGATCATACGGTATCAAAAGCAACTCGTCGCTCTGGCCAAACGATTCTAAAATATGGCCGACACTTTTTTTCGCCAAATCGAAAAGTATGCCGTCTTTGACCTGCCTTTGCATCGAAGCCGAACGATCAAGCAAAATCACCGACGACACCCCGGCATGAGAGCCGATGAAGCCGCCTTTCGAGGCCGGGCGCGCAAAAGCCAGCACCGCCGCGAGGATTATCAGCATGCGCAAAAGAAGCAAAAGCAACTGCCGCAGTTTGATACGCCGCACCTGCCGACGCTGCATCTCTTTGAGGTGTTTCAGCGACGAAAACTCGATGATTTTCACTTTCCGTTTTGAAAAGAGATGTATCAACAGCGGGATAAGCGCCGCCGCCGCGGCTATCAATACGGCGGAGTTGAGGAAGTTAAACATATTTCAAATAATCGCTCTTTCGTCAGGTCGTGCGCGAGATAATATCGAGCGTGTGACCTGACGATTCTTTTTCCCATCATCCGGCTATTCTTTATACGGTTTTACTATATACTGTCGGCAGAGTTCACGATGATATTGCGCCGAAGGATTCGCCAGACAGGCCTGATAATACTCGACCGCTTTGTCATGGTCACCGATGACGTCATAAAGCATCCCCAGATGTAGCAGAATCCGCCCCATATGATACGCCCGCTGCTCGGTATAGCGTGCCAGCTCCAGGTACTGTATCGCATCATGGTACTGATCCAGCCCGAAATAAGCCAGACCGGCGCGGAGTTTATAGACCGGGTCGTCGGGGACCTTTGCCATCATATCGCTCGACCAGACGGCCGCATCGGAAAAATATTTTTCGGCCTTGGCCGTATCCTGATTCATCCCCGGGGCTTTATAAAGCCCGCCCAATAGCAGCAAAAACTCGATCTTACCGGGGGGAGATTGCTCTTTGCCGTAAAAATCCTCGGCCAGTTTAATAGCCCCGACCGTATCGCCCCGAAGCGCCAGGATCTTGGCCTCCAGCAGACGGGCGGCGGTATAAGTTGTGTCGAGCTTAAAAGCCGAATCGAACGCCGCCCAGGCCGAATCCAGTTCATTGTTAATCAAATAAAGATTCCCGATTATCTGCCAGTTGGTCGCTTTGGCCGTATCATCCGCCTGCAAAAACTTGAACTCTTTCAGCGCTTTGTCATAATCGCCAATCTGATAATAAGTCGAGGCCAGCTTGGTGTGGGTATCGAGTGTATCGAATCGCGATTGATCATACTTCGGCATCTCCTCCAGATATTCGAGCTGCTGCTTTATATTATTGATGGCGTTGGCCCGGCCCGCAAAATGGTCGAACATCTGTCTTGTAAAAGTAATCGTATCGACCGCGGCCAGCCAGTTTTTCTGCAAAGTATCAAGCGGCTTACCATATAATTCTTCCAGATTTTTCAATAAGCTAAGATCGTCGGATTGTTTGTAAAGCGTTCGTATCTTGCCGATACCGTACACGTTTATCAGATACTTCATAAAAGAGGCCGACACTATTTCCGCCGCCGTCGGGTCCGCCGAATAATAACCCGACGTCGTCAGAATATTTTTTATGACAGGAACCCCGGATTTCTCTCTTAATTTTTTTATCCGGTATTGCGTGAAATCGAAATATCCCGCGATTCCCTCGACCAGAAACGGCGGCGCATATCCCCACAGTTGAAGCAGCCGCAGCATATTCGGCAGGATGGCGTCGGTCGAGACGAAATCGTGATCGTAAATCGTATAGATATTCGCCCGCCCCGGGTCGATTGCATATCCGAAGCGCTTATCCCAGTTGATGATCGGGCTCGGGCAGGGACACAGGAATAACGACATCTTGCTCGACGTCGATATATTGAACTTGGTCTGGAAAAATCCATAATCGGCCTCGAGATAATTTTTGATATTATTCCAGTGAAAATCACCCAGCGAATTCTTTACGAAGTATATATCGAAATTGGCCGACGGATCCATACCGAAATCGCCGCCCGCATTCGGTTTGTAAGTGCAGGATAGAGTATCGATTTCAATTGATTTTCTGGGGCTGATCAGAAGCTGATAAATCGAATTATTTTTCCCCGGAATATTACTGATCCTCGCCGGAAGATTATACTCAATCCGGTATCGCTCGGCGAAATTGTACGGATTAGGCCCGAAAGTGACCAGTTGGCAGTTAAAGGTGACGGATTGTGAATCGATTTCTTCGACCTCGATGTCCAGGCCCATATTAACCAGAAGCGTGTATTGCCTGAGACCGCTGACAACTTCGATTGTATCTCTGGTAATTTCGAAATATTTATCAATCACTTCCGGCTGCTGACGTACGATCAATTCGAATTCAACGCCGTTGGGAATTTTATCATCCGCAAAAAGGAAATCGCCGCTTATAAGAAATATCACGAGAAAATATAAATGGAAATATTTCATAATATCAAAACGAATCAATGGTTTGCGTGTCAAAAATTATATTTCCTCGAGAATGATTCGACGGTCTTTTAAAATCGGCAGAACCGGTATGGAATCGGTCTCGGTCGCCAGTTCAACGTCGCGTCCGAAACCGAGATCGGCCAGGAGTCGGCCGTGTTCTCCGCGGGCGATGGTTTGTTTCAGGCTGCGGCTGTTGGCCCGGTAAAGCAGCAAAGCCAGCGAAGCGGCATCATTGAGCTCCATCTCGATATTATTTTCGATGATAAGCTTATGTAGAAGCATCCCGCCGCATAGCGTATCCTCAATCGAGAAATCACCTTCCTCACCGGCGCAGATAATAATCAAATCCTTTGCGGCCTCTTTGACTTTCTGCGTTACTCTGGAAATATTCACTAGTCCGCCGGTTATTTTCAAATTCGACGAGGCCGCTTTCGAATAAATCCTCGTGCCGTTGGTAGTCGTTAAAACAACGAATTTATCTTTGACAATGGCTTCGGTATATTCTAAAGGCGAATTTCCCAGATCGAAATTTTCAATCTTGAGACCCTTTCTCTCACCACCGAGAATCGTATCCTCGACACCGATTTTGGCCCTCATCTCCGCCGCCTCGCCCGGCTGCTCGACCGGAATTACCGCCCTGGCGCCCGCCTGCAACGCCTGACAGATGGTCGTCGAGGCGCGCAGAACGTCTATCGCCACCAGCGTCTTATCGGCCAGACGCTCTTCGCTGACCGGGCCCGGTATGAGAAATAATTCGGCGCGCATCAGAGGTGCGATGCCTCCTTATAAAAGGGTGGTTTGACAACTGTGGCCGGGAAAAATTTGTTACGGATACTTATCTCGACCCTGTTTCCCAGCTTGGTCAAAGCCAGCGGAAGGTACCCCATCGCAATCGGCTTTTCCAGAGATGGTGAAAACGTCCCCGACGTAACCTTACCCACCACCTGACCGTCGTTTACGATTTCATATCCATGACGCGGAAAGGCCTTTCCTTCCAACTCCAGACAAATAAGCCGCCGTTTTGGTTTGTTTTCCTTTTGCCGCACGAGAACCTCGCGCCCGATAAAGTCACCCTTATCGAAATTGACAATCCACGCCAGTCCGGCCTCGATCGGAGATGTCGTCTTATCGATGTCGTTGCCGTACAGAGCCATCTTCATTTCCAACCTTAAAGTATCGCGAGCGCCCAGACCGATCAATTTCAAATTGTACTTTTTACCTTCGTCAATAATGGCATTCCAGATATCATCGGCGAATTCGGGCGGAATATAAATCTCGAAGCCATCCTCGCCCGTATAACCGGTCCGCGACAATAGTACATTATGCCCTGCGATAGTTACCGTCGCCGAGTTATAGTACGACAATGAATCGAAATCATAATCACAGATTCCCTTCAGGACATTTATCGCTTTCGGTCCTTGCACAGCCAGCAAACCAAGATCGTCGGAGCGGTTTTTTAGTTCAGCATCTTTATCAAGGTGCGATTCCAGCCACCCAAAATCTTTGTCGATATTGGCCGCATTGACGACCAGCATATACTTATCCTTAAGGCGATAAACCAGCAGGTCATCGACAATTCCGCCGTCCTCATAACACATACATGAATATTGAATCTTGCCCGGCTCCAATCGCGAGACATCATTAACCGTCATTTCCTGGATAAAATTCAACGCGTCAGTGCCGGAAATCTCGAACTCGCCCATGTGTGAGATATCAAACAGCCCGACATTCTTCCTGACCGCCAGATGCTCCTCGGTAATGCCGGTATATTGAACCGGCATAATATACCCGGCGAACGGCACCATTTTGGCCCCGGCCTCGACATGGTGTTTATAAAAAGGTGTTTTTTTCGGGGTGTCCGACGGTTCGTCCGCCATCTATTTTCCTCCGGCTTTGGTATAATTCAGCAGTCCGCCGCGCATTATAATTTCTCGCTGTCGGGGCGTAAGATTGATGTCGAATTTATAAGTGACACCATTAGTTTTATTTTTTGCCTCGACGAAATCTAAGTCCTTAACCGCATCTTTAATATTGGGTAATTCAAATAAATCACCCTGGTTGATTTTATCGTAATCGGCCGGATCCGAGAATGTCGCCGGAAGAATTCCGAAATTAATCAGATTGGCCAGATGAATCCGTGCAAATGATTTTGCCACCACCATCTTAATCCCGAGGTACATCGGCGCCAGGGCAGCATGCTCACGGGAAGAACCCTGCCCGTAATTATCACCGCCGATTATAAAACCGCCGCCCTTCTCTTTGGCCCGTTTGGGGAAATCCGGATCGACGACATTGTATACGAATTCCGAAATTTTTGGAATATTCGACCTCAGCGGTAAAATTTTCGCCCCGGCCGGCATAATATGATCGGTCGTGATATTGTCGCCGACTTTCAGAAGGATTTCGCCCTCAAGCGACTGCCCCATCTCTTTATTCAACGGTAAGGGAGCAATATTCGGCCCGCGAATAACCTTGACCTTGGCCGGAGTCTTTGACGGCGCGATTATACCGGAGTCATCGATTTTTATTGCTTTCGGCAATGCCACCTTCGGGTAGCGGCCAAGCTCTCTCGGATCGGTAATTACTCCCTTAACGGCGCTGGCGACGCATGTTTCCGGGCTGGCCAGATAGACATTGGCGCTTTTTGTACCGGAGCGGCCGAGAAAGTTGCGATTAAATGACCTGATGGAAACGGCATCGGTATTCGGCGCCTGCCCCATACCGATACATGGCCCGCAGGCCGACTCCAGAATTCGTGCCCCGGAAGCGATAATATCGGCCAGCGCTCCATTGGCCGCTATCTCCCGAAAAACCTGTTTGGAACCGGGCGAAATTGTCATGGATACTTCCGGATGAACCGTTTTTCCCTTTAGCAATCGCGCCGCGGTCATCAAATCAGCCAGCGACGAATTAGTGCAACTGCCGATACTCACCTGGTTGACTTTCATTTTCTTCAATTTTTTGACTTCAATGACATTATCCGGTGAGTGCGGCTGCGCCACCAACGGTTCGAGTTTGCTTAAATCTATTTCGATTACATTCGAATATTCGGCATCGGAGTCCGCTTCCAATTTCCTGAAGCTTTTGCCTCGCTTTTGCCATTGCAGATATTTTTTTGTGTTTTCGTCGGAAGGAAATATCGACGTCGTCGCGCCCAATTCCGCTCCCATATTGGTGATGGTCGCTCGCTCGGGAACCGAAAGCGAAGCCACACCGGGACCGCCGTATTCAATAATCCGCCCGACACCGCCCTTGACACTCAATGTCCTGAGGACTTTCAAAATGATATCTTTGGCGGTCACGAACGGTTTCAATTTGCCTTTTAATCGAACATTGACTATTTCCGGCATCTTTAAATAAAAAGGCCCGCCACCCATGGCCACCGCCACATCCAGGCCACCGGCGCCCATGGCAATCATCCCCAGACCGCCGCCGGTCGGCGTATGCGAATCGGAGCCAAGCAATGTCTTACCGGGAACACCGAAGCGTTCCAGATGAACCTGATGGCAGATACCGTTTCCCGGGCGCGAAAAATATATACCATATTTCGATGCCACCGACTGAAGAAACAGATGGTCGTCGGCATTTTCGAAACTCGCCTGAAGTGTATTATGATCAACATAAGAAACCGATAATTCGGTCTTGACCTTTTTCAACCCTAACGCTTCGAACTGAAGATACGCCATTGTCCCGGTCGCATCCTGAGTCAGAGTCTGATCGATTTTAACGGCTATATCTTCACCGGGAATCATTTTCCCCGAGACCAGATGTTCGGAAAGAACTTTTTCGGCTATCGTTTTGCCCATCGCTATACTCCTTAAAGAAAGTTCCGTATTAAAAACCTGATAAAAAAAGAACAACCGGCACGAAAAGTCAACCGTTTATTTAATTCGCTTCGCAAGAACATAACCTGCCGACAGAACTCAGCCCGATATTAATCAAACCGGCCCGAAAAACAGCTTTGAAAAGAGCCAAACATCATTATATTAATTATACAACTCACTTGCGGGCGGACTGATTAGCTATGAAACAAATATCCGTAAGAGCTCCGGCGAAGATTAATCTCTTTTTGAAAGTTTTACGAAGAAGAAATGACGGTTATCACGATATATATTCCTGGTTTCAGGCTATAAACCTTTTCGATTACCTTCATTTCGAAAGAACACCGGAATCCGAAATCCGCCTTTCGATCGAAACCGACGTCGACTTACCGACAGATGAAAACAATCTGGTTGTCAGAGCAGCCCGATTCATGTTCAAGAAATTCAACCTCCCCGGAGGCTTAAATATCGGGCTTCGGAAAAATATTCCCGTCGCGGCTGGATTGGGCGGCGGTTCTTCCGATGCTGCGTCAACTATTTACGCTATTAATGAACTATTCAAGCTTGGTTTTTCAACTGAAAAAATGCAACATCTTGGTCTCGAAATCGGCTCCGATGTCCCTTTTTTCTTTTCGACGGGGCAGGCCGAAGTGACCGGCCGGGGCGAGATTATCAGGGATATCCCCCTTCCCCTTGATTATACTATATTACTGATAGTTCCCAATATCGCCGTCTCCACCGCCGAGAGTTATCGGCGCCTCAATTTAAACTTGACAAGTTCCGGGGATGGTGTTAGGTTGCCGCGTTGCAATGATTTTGGCGAAATGGCCGATCTGATTGATTCGGTCGGCAATGATTTTGAAAAGGCGACTCTCGAAACATTAACAATTTTAAGGGAGATCAGAGATTTAATAAGGAAAACCGGCGCCGCTTTTACCCGCATGAGCGGCACCGGACCGGCTATGTTCGGTTTATTTAACAGCGCACCCAGGAAGGAAAGCCGGCGTGAAATAGGCGGAAAGGATCTATTTGTTTTTCAGGGAATCCCGATTATTCTGCCTGGCTGGACGCCGGCGAATGAAAACCGACCTTTTGGTGGGAGGACCAACAGTGGAAATAACCGAAGTGCGGATCATTTTGCGGGATGAGGTAAAGCTTAGGGGATTTGCTAACGTGACTTTTGACAACGCCTTTGTTGTCCGTGGAATGAAGATAATATCGGGCACAAGAGGATACTTTGTCTCGATGCCGAGTAGAAAAAGGCCCGATGGTACTCATCAGGACGTGGCTCATCCGATTAATAATCAGACCAGACGTATGATAGAAGATGCGGTCCTGGATGCTTATGAAAAGGAAGTGAGAGCCCGGGACGATGTCTGAATGGCTTATACTGGGGTGTCGTCAAGTGGTAAGACACAAGCCTTTGGAGCTTGCATTCCCAGGTTCGAATCCTGGCACCCCAGCTTTTAATTTGTCGGACACTGGATTATTGAGATTAAGATAAACGCCTACTTTGTATAAACCGCTCGAGAAATGGAGAAATAACTTATGCCGGAGTTAAAACTTATCAGCGGTAATGCCAACCGTCCGCTGGCTGAAAAAATCGCAAAATACATCGGTATCGAACTGACCGCCTGTGATGTCAGAAAATTTTCCGATGGCGAGGTCTTTGTTCAGATTAATGAAAACATTCGCGGAACCGATGTCTTTATAGTGCAATCGACAAATCCCCCGGCTGAAAACATTATCGAACTTTTGATGTTACTCGAAGCCTCCCGACGCGCCTCTGCCTCACGAATTACGGCGGTTATACCATATCTCGGTTATTCACGCCAGGATCGCAAAGATCGTCCCCGGGTCGCCATTGCCGCAAAGCTGATGGCCAACCTTATAACCACCGCCGGCGCCGATAGAATTATCACTATGGATCTCCACGCCTCTCAAATCCAGGGCTTTTTCGATATTCCCCACGACCATTTATATTCCACCAGAGTTTTCAAAGAACTGGTCAGCTATATTAATTTGCAAAGTCTGGTCGTGGTTTCGCCTGACGTCGGCTCTATCAAAATATCGAGGGCCTTCGCCAAAAACTGCAAAGCCGATCTGGCTATTGTCGATAAACGACGCCCGGTCGCCAATCAGGCCGAAGTCATTAATATCATCGGAGATGTCAAAGATAAAAATATAATCATTCGCGACGATATGGTCGATACCGCCGGAACGCTCTGCAACGCCGCCGAAGCTATATCCAAAAAGGGGGCGCTGGAGATTATGGCCATCTGCACTCACCCCGTCCTGTCCGGCAAGGCCATCGAACGGATTAACAACTCGGTCATCAATAAACTTATTATTTCCGATTCAATAAATCTTGAAGGAAAACCATTGACAGATAAGTTTCAGGTATTATCTTGCGCCAACCTTTTTGGCGAGGCCATAATGAGAATATCCGGGGAAAAATCGGTCTCGTCATTGTTTAATGACTTCCCGGATTAGTGACGATTATATTGTGTTGGAGGTCTGAATAAGAAGATGGAAGCAATCAAATTGACCGCTACCAAAAGAGAAGGGACCGGCAAGGGTGATGCGCGTAAACTCCGCGCCACCGGCTTTATTCCCGGTATTCTCTATGGTCCTGAAATCGATCCGGCCCCGATATCGGTTAATGCTCTGGAGCTTGGCGCCTTGTATCGTCAGCAGGGGACATCGAGTCGGCTGATCAATCTGGATTTCAACGGCGAGAAAAACGGCCGAATGGTGATTATCCGCGAGGTACAGCGCGACCCGGTCACCGGCGTTTTTCGGCATGTCGACCTGTATCAGGTTTCGATGACCAAAAAGCTTAATATCACCGCCCGAATACAGTTGGTGGGAACCCCCGCCGGAGTTAAACTGGGCGGTATTTTGCAGCACATTCTCCGTGATATCGAGATATCCTGTCTGCCGTCGGATATTCCCGACAGGATTGAAATCGATGTTTCCGCCCTTGAGATCGGCGACTCGATTCATGTCCGGGATATCTCTATGGAGAAAGTGGATATCCTGGCCAATCCAACCCGGGCAATCGCGACCGTCGTTCCGCCGACCGTCGTCAAGACGGCGGCCGAGGAAGCTGCGGAGGCGGCTGAAGCTGAAGCGGCCGAAGTTGAAGCGGTCGAGGGCGAAGAAGCTGCCGAGGGCGAAGCCAAACCGGAGGGTGCCGAGGGTGAGGCCAAAGCCGACGCCAAAAAAGAGGAACCCAAGAAAGAGAAAAAAGAAAAGAAGTAGCGATGTAGTATTCGTATGGTGGTTGGTGTACGTCCCCGTGCACCAACCAAATACGGGATTCGCAGGTCGGGATACCCTAAGGGTTTCCGACATCAAAGATGCGTCGACCAATTCTTCAAAAACCGTCCTCACGGGCGGTTTTTTATTGTGGGCGGCAGACATCCCTGTTTACCCCGATAGTGCTAGTCACTTCTTATTTATATCATAAATTGAATATTTTCAATGGGGTATAAGGTCAATTTTTTTCGGCCCGGGTGCCCCATAGCTTGCTATGGGATCGTAACAATACACCATAAAACACATTCTAAAATTATCTCTACAAATTCACGACCGAATCGATGTTAATTCTGACTTCCGGCCGTTATATAGAAACGCGAAATGGATCAATTATGGATTATAACATTACGCAAAATCGGTACACGCGGCGCAACTGCGAATTGACCAATTTTGGCTTGGTTGGTGCACAGGGCCATAAATTAATCACGTTTTTCTATCAGGAAAAAAACGAAAAAAAAGATGTTAAAATATGCGAATCGAACCCAATTCCTTGGACTATCAACCCCCACAACCCGTTACACGACTTTTTCACCCCAGAAGAGCCGGGAAAATGATGTCTTGGATGCGATTCGAAACCATTTTGAGTAATACGATGTCTTGTATTAAGAGGAAGGAAGAACCCGAGCCCTGTTCTTGTGAATCGATGCAATTTTGCCATTTCAATCGTGGCAGAACCGATTCAGTTCACTACGGATTCCGTCCTGCCTTTAAAATATATTCCGCCGGAAAAATTTTTTTAAAAATCATAAACGAAGCCATTTTTTTACTCCTCGCGATAATATACGACGAATTTTCACAAATCTGTTGTCTAAACAAACCGCAAAATATTTGGCCGTTTTTGCGAAAAGATGGCTATATTTATGCTATGAATAAATCTCCGATTGAAAAGGCCTGTCTGGTCGGACTGGCGCGAATATCGACCGATAAGGGGCGCGTTCAGGAATCAATCATCGAATTGGGCGAATTGGCCAGGTCGGCCGGCGGCACTATAGGCGATAGTATCATCCAGACACGTACTCCCGATCCCCGGTACTATATCGGCAAAGGTTTGGTGCAAAGAATAAAAGAACAGATTTCGTGCGATGGCACCAATCTCGTCATATTTGACGATCCCCTTTCCCCCGCCCAGCAGCGCAATCTTGAAGATGAACTCGGCGTCAAAATAATCGACCGCTCGATTTTGATACTGGATATTTTCGCACTGCACGCGAAAACTGCGGCCGCCAAGCTTCAGGTCGAACTGGCTCAACTGGAGTACATGCTTCCCCGTTTGACCGGCGCTTGGTCGCACTTCAGCCGCCAGTACGGCGGCATCGGCGCCAAGGGTCCGGGCGAAACGCAGCTCGAAACCGACCGTCGACAGGTCCGAAAAAGAATTTCGCATCTCAAAAAAGAAATCAAACGGCTCGGTCAGCAACGAGAGACGCAGAGAAAAAGTCGGGAAGATATGTTCAAGGTCTCTCTTATAGGATACACCAATGCCGGCAAATCGACTTTGTTCAACCTCTTGACCAGAGCCGATGTCGCCACCGCCGATGCCCTGTTTACGACGCTCGATTCAACGACACGCATGATGTCCTCCGGCTATCCGGAGAAGATTATTTTCACCGATACGGTCGGCTTTATAAATAAACTCCCGCATCAACTGGTTGCCTCGTTCAAATCGACGCTGGAAGAGGTTACGTGGGCCAATCTGCTTCTTCATGTAATCAGCATCAGCGAGCCGAATCATCAGGAAAAAATCAAGGCCACCGAAAAGGTCCTTCGTGAGATAGGCGCCGCCGACATCGATACCCTTTTAATATATAACAAGCTGGATATGATGGAAGATTTCAGGCCTGCAATTAATCCGAGCCGGCCTTGTTTCTACATTTCAGCCCTCAAGGGAACCGGACTGGAAAATCTAAAACAGGAGCTTTCCGTCAGGTTGAAGATGTTTTTCGGCCAGGTAAGGTAAAGGAATAGCTTGTGTTTGCCGAACTTATTAGTATATTAGTGGTTAACGATGGCTAAGAAAATACTAATCGTCGATGACAATCCCAATATGTCGAGTCTTCTGGTCGAGATGCTGGAAGTGTTTCAATATGAGGCTCTCCGCGCCACCGACGGCCAGGATGCGCTTCGAAAGCTCAATGAAGATAAATATTCCATGGTTATCACCGATATGCGGATGCCCAAAATGACCGGTTTGGAGTTGCTCAAAGCCATCAAGGAAAAACAGCCAAAAATGCCGGTTGTGGTTATATCGGGATATTCGGTCGATGAAGAAGACTCGGAGTTTGTCAAAGCCAAGGCTGATGGCTTCTTGAATAAGCCATTCATGATGGCCGACATCGAGCAGCTTCTCAATGACCTTCTATAATTCGTTTATTTCTTGCTATTCATAAAACTGGCCCGATATTTCAATCTATGGCAGATGAATCTCAGGATTATACGGAAATGCCGATCGACGGCACCCTGGACCTTCACACCTTCAGACCTGATGAGGCAAAACAGCTGATTTCGGATTATATCGACGCCTGCCTGGAAAAAGGGATCCACAAATTGAGAATTATTCACGGCAAAGGCAAAGGGGTTCTGCGTCGGATTGTCCATTCCGCTCTCGATAACCATCCCGCGGTGGCATCATATCGTCACGAGCCGGGAAGCGGCGGCTCATGGGGTGCAACCGTGGTCGACCTGAAGGATAAGTAAAATTCGATGGAATAATCTCGGCCAAATTCAGCCATGAAAGATTTTGTAATCTTCACTTTTCGAGATTTACACTTTGAAATATTCCATTTTGAGACAACAAATTGCGTTTGCCTCTTGAAATACAGGTGGTAATTTTGTATAATTAAGTGGACAATATATCCGCCGGTTCATTTAGACATCATTTGCTGTTTGCGCGGTAAGTGCAGGATTGGAGTATGAAATATACGCCGGAAAAACTGAAAAAGGAAGGCGAGGATATTATACGTATGGCTCGCTCCTCCCGGAACCTCGAAGTAGTCCGGGAAAGACTTTTCAGGAGAGTGACCCGTTATCAGTTCGACGTCTTCGATGATGTTCATAGGCCTTCGGTCAACAGCATTGTTCGAGTCAGGGATTGCACCCGGGCCATGCGGTCAATTATCCGGCCGGAATCGGATCGAATGGCCGGATTCAGTGTGGTAAAGGCTATTTTTGATATCGCCCATGATAATCGCCGTCCCGACCTTACACCTGCCTTCTACGCCGAGTTGATTCATATTATTATGGGTATGCAGGGGCGCGGGCCAGGGATGGCTCCCTCGGATATTGCACACATAAGAACCGTTTCCGGACGGAAGGCGGCCATTGCCCGTTCGCGGGAACTGGACAAAATATGGGCTTATGCGGAAGAGCGGATGTCACGGTATGAGGACGGTATGATGCCCGGCGCCGTTAAACGCAGAAAGGCGCGGAAAAAGAAAAT
Source organism: uncultured Ignavibacteriaceae bacterium (assembly GCA_964467955.1). Classification (GTDB taxonomy): domain Bacteria; phylum Zixibacteria; class MSB-5A5; order GN15; family PGXB01; genus CAYXTW01. Next base: position 38,006 of record CAYXTW010000005.1, on the reverse strand, counting down.
ATGCAGCGTGCTTAAGGCCTCCGATGAAGACTGGAGCAACTGGCGGTGGCAGATAAAAAATGTCGTTAAAGACAATAAACTCATCGAGAAATTGGTGCCTCTTACAGCAGCGGAAAAAAATAATATCAAAGCGGCGCTTGGTGCCAAACTGCCTTTTGGCGTCACACCCTATTATTTATCATTGATGGACAATAACAGGCGCGGCGGAGATCGCTGCCTTCGGGCCCAGGTCTTTCCACCGGCCAATTATATAGAAGTGATGGCGGCCAATCGCGGCCGGAAAGAGTGCGCTTTTGACTTTATGCTCGAGCAGGACACTTCCCCCATCGATTGTGTGACGAGACGTTATCCGGCTATCGCCATTCTAAAACCGTACAATACATGTCCTCAGATCTGTGTCTACTGCCAGCGAAATTGGGAAATCGAACGAGTGATGGATACCGACGCGCTGGCTCCGTCGGAAAAAATCAATCGGGCTCTGGAATGGATCGCCGACCACCCGGCAATACATGAACTTCTGATCACCGGTGGCGACCCCTTTGCGCTAAACAGCCGCACGATTGATAAAATTCTGGCAAAAACAGCCAGAATTAAATCTATCGAGCACATTCGTATCGGCACGCGGACGCCGGTTTCGGTTCCGATGAGAATAACCGACGGTTTGGTTGCCACATTAGAAAAATATATTATCCCGGGAAAAAGAGATGTTTCAATCGTAACGCACGTAGAGCATCCCTATGAAGTTACCCCGGACGTGGCCGCGGCTGTCAGACGCCTGCGTCAGGCGGGGATATCGGTCTTTAATCAACAAGTCTATACATTTTATGTTTCACGACGGTTTGAAAGCGCGCGTCTGAGAAGAATTATGAGAAAAATCGGCATTGAACCTTATTATGTTTTCAATACCAAAGGCAAAAACGAAACGCTCGACTATATAGTTCCCATTGCACGATTGCTTCAGGAAATAAATGAGGAAGCGCGGCTTTTACCGGGCCTCACCCGTACCGATGAGGCGGTATATAATGTGCCCGGTCTGGGCAAGAGCTACCTTCGCGCCCGGCAGCATCGTGACCTGGTTTCCATCCTTCCCAACGGCTCTCGCGTATATGAATTTCATCCCTGGGATAAGAACATATTCGAACAAAAAAATTATATCGGAACCGACGTCCCCATCCTCGATTATCTTGAACGGCTAAAATCGATCGGCGAAAAAATCGAAGATTATGAGACGATCTGGTACTATTATTGATTTAATTATAACCGATTAGTACAATCTATTTTTAAATAACTACTCCGGTTCACAGGGTGGAGAACCATCCAGGTAAAGATAGGAAATCATGTAAGTCACGTCAAATATATTTACCGCATCATCAATATTGACATCGGCCGACTCGATCGGTTCCGGCGGCGGACCATCCAGATAAAGATAGGCGATTATGCAAGTAATATCAAAAATGTTCAACGCCCCATCGGCGTTCGAATCTCCGCAAATAAAACCTGCGGAAACACTATAATTGTACGTAATTTCATCGGCCAGAGGCGGGTCGTTGACAGTTGAACCACTATCATCTTCGACATACAGATAATACGTTACTTTTGTTTCCGGCGGCTGAGGAGGAATAGCGGCACCGTAAGTATCGTCATCGGCCAGTCCATCATCATGATGCCCGTCATCGAACATGGTCAAAGAATCATATCCGCCGCCATTGTTATAGTGCAATCGAACCAACGTAATATGACCATCACTTTCTACCGAGGCAGTTATAATTACGCTATCATTGGAATTAGGCGTCAATGGTGCATGCTGTGTCCCGGAAACGGTTATCGGGTAAATCTCCAGTTGGCCGGAAGGCGTCAGATCATGTCCCTGTAAACCGGGAAAATCGGGAGGATAACGATAACATTTGAAAACATTGATGGCACCGGGCGGCGGATCCCCCTGAGCCAATGGCCCGGAGCCGGTAATGGGATTGATATATTTCCAAACGATATCTCCGTCGGGAGTAACTTCCAAAAATGTACCATTGTTGCCGGAGCAAATCAGAGTATTACCGTTAGGCAGTCGCTGGCATCCCGAAATATTATCCGAATATAAAGCTTCGGGCGGATCGGCGGTATAGTTCCAGGTTGTGCTGTCAGGGCCGTATGGATTCCCCGAAGACGGCCGGAGATAGTGGCCGATACTATCGACCGGCGGCGTAATTTCATCAATCGTCGAATATTGTGTATCCGGACGATTTCGTCCATTATTGAAAACCAGAATATTTCCCGCACCGGGATAACCTTCAGGCACCCAATCGGCATCATGCTGGCCGTAATACTTTTTATCACTCTCATCTCCCGCCCGATATCCCAGCGGATTTCCCCAGCGATACAGAATATCGCCGCCCATCCCGCTATTCCCCCCGGTATGACCGGCCGCTTCCTCGGTGGTTGTACTATGGTCAATTACCCAGATTTCGTCCAGCGCACGGCTGCTGATAATGATCTGATCCAGCTCGGGATTGTAAGCCACCGCATTGGCATGATTCCAATCGGCAATCGGCCTCTTGGCAAAATTTATGTCCATCAATTCCGGATGATCCTCGACAACACCATAATTTTCCTGCGTCGAATCGAAATCCTGTATCAGATGATCCCAGAGATGCCACTCCCAGACGATTTCATGACCGATTGAATCGTTACGGGCAATTTCTACTACATGTTCGGGCGATAGTACATCGCCGTTAAGAAAAGACGGATCGCGTCCGGCGTCGATCGCTTCGGTGCGGCTCTTGTTCTCCCAGGCCAGCACCAGAACGTTGCCATTGGGCAATGGTTCTATATCATGATGTTGAAGATAATTATCGCTGTAATAATGATATTCCCAGATAACCGTACCGTCCCAGGCCACTTCCTGGAATCCGCCGCCGGTTTCGCCGCCGCTCCCGGTTACCTGAATCGATCGCAACAAATTCCCGTTCTCTCGCAGGTAAACCGATAATCTCGGCTGGGCCGTACCTTCCCAGGAATGAACCAGCCTTCCATAATTATCTATAAGATAGGTCGTTGTTGACGGCATCGGGCAAAATAACGTGTACCCATCGTACGAGGACGAATCATAGATAAACAGTCCAACCGTCTGAGCCGATGAAATTTCATGTGCTATCATTAAAAGCACAATCGTAACCAAAATGATAATCATCGCTTTCATAGATATAGTTCTATCCACCATTAAGGCATAAAGCAGTTTTATCAGGTTGACACAATGACGTGATGTCTCATGGCGGGAAAACGGTCAGTCAGGTGCCAAATCTTTGTTGTCAAGTTACGTTTGAAAAATAACAAAAAAATCGATTTTGTCAATAAAAAAGCCCCGCGTATGCAAATAACGGGGCTTTTTCTTCTAATTGGCGCCGGATTCTTTTTATTCCTCAAGATAACATGGTTCTTCGCCACCCAAATACAGGTACGTAATCAAATGCGTAATATCAAAGATGTTAACAACCAAATCGCAGTTGGCGTCTGCTGAATTCACCGGCCACGGGGCTTCACCTTCCAGATATAAATAAGTAATAATAAACGTGATATCAAAGATATTCAGGGTTGAATCACGATTGGCATCACCGTTTATATAATGCCAATTCTCTTCGACTTCGTAATCATATTCGTCGCTTTCTCCCGAAGGCGGTAGATCCCGGTCAACAACCGCCATATTTTCATTGGAGCCGTCAATTCTTATACCAACTCCATACGTAGTACGCATTGATGCTCCCGTTTCACTGATGACACTAATGGTGTATAAACCCGGCTTTGGATAATTTATATAAATCGAATCGTTGGCCCCCTCGGTGTAGGTCGCCGGGAATAAAGTCTGAGATAATATGTCGTTGGTATCCCGGCCGATATAATACCCTTCCGGATCGGTCACGGTAAGACTGATAGAGTTCGGTGTCGAATAGCCTACAATGATAAGTGTCGCCGGAATTAAAGTAAAATTTTCACTTAATTCCGAGGTATTGCCCAGCGTATCGGTCGCGGTCATCGTTATCTTCGAAAACTGCCCTGCCTCTTTGGGGATAATTCCAATAAAGTCACCATTTATGTCACATATTGTAAATCCAAGATAACTGTAGGCTTCACCGTGGCCGGAAAAATTCTCCGGTCTGGTTGAATCTCCCGCCGGATGAGCGACAAAAAATTCTACCCGCGCATTACCCGCCGCTGTCCCCGTCACCGTAAAAGAACTATCGGGATCCATAAAAACTGAATCAATTTCGGGGAAATTTAGAAGATCATTTGAGCCAAAATCAGAATCTCCCGGATCGTTAGCCGTTACGCCATCATCATCCAAATCAATCCCCAGCGAGTCATTAAGATAAATCTGATTTCTTGTAATGGTGTTGTAAAGTGAGAAAAAGGAGACGTTTATACCTTTTCCATTTTCAAATATAGTGTTTGAATCAATTAGATTATACGACGAAGCAAACATCTCGATACCATTGCGGTCAAGGAAAGCTGTGGGGCCTATTTGATTTCCAATAATTCTGTTGGAATCGGCATCCAAATTAATTCCAAGACCATGCCCATTTTGATTCAGAACATTAGCCTCGTCGGCGGAATATCCGCCTATTTGATTGGAACTCGCTGAATCCTTTAAATATATTCCACAAAGGCGATTAAGTGTAATAGTGTTATTAATAATCAAGTTATTCTTACACGATTGACCTTCAAGCAAAATTCCGTAATCTATGCAATCTCTGATCTCCAGACCTTCAATGGTATTATTGGGACTATTTATCGTGAGTCCAACCATACCCACGGGCACATTACTATTGATTGTTTGCCCGGTAAGGGTCAGGATATCATCGTAAAAAACATTTATATTACCGGCATTGTCGACCTCAACTCGATAGTTATGAAAATCATCATCGGTGTCAACCTCCGCCAGATCGCCAATCACCTCGTAATCGGACCAGATAAATATTGAGTCCTTTCCAATATAGAGAACATTGCCGGAATCCGGTTTTGAGTAATAGACTAAACCGGCCGGCTGGCGGACAGGATCGATATTGCTTCCTGAAATCCTTTTCATCCGGAATTCCATTTCTAATGTGTCCGTAACTAAGACAATATCGGTATCGTGGGCAAAAATCATTCGTTCGCCAGCATCGGATGTGCTGATAACAAGATAATCACCTTACAATATCGGCACTTCAATATCCGCAGAATTAATTAATAACCACGCCGGGCAGATTTCATCCGGGAAAGCGCCGGAGGAGGCTTCCCAGACGGAGTTGTAGTCAGGCTCTTGTACCTGTGCGTTCAGGTAAATGCCGAACAGTAAAATGGCTAAAACAGTTAACTTTTTGAACATGCTAAACCTCCTTCAGTTTTTCTCTTTTGGAAAATTGATATTCGGGCATAATATATCAGGATAGAATTCAAACCTCTCGCCCAAGCCTCACTTCCCTTTTCCTCAGCGGCTGACCGCCTTATGCGAGAAAATAATTAGATATTTATTGTCTTAACTCAGATTCCCAAATCTGATTAAAGATGCTAAAAAAGCCGGTTTTGTCAAATAAAAAGGGAAACAAAAATAGGAATAAGTATGGCGTCAGGATGAAATCCCGGGGGTGGGACATAAATAATTGACAAACCACGATAAAAATATATATTTTAATATCATATTTGGGGATGGATTGATATGCAGAAGAAATATTTAAGTTTGTTGTTGACCTTAGTCGGCATTTATTTATTTTCTGATACACTGTATGGACAATCTGTCTGGGTTGACCATGATAATGAAAGAGCCGTTTTCCTTGAAATTCTTAAACCGGATTGTAAGCATTTTGACAATCCTAAATTGGATCATATGGTTGCCAGTCTAACCCAATATTGGGCCGCAGAGGAGGATATTAGTTTTGTAATTGAGTTACCGGTATCGCGCATTCATGCTCGTTACAGGTGGTTATATTCAAATATGCCCGGTTATTCTGTCGAAGAATTTACGCTGGGCAATATCTATATAGGCATTCGGAATGGAGGTCGTCATACTATCTCGACATTTACCCTGGGATTGCGCTGGCCGCTATCGAAAGATGAAGCAGAACTTGCTCGGGAGATGGGATTGGATGCCGACCGCGATCGGTACGGGGCTTTTACGCATAAACTCATGACAATATCAACGAATTATTTTATTCGGGGTGAGCTTGGCGACAGCACATATATGCGCTTCGGGCTGGGCGCATCATTGTCCAGGGCAATAGACTCGCGGGGCGGTGCTGCATATATTGATTTTAATTACAACCTCTTATTCTGGCTTAAACTTTTCTCTATAAGGTTGGGAACTGGCTTAGCAGGCACTACCACGGCCTTTCAATTCGGTATTACCGGTAATGGTCGAATCGGTCGCTTCGAGCCCGGAATTAATTTTCGATTACCGCTGGATAGAGATTTTAGAGAACGCATAAGCTATATATTTGGATTCAGTCTTGGATTTCGATATTAATGAGGTCATCGAGATCCCGACTATTTCTTTATATAGTACTGGGAAGGTATAAACGCCTATATCTTTTTAAAACTTGCGATCGCTTCATCGACGGTTTGAAAAACCTCAAAAACCGCGAACATACGTGTCTTGCTTAAAAGCGACTCGACTTTCTCGGAAACACAGGCGAGTTTAAGATCGCCGCCCCGATTGCGGAAAGTGGTCGCGCCGGAGATACAAATCCCCAACCCTTTGGAATTCATCCACTCCACATTGCACAGATCGATAACGACATTCACTTTGCCCTGATCGGCGAGATCATAAACGACATTAAAAAGAGCGGTATCGTCGGTATCTCCCATGACTTTCCCGTTTAATTCAAGAATGGTAACCTTGCCTTCGTCTCTGATGGTATGTTTTTTCGACATAATCAAATCCTTTCAATTCTCTTACGGATATTTTATATCAATATTGTAAGGCAAATAATGTCCAAATGCAATTAAAACAGGCGTAAAATCAGCATGGTGATGTCGTCGGTTTGCACCCCCCGACCCCGGAACTGACCCAGTTCAGCCATCATTTTGGCGCCGATAGCTGATGTCTCCAACCCGGTACATTTTTTGAGAAACTCCTTAAGGCGCTTTTCACCGTACTCTTCACCCTTTTCATTAAACGCCTCCGTGACTCCGTCGGTATAGATAAATAAAAAATCGTCCGCCTCAAGATCGACATTAAACTCGGTGTATGTATAATCCGGCATCACACCCAGTATAAGGTCGGCTCCGGTCAGTGGTTCGATGGTGCCATCCTTCCGGACGATAATCGGCGGCTCATGACCGGCATTGATATATCGATAAGACTTATCGGAGGAGTTGAATACACCGAACGAAGCGGTGATAAACTGCTCGGGCGGTGTGAACTGGCAGATCAGATGATTGAGGCTTCGCGCGAGTTTCGCCAGAGGAACTTCTTCGCTTCCAAGCAATTGCGATCTTAAAACCGCCTGTGCATTGGCCATCAAAAGCGCCGCCGGAACACCCTTGCCGGAAACATCACCCAACGACAAAAACAACCTTTCGTTGCTGAGCGTGACAATATCATAATAATCTCCGCCAACTTCTTTGGCCGGGGTATTGAAGCCGCAAGCTTCGCAGGATGTCAACTCGACGCCCTTATCGGGCAAAAATCCGCGCTGGATCGACTGAGCGACTTTGATTTCCTCCCGAATAGCAACCAGCTCCTGTTCCTGCTCGCGAAGTTTTGCGTTTTCCAAAACATTGGCGGTTTGAGCCCCGACAATTCCGAGAAAGCGTTTGTCGCTTTCAGTAAAACCATCCTCGCCTCGTTTATTAAAGACAGCGAGCGAACCGATTAACTTGTTGCGCGATAAAAGGGGCGCGGCCAGGATGGAATAAATGCCGAGCTTACCCAGATTCATACCGCGAAATCTTTCATCACTGTCAGCCTCATTGCTGACGAGAATCGTTTTATTTTTTATCATCCAACCGGACAGACTTTCATTAAGGTGAAACGGGATTTTATCGGCTGACTGCGAGAATTCGCGAACAAAGGTCTTGAATTTATCGGATGCATCCTTTTCATCTTCAAGCAAATACACCGCCCCTTGAGTCGCCCGCACCCGCCGGACACAGCGATCAACGATAATTTTGGTGATTTCTTCCACCGACATCAGTGCATTTATGGCACTGGCTATCTGGTTTAGCGCCGAAAGCTCATCGACCGCCTTTTTGAGCCGTTCCTGTTCCCGGTTTAAATTGTTTGGCATATGACGCCGGCCTTCTTATATTAGTCCAATTGACGATATATTTATCAGGAATAAAGGAAACTATGTTCAATTTGGCAATATCAAATTCCGAACTGAGCCAAACGAGTAAATAATCAAATGTTAGTTTCCGGTTCGACATTTGGCAGTTTTACAGTCGAAGAAGTTATCGGCTCCGGGGCGATGGGCATCGTTTACAGGGCGTTCGATAACAGAAATAATCGGACGGTGGCCCTTAAACTTATCGACGATAAATTATCGCGGTCGATGGAATATCGTTCCCGGTTGACTCAGGAAGCCGAGGCGGCGGGGAAAATCGATTCGCCGCACGTTGTAAAGATTTGGGAGCACGCCGAATTTGAAAATCAGCCTTATATTTCGATGGAATACGTTCCCGGCGAAGATTTAAGGGATACTGGGGAAAATTACAGTTTCAAGGAAAAAATCGAATTGGCGCTTCAAATCGGCGAGGGCCTTAAAGCGGCGCATGCCAAAGAGATTGTCCACCGTGATTTAAAACCGGAAAATATCAAAGTCACTAACGATAATCAGGTAAAGATACTGGATTTTGGCCTGGCCAAGACGGTCAACGCCGACAGCGTCGATCCCCAGGGAAATATCGAAGGAACGCTTTATTATCTGTCACCGGAACAGATTACCGGCGAATCGGCAACGATTGTATCGGATATCTTCAGCTATGGTGTCATTCTGTATGAATTGTTTACCGGGCAGCGGCCATTTGAGGGAGAATATTCGGCTGCTATTATCTATTCCATACTTCATGAAGACCCGCCTCCGCCGTGCGACGCTAAGTCCGAATTGCCCGGCTGGTTTGATGTTCTCATGATGAAACTGCTGGCCAAACGACCCTCGGAACGTTACGGGAACATGCAGTCGATTCTCGACTTTATCAATGAGAGTATAAGTGGAGCCGGCGTCGAATTGGCGGCCAAACCATGTCTGGCTCGCCAGACAGTAACAGTGATAGACCTCAGAAATCTTTCCAACGACGAAAGCTGGGAATATTTCTGTGTCGGCTTTACTGATGACTTAATCCATGAACTTTCGCGGCACACCGATCTTATCATCTCGGCGGAGCCGTCGTCGGTCTATTCTCGAAATATCAAAGAAGTCTTCAGACGCTGTCGTTCCGATTTTGTGATTGTCGGCTCGCTGATGAAATGGCAGGAGAAAATAAAACTGAATCTGACCATTTATGGTGATCATGGCGAAAATCTGATTTCGGGACTTAAATACGAGGCGGATTCCGCCGATGTATTCAAGGCTCTCTCGCAGGCGGTCGAAGAAACTTCGCAGAAGCTGGCCGAAACAACCGGATTTAAATCGATTGACGTTGAGGATTATTTCAAAACCGACATTGCGGCGTATGAATATTATTTGAAGGGAAAAAATTATTATCAGACCAATAAACCTGATGACTTGAAAATCGCCGAACGAATGTTTGAAAAAGCGCTGGAAATCGACCCCGAGCTGGCCTACGCTTATTCCGGTCTTTCGGACGTATACGCCTTCCAATATATGGCTTATTACGATCGCAGCCAGGAGCGAATAGATAAAGCCAGGGAGCAGGCTTTAAAAGCCATCGAGATTTCGCCCAATCTTCCGGAAGCGCATCGCTCCCTGGGCCGATATCACATGTTTATGGGGGCGTTCGACGAGGCTGAAAAATCATTCCTTAGAGCAATTGAATTTAATCCCAAATATGCCATCGGCTATCGAACCCTGGCCTGGTTGAAAGAAATATCGGGCGATCATGAAAACGCGATCGAATGGGCGAAAATGTCTTTGAAATACGCACCCAACGATACCGAGACACTGCTCCTGCTAAGTCTGATTAATATGGATTTGAAAAAATACACGGTGGCCATGGCGACCCTTCAGCGTGCCATCGAGCTGGCGCCCGATTACGGACGGGCGTACTATAATCTCGGCCTTGTTTATGAAAAACTGGGGGTTCGCGATCTGGCGCTGGAAAATTATCAGGAGGCGATAAAATATAAGGGCGATCCTAATGCGTACGTCGAGGCCGGATATATTTATATGGTTAACAAAGAATATGACAAGGCCCGGATAATTCTTAAAGAATCAATCGAGGAGGGCTGTTTCCCGTTTATTGCCTTTTATTACCTGGGATATGCCGAAAAAATGTCCGGCAACTCGAGCGTGGCACGTAAATATTTCGAGGAAGCGGCCAAATCAGCGGAAGAAAATATTCTCGAAAACGAGGAAAATGTCCATGTTAAGGCTTATCTGGCCATGGCTCTGGCAGGCGCCGGCAAAAACAATGACGCTCAATCAATATTAAAAAAACTGGAATCCGTAAAGCACGAGGATGGTGAGGCGTTTTATGAAATGGCGCAGGCTTATGCAAATCTCGGCGATGAAATTAAAGCCAGAGAGTTTATCGGTAAAGCGGTCACCACTCACGCCGGTCCCTCGGAGAAACAGGTAAATATCAATCCGCATTTTGCCGGAATGTTAAAAGTCGCCGTCGACAAAGCTATTTAATCGGTCATCTTTTTCCCGAAAAACAGATAAATCTTTTAAAAAATTAGATTGACAAGCGAATCCACACAGGATATTTATATAATCAATATCATAGATGAAAATCAAGGAAGGAGGACAGTGTGTTTTACCGAATTTTCACACTCTGCGTTTTTCTGCTGATGTTGGGCGGCATTGCTTCGGCGCAGGAAAAAGCGGTCGTTTTTGAATTTGAGGGTATCGGAGTCGATCAGCCGACGATTGAGGCCGGGACCCGTATATTTTCCAACGAACTCAATGCCACCGGGAAATTTTCGGTTATACCCTGGGGTGATGTCGAAGCCAAGCTGATTGAGCGGGGTATCAGCAAATTCGAATGTTATCAGATAAGCTGCGCGGCAAGTTACGGTTCTATGGCCGGGGCGCAGAAATCGATTATTGGTTCCCTGACCAGATTGGGCGAACGAATCACGGTGGAGGCGCGCCTGATCAACGTCGCTACCGAAGAAGTGGTCTTCTCGGATCGTTTTTCGGCATCATCGATTGATGATCTCGACGTCGCTTTACGCAAGGTGGCCGAGGCGGTCGCAACTCAGACACAGATTAAATCCGAGGTTACTCGTTATGCAATTACCGAAGAGGAAACACAGGAAGGACGACGGAAAAAAGGATATATAACTTCGGGCGCGTCATTCGGCTTTGGATTTCCATTGGGTAATTCATATTCCAAGGTTGATGATCTTTTCAGTCTGGCCTGGGTGATGCGCTATGAAGCGGGAAGTTATGTCCTTGATAATTCACTCGGCTTCAGCTCGGGAAGCGGCGGTGAGAAGGACACAACAATACTCGGCCAAATAGTGGATAAAAAAGAAGTCGGCATATTATTCTGGGATATTGGCCTGCGTTATATTTTAAATCGCGGATCCGATTTTACGCCCTTCTTTGGCGGCGGTATCGGTCTTCATTTTATTGGTTCGCAGGAATCTCAAGGGCAGACCTATATGGAAAGCGCGAGGGCTTTTGCGCTCCACCTGGCGGGCGGAATGTATGCTTTTCAGACTTATGACTTTCGTCTGACAGTCGAAGCGAAATACACTGCGCTTTTCACCGACGTTTTTCTCGATTCCGGCAGTTCCTCGCACCAGATCGGGATATCAATCGGTATAACTCGCAAGTTTGAAAAAGACGAAAATCGAGGCTGCATGAGTGGGGGTTGTATTTTCTGACGAGGGCTAACTTGAATACATATTTAAAAAGGGTGGTTCGCCACCTTTTTTTATTTCATTCCATTGATTTTCAAATATTATTGGCCGACAATTTTGCGATAGTTTTCCGGATCGGTAGCGCCTTCGGTGTTGAAAAGTAGAACTATTGATTCTTTGTTGATATTGAGACTACGTCTTAAATCAGAGTACTTATTATTCTTCATAATTTCCACAAGCAGACCGATACCGACCGCGCCCGATTCGCCCGATATAATTTTATTATCATCGCCATGAGGACGAGCCAGGATTCTCATCCCTTCAGCGGCGATGCTGTCGGAGCAGGATATCATCGTATCGGCGAAATCTCTGATAATATTCCACGCAATCGTGGAAGGCACGCCGCATGAAAGTCCCGCCATCATGGTTTTAAGACAGCCGTCAGCCGGATGCGGGTAACCATCGCCAATCTCTACCGATCGGTAAAAGCAGGCCGCCTGATGAGGCTCGATAATTATAGTCAACGGGTATTTTTCGGCGAACGCATTCATCAGATAACCAAGGACCGCAGCCGACATCGATCCAACACCGGCCTGTAAAAAGACATGAGTCGGTTTTTCGATATCTAGTTCGTGCATTTGCACGCTTGCCTCGGCTGCCATGGTCGTATATCCCTGCATTATCCAGAGCGGAATTTCGGTGTAATCTTCAAAGGCGGTGTCCTGCACCAATATCCATCCGTTTTTGTTGGCCGCCTCTTTTGCATGCTGGACCGAATCGTCATAATCATATTCGGTTATAATCGTTTCAGCACCGGTTTGCCTGATAGCTTCAATTCGGCTTTTAACTGTGCCTTTGGGAAGAAAAACAGCCGCCCTATGCCCCAATTGCGCGGCGGTCCAGGCCACACCGCGGCCATGGTTGCCATCGCTGGCGGTGGCAAAAGTCAGAATGCCGGTCTTTTTTGTAGCTGTCTTCGATTTCAGAAAATCGTAATCGACCTTTTCGAAATCTAATTGCAGTTTCTGCGCCAGCAATTTCCCGATGGCATACGTCGCTCCCAAAACCTTAAAGGCGTTAAGGTCGAATCGGTATGATTCGTCCTTAACCAGTATCTGTCCGATATTGAGCTCTGTTGCCAGATTCTTGAGTTTTATCAGGGGTGTCGCCTTGTATTGCGGAAATGAACTGTGATAAGCACCGGTCATTAGGGCTATGTTTATCGAAAATGATTCGGGGATTTTGTGATTATCAAAAGGTTGCCGCAACGGCTTATTATATACAGCGCGGATTGTGTCGTTTTGAATTGAATTATTGCCGGAACTCATTTGGATTAATATAGATAGTCGCGCCGGTTGTTCAAAATCTTTTTATGGACTCGATATTCTCCTCAATTATTTGACCTCTGGCGAATAACAGCATATCTTGTCCCATCATAATTCAACAATTTTCGAAATAAGGAGTTTTCGATGAAAAAGCGAATTTGGCTGCCGGTCGTCATTGTCTTAATTGGTCTTATGTACAACGAAGCGTTCTCACTTCCCCCGGTCGAAGGTGAAGTATTCAGTTTATTTCCAATTACCAACGAGATTTCGTTTTTTAAAAATATCGATGACGCCGGCAACGATCGGGGTCAGACGGTTCAAATAATCGCCATTAATAGTTTTAAGTTGTTGACAGAGTTCACGTTCGAATTCACGGCCGATTTTAACTGGCGGATGTCACGCAAAAAAGAAGATTACTATATAGAGCTGTCGCTGGTGAAACCGATTTACGGTATCCTGTCAATAAACTATCAAAGGATTCTGGCCACCTTTGAAGATAAATCGATAAATCAATTCGGCATCAGGTTATCTTTTTAGGCCAATTTAGCGGCTTTATAGGTATTTTTATAAACAAAAAAATATTTATTTTTTTTCTTGACAAAGGAAAATATACCGGTATATTTGTGACATCCTTAGACATAATCCCTCCCAACCCTTGGCTCATTTTGAGCTAGGGGTTTTTCTTTTTTGGGTTTTTCGAAAGATTTTTCGGTCAGAATTCCGACTTTCATAGTATATTATTATATACAGGGTGAATTATGCTCAGAATCGGTTTACTGGCCTTTTTACTGACCTTACTGGTACCAATCTCCGCCCCGGCACAAAACAGGCAGGGGACATTGTCAAGAGCCGCCCGACCGCTAATTCGGCCGGATGTCGAAACGGTCGATCCGTCGGCCGTGACCGTCGCGCGGTTACATTACGGAGGCGGCGGTGACTGGTATTGGGGTGGTTCGTCGCTACCCAATTTTCTGCAGTTTATAAGGAGAAACAGCAATTTCCCGGTCGATACGATTGAGAAAATTGTCGCGATTATGGATGACAACCTGTTTCGGTATCCATTTTTGTTTGCCACCGGTCATGGAATTATGCGGTTTTCTGACGAAGAGCGCGAAAGATTAAGAACATATCTGGCTAACGGCGGGTTTTTGTTTATAAATGATTCATACGGCATGGACAAAAATTTGCGAAAGGAACTGGCGCGATTATTCCCGGAACGGGAACTGGTTGAGCTTCCTTTTGACCATCCAATTTATCACAGCTATTTCGATTTTCCGGCCGGACCGCCGAAAATCCATGAACATGATAATAAGCCGGCGCAGGGATTCGGAATATCAATAAACGGCCGTGTGGTTTTGTATTATCTGTATCAATCGGATATCGGGGACGGCTGGGAAGATCCGCAGGTACATAATGATCCCCCGGAAAAACGGGAGGCGGCTTTAAAAATGGGAATGAATATTCTGGCATATGCATTGACGCATTAGCCGATGATAAGAGGCTGCTATGAATGAAACTCAAAATATCACTGATCTGACAAGAAGAATCAGAAAAACGCTTTTCAGGGAGCGGCTTATTCTGTTTACCGCCGGTATTCTGGCTACCGCGGCGGGCGTAGTACTGGTTTCGATAATTTTAACTCTTCTGGCGGGGGTATTTATAATACCGGTTTGGCTCAAAATAACACTTCTGATACTATCGGGTTTAATCGGCATCTTTTTATTTTTGAAGCTGGCCTTTACCCGGCTTTTCCACGGTTCGGATCAATCGGCAGCGCTGAAACTTGAAAAAAAATTCACGCAATTAAAAGGCCGACTTATCGCCGCTTTGCAATTCTCATCAGCGACTAAAGAATCCATACGAGGTTATTCTCAAGCGTTGATGCAGGCGACGCTTATTCAGGCGGCAAAGAAGGCAGCCCATCTGAATTTTAATGAAGTCGTTTCATTTTATCCGTTACTGCGCAATCTGAGGACACTCGGAATCGGTGCCGTGGTCGGAGTCCTTATGCTGGTGATTTTTCCCGGACTATTTTCATACTCTTATAATGTCTACTCGCATCCGACGGAACTGGTCGCGCCTCCTTTGGGGTATAAGCTAAGTATCTTTCCCGGTTCGATCACAGCCATTAAGTATCGTGATGTTGACCTCGGTGGAATTTTGCAGGGAGATAAATTCCCGGATATGGCGACCGTCTATTATAAGTTCGCAGGCGGCATCTGGCAAAAATCAAAAGTGGAGATACCTCAGACGGCCAAAACTCCATCCAGCTACGGCGATTCATTGCTGTTCACACTGACCTTACGCCAGGTTCGCCGTTCACTTGATTATTATGTTCAGGCCGGGCGCATCACGACCCCGGTCAGTCATATCGATATCGTCGATCGTCCGCGTGTAACCGGAATAAAGCTGTCACTGTTCTATCCCAAATACACCGGTCTGTCACCGACTGTCATCGACGAAAATGACGGCTCGGTTTCGGCTGTGCAGGGAACGCGGGCGGAGATGAAAATCACGACCAATGTACCCGTCGATATCGCCGAAATGCAATTCGATGATTCCTCGGCCTCTCCATTCGAGATTAACGGTCTCACCGCCGAGCAGGCCTTTAAAATATCGGAAGACAGGAATTATACGATTCATCTGGTGGATAAGCAGGGTGAGGTCAATCCTGATCCGATTGAGTACACTATAACGGCTATTCCGGATGAATATCCGGTTATCGACGTCATCCGGCCGGGCGTGGATATAAATCTTGACGAAGATATGATGATTCCGCTGCTGGTCCGAATTTCCGATGATTACGGTTTTTCTTCACTACTGCTTAAATATCAAATCGTATCCGACGGCGTACACGGTGAGGAAAATGTGGCCGTACTGCATTTTTCAGATAAAATAAAAACCGAAGGCGAAATCAATTTCAACTGGGATGTTGAACCTCTTAATCTGACACCGTCGGATTACATCCAGTATCATTTTGAACTGTCCGACAACGATGGGATACGCGGTCCGAAAGTCACAGTATCCAGAGAATATATCGCCCGTCTACCTTCTCTTGAGGAAATAATAGCTCAGACCGAGGCTGAACAGGGCGAAAATATCAAGCGGGCCGAGGAGTTACTTGATAGTCATCGGGACCTTTCCGAACGGCTAAAAAATATTGCCCGTAAGATAGAGCAGGAAAAAGGCCAGAACAATAGAAATCTGCCCTGGCAGCATCAGAAAGAACTTGAGGATATTACCGCCAAAGACGAGCAAATCAACGAAGAACTGGAAGAATTGGCCAAAAACATGGATAAGATGGTTGATGAAATGGAAAAAAATCGTCTGTCCAGTCGGGAAATTCTTGAAAAAATTTCTGAAATCCAAAAGCTGTTTGAGGAAGTTGCCACTCCGGAGATGAAAGAGGCCCGGTTGAAAATGCTGGAAGCTCTTAAAAATATGAAACCGGAAGAAATCGAGGAGGCACTTAAAGATTATCAAATGTCCCAGGAAGAATTGATGCGTCGTCTGGACCGGACTATCGCCCTGCTGAAACAGATGCAAATCGAGCAAAAAGTAAATGCCATGACCGAGATGGCGAAGGAATTAGTCGATAAGCAGGATAAAGTCAATACCAAAACAGAGGCTACCGGTTCGGATAAGCTGCCGACATTGGAGTCGTCGGAGAGAAATGTCCAGCAGGGACTTGAAAACCTGAAGAATGAGGCCGACAAGCTACGTGACATGATAAAGAACATTCCCTTTAGTTTCGACAAAGAGGCCAAGCAGTTCTGCGGTGCGGTCGAAGGCTGTAAAGCCGGCGATAATATGGAAAAAATGTCGCAGCAGCTATCAAATAAACAAAAAAAACCGGCGCTAAAGGAAGGCAAACAGGCAAGTTCGCGCCTTCTAGAATTACTGGATACAATGCAACAAGGTCAGGCAAAAATGTGTAACGGCGGCGGATCGGAACTGGCCGCAAAGATGCGGGATGCCATCGATGATAT
The DNA here is from genome assembly GCA_964467955.1 of uncultured Ignavibacteriaceae bacterium. Lineage (GTDB taxonomy): Bacteria > Zixibacteria > MSB-5A5 > GN15 > PGXB01 > CAYXTW01. Next base: position 20,733 of record CAYXTW010000005.1, on the reverse strand, counting down.
AAATTATCTTTCCGATCAGCAGGAAGACCTTATCGGCGCCGCCGCCGATATAAACGGGCGTTCCGAAGTTCTTCGCGATCTGGCGGCGCAGGAACAGATTCTGAAAGAATCTGTTGGCGGACTGTCGCGCCGGGTCGAAGAATTGGGCGAGCAGTCACCGTTTATCGCGGCGGAACTGGGTAATTTGATTCGAAACGCGCTGGGTAATATCGACCTGTCGATTGACAAACTGTCCAATCGGGATCAGCAGGAGGCGATGAATTATCAGCGCGAGTCGATGTATAATCTCAATCGGGCCGCGGTCCGGATGCTTGACGCGCTCGAATCTCAAAAAAACTGTAATAATGGCGGCAGCTGCAATAAGCCGGGTATGAAAATGAATTCGATGTGCCAGAATCAAAGGAAACTGAATCAGGAAACACAAAAGCAGTGCCAGAATCCCAATTCACCCGGCGGAAAAGAGGCATTGAGACGTCTGGCCGGAGAACAGGGCGCTATCCATAAATCTTTACAGGAACTCCAGTCGGAATTCGGCAACAGCCGGGAGATTCTGGGCCGTCTCGACGGTATTTCCGATGACATGCAAAAGGTAATAGATCAGCTGAGCAACGGCGAGGTCGGGCAGGAAACACTGGATCGACAGTTGAAGATTTACTCGCGAATGCTGGATGCAACAAAAACGCTTCAGCGAAAAGATTTTACCGATCAGCGAAAATCGACCGTCGGCGTAGATGTCTTGAGAAATTCCCCGGCCGCCTTATCCGGTAATCAATTGAAAGGCGGCTTGGATATTGAAGACCGGCTGCGCCGTTTCCTTGATGAAAGCTATCCGCCCGAATACGAACAACACATTAAAGCATATTTTAAGGCATTGCTTGAAAAAATCGACAACAGTACACCGCTCCCGAATTATGAAACCGAATAGACTCCCGGCAATTATATTAATTTTGGTTATTTTATCCGGCTCGGTCGGCTATGCCCAGTCCGAAGGCGGCTCCATTATTCCCAATTTAATTATGCGGGATAAAAAGGGCCCGGCCGGTCCAAATGTGGATGAAATGGATCTGGTGCGGCAGCTAATCACCACCGGGGCATATATGGGTGCCGCCAATCTTCTGGAAGATATGTACAGTCGTCAACCGGACAATCAGGAAGTTATCAATCTGTTATTGAATTGCTACACGCAATTAAAAGCGTATCCGAAGGCGGAGTTGTTTTTGAAAAATAAACTAGAGGAAAATCCCTTCAACCTGCACTATCACGATCAATTATTGGCCATGTATATAAAGATGGGCGAGGATTCCCTTATCGACAGGCAGATTGAAAACATGCTGAACCGATTTCCCGGCAATCCGGATATATATCGGATGATAATCAACAGGTTGACTGATTCGGGATACAACGAAAAAGCGTCCGATTTAATCAATCGCGGGCGGGCCGAGTTCGGCTCCGATGCCCTCTTCGCCATGGAAGCGGCCGCACTTCTTGAAATCAAGGGGGATTATTTTCAGGCGGTGATGGAATATTTCAAGGAGATTGATCGCGATTCCGTTTCGGCCAAAAACGTGGACAGAAAAATGGCTGCGTTGATAAGGTATCCCGGAGCCCCGCCGGATATAATCGTGGCCCTCAATGATATTCTGGATTCTCTACCCAATAACAAGATGGCTTCGAAATTTCTGCAGGAAGCGTATATCCAGAATAATCAATATGATAAAGCATTTGATCTTAGCCTGAAATTCGATTCCCTATCCCAGGGCAACGGCCGCGAGCTTTTCAAATATATGCGTCAGTGTCGGGACAGGAAACTTTACGCACAGGTTGTCAAGGCGGGCGAATATATTGAACGGCTCAGGACGAAAAATATACCTTATGCCGATTATAAATTTTATTTCGCCGAAGCCCTGGTTGGCCTGGGAAGATATGATGGGGCTATTGCATGTTACCAACAAATTGTCAAAGATTATCCCCGGCCGCAAGATAAAGCCGAGGCGCTTTTGAAAATCGGTAATATATTCAGATACAATCTGCTTGAATACGATTCGGCGTCGGTGTACTACGATTCGGTGGCCGCATTTTATCAGTTTGAACCGATAAATACTTCAGCCACATTTGAACGGGCCAAGCTGTTCCTGGCGTACGGCGAACTTGATTCGGCCCAACAGGTTTTTTCCGAATTAAAGGAGAATAGCCGATCATCGGAGATGAAGGAATTAATGGATTACAATCTGGCCATGATTCAATTTTTCAGAAAGGATTTCGAAACCGCCGATATCTCATTTCGCCGCATTATTAAAGCATATCCTCGCGGTTATTACGTTAACGACGCCTTGATCAACAGCCTGATTATCGGTGAGTCTTTTCAACAGGTCCCAAAAGCGCTCGCAGATTACGCCGACGCGCGTTACTATGAAATCAGGATGAAACCGGATTCGGTGATTGATAAATATAAGGCCATAATCGAAATGGGCCCGTCGCCGTTAATCGGTACTTCGATGTACCGACTGGCAACTTATTATAGCGCATTGGCCGATACGGCCGACGCTTTGACTATAATAGATACCATGGAAGCGCAGTATTCCGACGATTACTTCTTCCCCTACGCATTGAAGCTTAAGGCCGATATATGTTCAGCATCGATCGATAAAAAAGAAACCGCCATCGAAATATATAAAGATATTCTGCAAAATCACTCTGATTATCCGTTTGTCGGTGAAGTCCGCGAGTCGCTTCAAAGAATTCAGAATTTCGAACCGGCGGGGTGATAAACCTGCCCCGGAAACATATCCGCTTTTATTTTTGATTGAAAACCCATACTTATAAATAAAAATGCTGATAAAAAGGATTTAGTCATTGAAAGATAAGAAATAATGGCAGGATCACTTCAATCCCAACCCCGTCGGAAGAAATCGGATCCTGCCCTGCTTCGGAATTAATTCACAAGACTCAATAATCGGCCGGAGATTCCTCGGTTTCTTTTTCCATCGTCCGAATCTGCATCTCCAGATTGGTAATCCGGTTTTCATAGTTTTCAATTTTTCCGGCCTTGATTTTGGTTGTGGTTCGGACCAGTAATCCCAGCGATATAAACATGAATAGAACCGAATTAACCTGTCTGAAAATATTCCCGTAGTTGAAAATTGAATCCAGAAAAGCGGCGATACCGAGCAGGAACAAAATTGTGACCCAGATAAACATATGACCTCCGATTTTTTTAATCTGACCTTTTGTCAGAGGGTATAATTATTATTGTTGTCAATTATTCGATTATGTATATATTTGTGACATATTTTTTGGCTATGCCGGTTAAAGGGTTTTTTTCATTTATCGGGGAATATGCCCGTATGCTTTAGGAGGCGGATTTGGAAAATACTTTAGATTTGCGCAAAAACGGATTTGATAAAACCAACGCCCTTGTCGGTGTTATTGTATTCATTTTTTCCTTTATTGTTTATCGTCTTACGGTCGCGCCGACCCTGTCATACTGGGACTGCGGTGAATTTATCGCCTGTGCCTACATTTTGGGCATTCCTCACCCGCCGGGTTCCCCTTTGTTTGTGGTTCTGGGACGGGTTTTTTCGACGATCCCCTTTGCGGCGGATATCTGCTTCAGGGTCAACATGATTTCGGTTATATCATCGGCAGTGGCGGTTCTATTCGGCTATCTGTCGGTCGTCCGGATGATAAAATTCTGGTATCAGGATAAAGGCTTCGGCGGCTGGAAAAGGATTATCACCTATATCGGAGGATTTACCGGATCGCTGTTTATGGCTTTTTCCGCTACTTATTGGGGTAATGCTGTGGAAGCGGAAGTTTATGGCCTGTCACTGATGTTTATGACAATTATTCTCTGGTTGATGCTGATTTATTACGAAAAACAAGGCACGCCACTTGCCAAACGAATAGTCGTTCTGGTCTGTTATCTGGCCTTGTTGGGTGTTGCCATTCATCTTACGACTTTTTTAATCATGCCGGTGGCGGCCATTTTCTTTATACTGAAAAAAGGCGCCCCGGTTAAGGCATGGGTGGCGATTTGTCTGTTCTTTGTGGCGGAACTCCTTACAATGATACTGGTTGCCAATGGTCGGGGCGGATTTCCGGCCTTTATTCTGGCGACTGTTATCTTTCTGTTGATTGTCGCTTACATGGTTTATAAATATATAAACTGGCCGGTGTTGATCGGCATCGTTGCCTTTTCGCTGATAATGGTGGGCTTTTATCAATTTATCTATGCCCTGTTTGTTGGTGCTATCGTAATGCTCATACTCGCCGGTGCCCAAAAAACCGATTGGAAAATGGGTCTGACCATTTTGCTGGTTGCTATAACAGGCTTTTCTTTCCACCTGTTTATTCCCATACGCTCCAAACACAATCCCCGCATCGACGAGAACAACCCTTCGAGAAATTTCAGTATTATGCCGTGGGCTTTCTTTGACGGCCAGAATGAGACTTTCATCAATTACCTCGACCGTAAGCAATACGGCAACGAGTTGATGGTGGAAAGGGCTTTTATGCGGCGCGGCACTTGGGCGCACCAGTTCGGCCGTCACGCCCACATGGGATTCTGGAGCTATTTCGAGGAGCAGTACGGTTTGACCAAAATCTTCGGGGCGCTTTTTCTTGTCGGCCTATTCGGCGTTTATATGACAACCAAAAGAAAAGCTGAGATAGGTTTACCATTTTTGATACTTTTACTTTTAGCAACCGTCGGCCTGGTTTTATATATGAATTTCGCCGACGGAATCAAATATAATCCGCGCACCGGCGACGCGTACCTCGAGGTCAGAAATCGAGATTACTTCTTCACGCCCGGATTTGCCTATTTCGGCCTGGCCCTCGGTCTGGGCTTGGCGGCCCTGATGGAATTGGTCAGGGAAAAAACATCGACCGCCAAATGGTCCTCTTTTAAAACTCCGGCGATGGCCGTGATGTGTCTTCTTATTTTCTTGCCGACCGCCGCCTTGACCGATAATTATTTCGAAAACGACCGCTCAAGAAATTATTATCCGAGAGTCTATTCGGAAGATATTCTGGAAACATGCGATAAAGACGCTATCCTGTTTACTTCGGGGGATAATGATACCTTCCCCTTATGGTGTGTGCAGGAGGTTTATGATTTCCGTAAAGATGTTCGTGTTGTCAATCTGTCATTGTTCAATACCGATTGGTACATCGCGCAGATGAAAAACCAGTACGGTGTTCCAATCTCGCTTGATGACGATCAGATTATCTGGAATACGTACGATTACCAGGGCAGAGAGGTCAGGAGACCCGAAAAACCTTTCTATGACCGGCCCCGTAAAAGAAGGACATACCTGATTCCGGCGCCTTTTGAAGGGCGTACGGTAAAACTCCAGGATATGATGGTTGATGAGGTTGTCCTGGACAACAAGTGGAAATATCCCATCTATTTTTCATCGGAACCGTACCAGGAGTCGCCCCTGAATCTTCGCGATTATACACACGCCGTCGGCATTCTTTATAAAATAGATACGGTCAAATGGCCGAGAAAAATCGATGCCGAAGAAGGCTACCACTTTTTTAAGGATGTTTATAAATACACCGGCCTGAATGACCCGAATATTTATCGTGACGAAAACGCGACCGGTGTTATGCTGGCTATCGGATTTAACGCTGTTCGTCTGGCAAATGAATTCCAAACGACCGGGCAGATGGACAAGGCTTTTGATATCCTGAATTTCATTATCAAAAAATATCCGGAATTTTATCAGGCTTATTCAATGCTGGCCGATATGGATCGTCGGCAGGGAGACAGCGCCAAGGCCGACAGCGTCCTTCAAAGCGCCGAAGATGTGCTGACATTGCTAAATCATAAAAATCCGGACAATCAATTTTATTTGTCGGACTTGGGACTGGTCAAATTCAATCTCGGCAAGACCGAGGAGGCACTGCCGATCCTATGGGAAGCATTTGATATAAATCCCAACAGCGGCTACGCCTACCGCAAATTGATGCAGGTCCTATACGATACCCGCAATAGCGCCGACATCTATAAAGCAACTAAGATGCACGGCGATTACAAGGCGAATCGCAACGATCCCCTGGTGCAGCAAATCCTGGGTGGCGGCCAATCGGTAAGCCCGTATGATGAAGACTATTAGCTACAAAAATCAAATATAAATAAATGGCGGTCAAATGAACCGCCATTTTTTTGTGGTCCTGTCCGAATTCAGGCATTCTTACGATATCCATATACGTCCATGGCAATTAGCGTATATAAATTTATTTTTATTGCATTCCCTTTGAATTTCGATAGATTATCTGAGTGAAAAACCTTATAGGAATTTATTATTCAAAGGAGATATCGAAAATGAAAAAGTCTATAACATTTATGTTCTTTTCCATTTTTATAGCCGCGTTTTTGTCGGGTTGCTCATCTTCTGTTGAAAAAGTTGAAAACGGCGATACGGTCAGGCTCAATTACACCGGCAAACTTGAAGACGGAACAGTTTTTGATTCCTCGGTCGACCGCGAACCGATCGAGTTTGTTATCGGATCCGGAACGGTCATTCCCGGACTTGAAAACGGCGTTATCGGCATGGCCGTGTCTGAGAAAAAAACAATCACGATTCCCATGGAGGATGCATACGGCCCGATCCGCCCCGAAATGGTTTTGAAGGTTCCGAAAAATATGCTGCCGCAGGATATGGAATATGAAGTCGGCGGACAACTGGAGTCGCGCCAGCCGGACGGACGCATTATGTACGCCACGATCACCGATGTGGCCGAGGACACGGTGACGCTCGACGCCAATCATCCCCTGGCAGGAAAAACTCTGATATTCGAAGTCGAGATTATGGAAATTATTAAAGGTGAATCTTAATAAGAATTTATCAATACGGCTCAAGGCTATATCAGGCATTGCCTGACATAGCCATAATTTGTAGTAATCAACATTATTATCATTCTTGATTTTTAAAGAGGCACTATTATATTAGGGTATATTTCTTAAGACTTTGGAATGGTTGCAAATGAGGCGTTTTTTTGATTTTTCGCCGCCACAGTTAAAGGTCGTCGTATTTCTCGCAGCGCTTCTGATAATTCTCTCCCTGCTTAATTTTATTCGCAGCTACTCTGATGTCGACGAAGAGAGTTTGAGTTTTTCGGTGCAAATAGCCGACGGGAACCGGACCTACGCACCGATTGTCATTGTCGATCTGAATTTATCACCGGCCGATTCACTGGAGCTACTACCACATATAGGTCCGGCGCTGGCATCGAGAATCATCGCCTATCGCGACAGCGCTCGTTTTGAAAAACCGGAAGATATTATGAATGTCAAGGGTATCGGTTATAAGACTTACGAAGAAATAAAATCATATCTCAAGGTAGAACCGTGGTAACATTTACGAATAAAAGATATGGAATCGATATTGTATCCGACCGGATTCGAATCGCCGGACGCACGTCATCGGCCGGCCGGATTATCGTTGATTTATTAAATGATTACGACGCCGACGATTTCGGCCCTGACACGGTTGGTCCTGACGGCGACTTTTATTTTTCGATCTCCGAAAAAGAGGCCATCATCAAGTGGGTGACAATTCGGCCGGAGGGAAATCTCGACCCGATAAAATTGATTCAATTCGAACTGGTCGGAACGCTGGCCGACAGCAACAATGATTATTATTTCGATTGCTCTTACACCGACCCGAAATCAAAAAATCTGGCCATCGCTTATAATCGAAATTTTATTGGGCAAAAAATAGAAAGCCTTCAGGAGAAAATCCCCAAACCGTCCGGATTCAGATTGCGCTCGCTGGCGATGGCATCGGCATATATAAATTATTGTCTTCGCGAAAGCGGTCAGCACGTTTGTCTGGTCGACATTTCGCCCGGCAGCTGTTCATACTGCTTTTTGAAAGATGATAACCCGATATTGATCGGCGGCCTTGAGAACGGAATCGGCGAAAAACAGGAGATTGAAAAAGACAGCGATAAATCTGTGGTTGATTTATCGGCCATGCTTCAATACGAACTGTCGAAGATTGCGCGGGATGGATATTCGGTCCCTCTTTCGGCGATAATAATTACCGGACTAATGACTGATTCCGCCATGATTACGAAAATCGAAGAGAGTATGAAAGTAAAGACAATTACGCCCCGGTTGAGAAAAGAGTCGTTTAATGAAGATATCTATTCTGAGGCCGGTAAATATCTGGTCAGTCTCGGCTTGACGGTTGATTTCTGATGCGTGTTACAGGAGGCACATTTAAAGGGCGGACATTAAATACCACGCCGGGACTGTCCACCCGTCCGACCACCGATAAAATAAGACAATCGATTTTTAATATTCTGATGAATGATATCGAGGAGACTGTGGTTCTCGATATTTTCGCCGGTTCCGGTGCTCTCGGAATAGAGGCTTTATCGCGTGGAGCGGCTTCCGCCATTTTTGTAGAATCGGGGCACAAACAGGTCGAAATGATTCAGGAAAACCTGACCACATTGGGATTAAAAGCGGGAGTTTTCGAGTGCGATTATATTGCCGCCTGTCGAAATCTTAGTACCGACGGCAGGAAATTCGATATGATTTTTGCCGACCCACCTTATGAAAAAATCACCCCGGAAAAGGTAATCGATATAGTGCTGCAATATGACTTGCTTGAGTATGACGGATTACTTATTATTGAACACAAAGCGGGTCAGGAAATAAAAGCCGACCGCGTGGAGATATTGAAAAAAAGGAAATTCGGCCAGACCGAGGTTACGTTTTATGCCAGGAAGCAGACAGAATAAAAGAAAATTAGCGGTTTATCCGGGAACATTTGATCCGATCACTAACGGTCATATATCACTCGTACAGCGAGCGATCGAATTGTTCGACAACCTGATTGTCGCCGTCGCGAAAAACGCCGGAAAAGACCCTCTTTTCACTCATGACGAAAGATATCAATTGGTTGAAAAAAGCCTGAAAAGTATGAAGGGGGTCGAGGTTATCAAATTCGACGGGCTTCTGGCCGACCTTGTTAAAAAACATAGGGCCTGTGCCATTATCCGCGGTCTGCGGGCGATGTCCGATTTTGAATATGAATTTCAGATGGCGTTGATGAATCGCAAGCTGGCCCGTGAGGTTGAGACTGTCTTTCTTATGCCGGCTCTTTCGTGGGTGTACTTATCATCGACAATAGTCAAAGATGTCGCCGCCAATAAAGGCAATATTAGTACGCTCGTCCCGCCGCCGGTGGCCAAAGCTTTGATCAAAAAATACTGAGATTAAGCGGAGAATTTAATCGTGATGAATAAACCGCAGCAAAATAAGCGGCAAAATGAACAGCCGCAAATACCGCTGGAAGAGTTGATTCGCAACCGTCGGCAGAAGCTGGCCGATTTAAGAGAAAAAAATATTAATCCATATCCGTACCGATACGAACGAACGCATAATGTCGGTAAAGTCATAGCGAATTTTGACAAGTTATCATCCGACGAAGCAGTTGTCCGTTTGGCCGGGCGGATCATGCTCAAGCGAAAAATGGGCAAGGCTATTTTCGCCGACATTCATGATGTCTCGGGTAAAATACAGATTTATGCGAAGCTGGATTATGTCGGCAAGGATAATTTTAAGGTGTTCGATAAAAAGCTCGATCTGGGTGATATCATCGGCGTCGAGGGGACGCTGTTTACGACCAAGACCGGCGAAAAAACGGTGATGATAAAAGAGTTTGAATTGCTGGCCAAAGCGCTGCATCCGCTGCCGGATAAACATTCGGGGCTGGTCGATAAAGAGCAACGGTATCGTCGACGCTATGCCGACCTGATTGTCAATCCCGATGTCAGAGAAACGTTCGTACAACGTGCCAAAATAATCAGGACGATTCGTGATTACCTGAATGAGCAGGGCTTTCTTGAAGTGGAAACGCCGATTCTTCAACCGTTGTACGGCGGTGCCGCGGCCGAGCCTTTCGTCACACATCATAATCGGCTGGATACGGATCTATATCTGCGCATTGCCGATGAGTTGTATCTTAAAAGATTATTGGTCGGCGGTTATGATAAAGTCTGGGAGTACTGCAAGGATTTCCGCAATGAAGGCATGGACCGGATGCACAACCCGGAATTCTCGATGGTCGAGCTGTACTGGGCGTACGCCGATTATAATGATATCATGCAGTTGCTTGAGGAGTTACTACGCAAGATAGCTTTTGATTTGCACGGTAAGTACAAAATAGAGTACGAAGACAATATCATAGATTTCGAACCGCCGTTCAAAAAGATTTCGATGGTCGATGCTGTTAAAGAGGTAACAGGAATAGATTTCATACAGATGGATTTCGAAACGGCCAGAGCCGAGGCCAAAAAGGCCGGATTCGAAACCGATAATCTCACCAATTGGGGCAAAGTGGTCGAGAAATTTTTCGAGGAAAAAGTCGAGCCGAATCTAATCCAGCCGACTTTTATCAAAGATTTCCCGCTGGAGGTTTCACCTCTGGCCAAAGTACATCGGGATAATCCGAGACTGACCGAGCGCTTCGAATGTTTTGTCGGTGGCCTCGAGATGGGCAATGCCTTTTCTGAGTTGAATGACCCTGATGATCAGAAATCACGATTTGAATCACAGGTAGCCGCCCGTGAAGCCGGCGATAAAGAGGCGCATCAGCTTGATGAGGATTATATCACCGCTTTAATGTACGGTATGCCCCCGACCGGCGGTTTAGGTTTCGGTATTGATAGATTGGTGATGCTCTTCACGAACAAACATTCCATCCGCGACGTCATCTTATTCCCCCAGATGCGCCCGGAACGGGAGGAGTAATCCCCAGATCCGCTCGATGGAACGGCTGTATTCCATAGTACGTTGAGTATCATGACCGACGCCGATAGACTAATCGCCGAAATTAACGATTACTACAATCGGCGTGCACTGTGGCACGACTATTATATGGGGTACAGGACACTGGAAAAAATGGAGCGCCTGCTTCAACCGATCATTGAGTATATTGGAAAATATATTGTCGATAAAAACATTCTCGAAATCGGATGCGGGACAGGCAACTGGACACAGGTACTTGCCAAAAAAGCCAAATCGGTACACGCCACCGATTCCAGTCCGGCAGCAATAAAAATCGCACAAAAAAAGCTATCCGAATTCAAGAATATTTCATTTCAGGTTTCGGATGCATACACTCTTAGCAACGTCGAGCGACAATTTAATTGCCTGTTCGCCTCCGACTGGTGGTCGCATATCCCGAAAAGCAAAATCGAAGTTTTTCTGAAAACGATTACGGCAAAATTAATCCCCGAAGCTTATGTCTTGTTTTTGGATATGTCATGGAAAGATTATTTCAAGAATGAACCATACTATTATGATATAGAGGGCAATCGAATAAGTATTCGTGACCTGCCTGACGGCTCGAAATTCCGCGTGGTTAAAAATTTCCCGACTGAAAATGAAATCCGAGATTTCGTGCATAATTACGGAACAGATATTATTTATAAGGAATTCGACTCGCTTAAAAGATGGCTGGTTCTATATAGGGCAAAAGATATGGCCTTTTTAAATGTTTAAATCAAAAGAATTGACGAGATTTATTTCGTCCACGGCAGCCACATCGGAACCTCGGATTGGTACCCGTGATAGGCTTCGCCGAATTTTTCCAATAACAGTTTTTCTTCGTACGAAGCGATAAAATGATAAAACCAGAGGGTAATAATCAAGATGATCGCCGTCGATATCGACAATGTAAAACAGAAAAGCCCCAGATAAAGCAATATCGAACTCAGATATATCGGATGCCGCACCAGACCATAAGCTCCCTTTCGAACGACCATCGGTTCTTCACTGTTCGCATCAAATAACAATTTATGGCTGGCTGATATCAAATAGGCGGAAAAAGCAAGTATAATCGCACCGATCAGAATTCTTATGAAAAGCGGGATATATTGAGAAATAAAATCGGAGTAGTGAAAGATAAAGGAATCGCTTATCCAGACCGCCAGAAAAATAATAAAAAGAATAAATTGCCCCTTATCGCCGAGCGGATGTTCGCCTGCCAGGTTTTCATGGTCTTTATGTTTTTTTTTATCCAATTTTTTTTCTTCCATGGCTGTATCCTTATGTTGATTTGCCGTTTCAAAATCGGCATGGTTCAAGCCTTTGTCAATCGAAAATGGAAGATTTTGGGAACATTTTTCTCAATTATAACTAACATAGTCAATTATGATTGCTTTTTATCGGGAAAAGCTGTAATTATGATTTGAAAAAAAGGCATGGGTGCCTTACCGCTTGCGGTGGGTTTATTTGAAATGGCACGGTTGTAAAATCCTGCCGAACCACTTCAGGTAAAAGGGCACTCCGGAAATAAAAAAAATGTACTACGAGCGGTTTATAGCGAAACGGTATTTACGGTCCGGACGATTTTTCACATCGGTATCGACCTGGATTACGACGCTTGGTGTGACACTGGGTGTGGCGGTGGTCTGTTTTGTGATGTCTATGCACAATGGTTTCGAAACGGAGTTGCGCTCCAGACTATTGGGAACGACCTCACATATTTCCATTTTCCCGTACGGCGGGCAAACAATCCGGGATTACGATAAGATAATCGAGAAAGTCGATGCTTTCGATGAGGTCGTTGCGGCCTCGCCGTTTATATACTATAAGGCGGCGATATCATCGGAGGAAGCGGGCGATGGCATCGTCGTTCGCGGAATTGATCTCGACCAGGAAAGGTTAACGGCCAACATCGCGGACGATATAAAATATGGTGAGTACAGCTTCGATCTTCCGGATATCGACAGTACCGAAAATGCCTCCGGGATGCTGATGGGTATCTCTCTGGCGGAGAGACTGGATGTCTCGATCGGCGATCCGGTTGTCCTGTACTCTCTGCGCGGCGAGGACCTGCGCCAATCGACGCGCCCGCGCGTCGCCAAATTTTATATCACCGGTATATTCGAGACCGGTATGTACGAATTCGATATGGAAATGGCCTATATCCCGCTTAAGGCGGCCCAGAAATTATTTAAAATGAACAACGAAGTTACCGCCGTGCACCTGAAATTGACGGATATTTATCTGGCCGATAAAGTAGCGCCGCTGATTGAAATCGCGCTCGGCAATAATTACCAGGTCGTTCCCTGGAATGTGTTGCACAAAAATCTTTTTTCATGGATTGCGCTGGAGAAAAAAATTCTCTTTATCGGATTTATTCTGATTGTTCTGGTGGCTGCTTTTTCGATTATCTCAACTCTGGTCATGCTGGCGATGGAAAAGCGATCGGAAATCGGCATCTTAAAAACCATCGGCTCGACACCAGCCTCGATTCGCAAGATTTTCATTCTTAACGGGCTGGTCATCGGGGGCATCGGCATAATATCGGGCTGGGCTATCGCATTATTGGCGGCCTGGCTTCAGAACGAATATTCCATAGTCTCATTGCCGGGCGAATTGTACTTTATTAATTATCTCCCGATAGAAGTTCATTTACTTGATTTCTTTTTCGCCGGTTTAATCACCGTCCTGATATGTTTTCTCGCCGCACTCTACCCCGCCGTAAGGGCGTCATCACAATCGGTAATAGAGGTTTTAAGGCAATGACCTGTCGAAAAAACAGTGGTTTGCTAAATTAATTGTGATTTTGGGCGAAAATATGTATATATTAATAATATCGGAGGTTTAGAGAGTTTGGAATTGGAATCTACCAATAATAATCCCCTCCTGGCTGCCCGTGGCATCTGTCGAGATTTTACAACATCGGAAGGGACTCTGGAAGTGTTAAAGGGAGTTGATCTTAATGTGTATAAAGGAGATATGGCGGTTGTTGTCGGTGAGTCCGGAGTCGGTAAATCAACGTTACTTCACATCCTGGGTGGGCTGGATCGCCCCACCAAAGGACAGCTGGTTGTAGACGGCGAGTCATTCCTCGACAAGAGCGAAACCGAATTGGCGCGATTCCGAAATAAAAATATCGGTTTTGTTTTTCAGCATCATTATTTAATGGAAGACTTTACCGCCCTTGAAAATACAATGATGCCGAGATTGATTGCGGGCTTGAATAAAGCACAGGCATCGGAAACTGCGGAACAACTGCTTGCCGAGGTGGGTTTAGCAGATAGGATGCAACATAGACCAAGGCAGTTGTCCGGTGGTGAGCAACAACGTGTGGCGGTGGCCAGGGCTCTGGCCAATATGCCGAAAATCGTGATTGCCGATGAACCCTCCGGAAACCTTGATATAAAAACCGGCGAAAAGCTCCACCGGTTGCTGGCGAGGTTAAATGAATCGCGAGGTGTAACGTTTTTAATAGCGACTCACAATATAGAATTGGCAAAAAGTTGTCAAAGAGTTGTAAAATTAGAAGGCGGTCTCTTAAGTGAGGCGGCGTAAGATTGGGGATAAAAAAAATGAATTGCCAGGATTGTAAAAAACAACCGGCGACGGTTCATCTCACGCAAATAATAAATAATGAAAAAGTTGTTTTATCTTTGTGTAAAGACTGCGCCGCCAAAAGAGGATTCCATTCCCCGCTGGATAATGTCCCCTTTCCTCTGGCCGAAATTCTCTCGAGTCTGATCCAGCAACAGCAAATCGTCGAAAAGAAAGAGACTCAAGGCGGCCCGAAATGCCCGGGTTGCGGTCTGACTTTCGAGGAATTTACGCATCTGGGACGATTCGGATGCGGGGAATGCTACAGGACTTTCAGATCCCGACTCGAAAGTATCATGCGAAAAGTCCACGGCTCTTCGTTGCACAAGGGGAAACTTCCGACCTCAGATCCGAATCAATCATTACCCATAAAAGAAGAAAAAAGACTCGAAGATGAATTAAAGAAGGCCATCGAAAGTGAAGATTTCGAAAGGGCCGCCGATTTACGGGATAAATTGAAGGCAATTAAAGAAGAAGATTTGGTTCCTGAAAAAGGTGACTGATAATATGTTTGAAGACATGGCCAAAAGCCTAACCGGCTGGCTGTCGGGTCAGGGCGATGAAAATATGGTTGTTCTGTCATCGCGTGTCAGATTGGCGCGAAATATTGCCGGCTGTATTTACCCGTCGGCGGCCACGGCCGATATCCGTGAAAAAGTTATCGGTTATTTTGAATCGGCTCGCACGCGCTCGAAAAAACTCTCGGGCGGCAGGTTTTTAAAAGCCTCGGACTTGTCGCGCCTGGATCGAGATTTTCTAATAGAGCGTCACCTGATGTCACCGACCTTCATGCAGGATAATAACTCCTCGGCGCTTTTCATCAGCGATGACGGAAACGCCTCGATTATGATAAACGAAGAAGACCACTTAAGAATTCAGGCCCTTTCCAACGGACTTAATGCCGAAGGTTCTTTGGAAGTGGCGGACATGTATGAAAACGAATTGGGGAATTTCCTGGAATATGATTATGACGCCGATTTCGGTTTCTTGACCGCCTGCCCTACCAATGTCGGGACCGGTCTGCGGGCATCGGTTCTAATTCACATGCCGGGATTGGTTATAACCAAAGATATCGACCGGATTATTACGAAAATCTCGAAAATGGGTGTTGTTGTCCGGGGCTTTTATGGTGAAGGGACCGATGTTCTCGGTAATCTTTTCCAGATTTCAAACCAGAGAACGCTCGGGGTTTCGGAAAAGGAAACGCTTGATCTGGTTACCAATGTTACGCGTTCCATCGTTGAAAATGAGGCCAAAGCGCGCGAGCGTCTTATGGATGAAGCTTCGGATCAAATCGAGGACAAAATCTGGCGCGCTTATGGTATTTTAAAATATGCCCGGGTGTTGACTTCCGAGGAGGTGATGAACCTGTTGTCGGCGGTGCGCCTCGGGATTGCCATCGGGATTATTGATTTTATAGAAATCCCGCTGATCAACGAGATATTGCTTTTGTCGCAACCGGCACATCTGCAAAAATATTACAGCGAAGAAATGTCGGCCGACCGACGGGATTTTGTCAGAGCGGAGATGGTTCGGGAAAAATTAAATAAATAAATGCAACATTAGAGTGTAATTTGTTTTAGAATATATAGAGAGGTTAAATAATATGAATGAGATGTTTACGGAGTTAGCCCGAAAAGCCATTGAATATGCCAGAGATGAAGCCGCCCGATTACGTCATGATTATATCGGAACCGAACATCTTCTCCTGGGTTTGATTCGACTGGGCGAAGGCCGTGCGATTGAGATTATTACCAACCTTGGTCTCGAACCGCCGGACCTGAAAGCATCCATCGAGGAAGTGGTTCAACCTTCGGGTGGAACCATGACGATGGGTCAACTGCCTTTAACGGCGCGGGCTAAGAAAACATTGGAAGTTTCCGGACAGGAAGCGCGGACTTTAAAATCGAAAGACATCGATACCGAACATATTCTTCTCGCTTTATTGAAAGATGAAGAAGGTGTCGCGGCGCAGGTTCTTTCGATGTACGACATCGACTACAAAGAAGCGTACGAAGAGTTGAAGAATATTCTGGAGGGTAAACCGTCATCTTTCAAACGCAAACGCAAAAAATCAAAAACGCCGGCGCTTGATCATTACGGTCGTGACTTGACCGAGCTTTCCCGCCGCGGGAAACTTGATCCGATTATCGGTCGCACCGATGAAATCGAACGAGTCAGTCAGATTCTATCCCGACGGAAAAAGAACAATCCGGTTTTGATCGGCGAACCGGGTGTCGGCAAAACGGCTATCGTCGAGGGTTTGGCGCAGCGGATTGTCGAGGGTAAAGTCCCGCAGACACTGGAAAATAAGCGTGTCGTCACGCTCGATATGGCCTCGCTGGTGGCGGGTACGAAATATCGCGGTCAGTTCGAAGAGCGCCTCAAGGCGGTGATGACTGAAATTATTAACTCCAGAGATGTGATTATCTTTATCGATGAGCTGCATACTATCGTCGGCGCCGGCGGTGCCGAGGGTTCGCTCGATGCCAGTAATATTTTCAAACCGGCCTTGTCACGCGGCGAATTGCAGTGTATCGGGGCGACGACACTGAATGAATATCGCAAGTACATCGAAAAAGACGGCGCCCTGGATAGACGTTTCCAGACAGTGATGGTGGAACAGCCATCGGTGCAGGATACGGTTAAGATTCTTGAAGGATTACGCGCCAGATATGAAGACCATCATAAATTGGAGATTTCCGACGATGCCATCGAAGCGGCGGTGAAATTTTCGAATCGGTATATCAGCGGCAAATTCCAGCCGGATAAAGCCATCGACGTTATTGACGAGGCCGGCAGCCGGGCCCATCTGATGACGTATGCCAAACCGGATGAGTTTAATGTAATCGAAAATGAGATCAATGAACTTCAAAAGGAAAAAGAAAAGTCGGTCAAGAATCAGGCTTTTGAAACCGCCGCGCAGTTGCGCGACGAGTTGAAATTCAAGAAAGAAAAGCTTCAGCAGATGAAGGACGATTGGGAAGAGCAGCGCGAAAAACAGAAAGTTGTTCTTACTGATGAGGACATTGCTCAGGTCGTTTCGAAAATTACAGGTATTCCGCTTTTCCGTCTCGAGGAAAAAGAATCGAAACGCTTACTGCGCATGGAAGAAGAATTGAAAAAACGAATTATCGGGCAGGATGCCGCCATCAATACCATAACAAGGGCGATTCGCCGCGCCCGGGCCGGGCTGGGCGATCCGCGTCGGCCGATCGGTTCCTTTATCTTTCTCGGTCCGACCGGTGTCGGCAAAACTGAGTTGGCGCGAGTACTGGCCGAATTTTTATTCGAGGACACCGAATCACTGGTGCGGATTGATATGTCCGAATACATGGAGAAATTCGCCGTTTCGAGGCTTATCGGCGCACCGCCGGGATATGTCGGATATGAAGAGGGCGGGCAGCTTACCGAGAAAGTCCGCCGCCGACCTTATTCGGTCGTTCTTCTCGATGAAATCGAAAAAGCACATCCGGATGTCTTTAATATTTTGCTGCAGCTTATGGATGACGGTTCGCTGACAGACTCATTCGGACGCAAAGTCGATTTTCGAAACACGGTCATTATCATGACTTCGAATATCGGCACGAGACAGATTAAAGACAGCAAAACGATGGGCTTTGGCTCCGAGGAAACTGATGGGTCCTATGAAACAATGAAACGGAAGGTCACTGAGGAGCTTAAAAAGCTCTTTAATCCCGAACTTCTGAATCGAATCGATGAAACGGTTATTTTCCGCTCGCTGGATATCGAGCATATTAAGGAGATCGTTGATATTCTCGTGGCCGATGTCGCCAAGCGCCTGGCCGAGAAAGGAATCAGCTTTATTCTCACCGATGAAGGGCGTAACTTCCTGGCCAAGAGGGGATTTGAGCCGATGCTGGGCGCCCGACCGCTTAGACGGGCGATTCAGAAATATCTTGAAGACCCGCTGGCCGAGGAACTTCTTCGCGGTCAATATGCCGGTGATTGCAACCTGTCAATCGGAGCCGATGAAGAAAAGCTGACATTCAGTTTCAACGACAAACCGCACCATAAAGAAAAAACCGAGGAAGTGACCAATTAAAATCGCTTGACCTTTTTAGAATATTTGTTATAATCTCTTTCGGCCCGGCCAAAACCGGGCCGTGATTTTGAAAAGATTTTTCAGGAGTATAGAAAATGGCTCATAAAAAAGGTGTCGGCTCTTCACGAAACGGCCGCGACAGTAATGGCCAGCGGCTGGGTGTGAAAGTTTTCTCAGGTGAAGCGGTTTCCGCCGGAACGATTATCGTCCGGCAGAAAGGGACAAAGATTCATCCCGGTATGAATGTCGGCCGCGGCAAAGATGATACACTGTTTGCCAAAATAACCGGTGTCGTTACTTTCCAGAACAAAGGTCGCGATAAAAAAGTCGTCTCGGTCCTCGAATAGCTAACGAAAAATTATTTCAAGATTCAAAAAGCCCCCGTAAATCGGGGGCTTTTTTAATGTAATTTTTAAATTCCCACTAGGGGCAAACAGGTGCAGGTCCACCCAAATATAAATACGCAATTATGTAAGTTGTATCAAACAGGTTTATGATGCCGTCGCCATTGGCATCGCCCGACTCAATCGGATCCGGTGGGGGCCCCTGAGTATAAAGGAAATCGACTAAATATGATACATCAAGAACGTCGATGTTGCAGTCTGAGTTGGCATCCCCGCATTTGAATTCCGGATAGGTAGGTTGTTTGCCGGTTTTAACAAAATACATATCGCTATTATCGTTGCTGGGTACCATAGTCGTTCCGCCAATTATAAAACCGCTATCTACGGTTTGTTGAATTGATTTGGCGCCATCATAACGACTTGATCCGAAATTTATTATCCAGGTCGTATCTCCACATCGATTGGTTTTGGCCAAAAGAACATTTTCCGTATATGAGGGATTTTTTTCATTGAGCTTATAGGTTATCGTATCTATCACACCTGTAATAATATATCCGCCATCATAAGTTTGTTTTACAGAATAACTACTGCTATAGCCTATGTCCTGGAATGGTTGATTCCAATCCATATTACCAAACGAATCAACTTTCGACAAATATGCAGTCCCGCTACTGGTACCAGTAATAATATATCCACCATCAGTCGTCAACTCAATCTCCTCGCCGACTCCATTACTCTCGTATGTTTTTGTCCAAAGCGTATCTCCGAATTCATCGGTTTTTACTAAATAAAGCATGCTTGAGCGACTGGGGAGATTAGAATAGCCGGTAAATATAAATCCACCGTCTGCAGTCTGTCGCACCGAAAAAGCGCAGGCGCTCCCGCCAGTGGGCCCATAATCAGAGTACCAAACCAAATCGCCGGTGCTATTATATTTTAGCAATAGTGCTCTTAAATCACCACTCGCCGGTGCCGTATATCCGGCAACGATAAAACCACCATCAGACGTTTGACGAACCGAATAAGCATAGGTAAAGTAACTATCCGGCGCGGCAAAGGTCCTCGTCCAAAGCGTATCGCCTGAAGCGTCGGTTCTAACCAAATAGAGAACATGTCCGCGAGAAAATGATGCGGTTGCATATCCCGCTGCTATAAATCCACTATCGTCTGTTTGCTGAACTTCTTCGGCCACGCTCTCAGAAACACCGGATCGATTATATTGCTTGTTCCAATGAATCATTCCGTATTTATCTGCCCTTATTAGCGTAAAAACGGAAGGCCCGCCTGAACCATAACACCCGGCAAAAACGTAGCCACTATCAAAAGTGCAACAAACTGAAGTCGCCGCATCGCCCAGCGCGGGATTACCGTAAACGCGACTCCATTCTATGGAATCCAGAGGATTATTATACTCAATAACAGCGGTATTCGATATTGCGCCGTCCGGCCGCCAGGCATATACTTCGGCGGTACCGAAACTACATTCTATACCTGAGGCATTAACACTCCATGTATTTCCATAAGGAAGCATCTTATTCCACATCGGCCGAGCTATACAAGAACCAAAATTGTCATAAATATTACATGTTACATTCCCCCAACTGGTTCCCAAAAACCACATTATAGTATCCGATTGATACTGCAAATTTTGTATGACCGGCGGAGGCACGGAGCTTACTACTTCAAGTGTTGTCTGAAACGCATTACCATCATTAACGGTGACATTGTAAATAGACGGTGCGCATTCCTGATTAAAATAATTGTGTCCATCCCAGCAGGTAAAACCGGCATAAGAATTGTTATCCGTACAGGAAATCAAATTCACAAAGTCACCATCAAGAGTATATATTTTTACGAGGTCACCGGGGTAAGCCGGATATATCAATCGACCGAGACCGCTATTAGGATCGATTGGATCTGGTGCGCCATCATCGTCT
>CAYXTW010000004.1:0-102882 GCA_964467955.1 uncultured Ignavibacteriaceae bacterium | reverse complement strand
CTATTTTTTTCCACTTGGCAAAGGGATTTGAATTTTGTAATAATTGCTTAAACCAAAAATTGGGGAGTGGTCATGCAATTAGTCGATAAGAATACAAATGTTAAAACCGAGGTGCTGGCCGGGGTGACGACATTTTTGACAATGGCCTATATCATGTTTGCGCATCCGGAAATATTATCCAGCACCGGGATGGACAGAAACGCGCTTATCGCAGTGACCTGTATCGCCGCCGCAGTGGCCACGATCGCAACGGGGCTTATTTCCAATACGCCGATTGCCATGGCGCCGGGCATGGGAATGAACGCCTATTTTGCCTATTCGATCGTTTTGGGGGACAAAGTGGCGTGGCCGACCGCGCTGGGAATTGTTTTTCTCGCGGGATCGTTATTTTTTCTGCTGACGGTGATTGGTATCAGGAAAAAGCTGGTCGAGGCGGTGCCGCATTCGTTGATATATGCTATTTCGGTCGGAATCGGTTTGTTTATCACCTTTATGGGCCTTACGTATATCGGGGTGGTGGTCGGCAGCAAGGCGACGCTGGTCACGGCCGGAGAGATGACGCCGACGGTTATTATCGGCCTGGTCAGTTTGCTGGTGATGCTTATTCTGTCGTACAAGAATATCAAGGGGTCGCTTATAATCGGGATTCTGGTCGGCACTTTACTGGCGATCATATTCGGCTATGTCGAACTACCGTCAAAATGGGTATCGTTGAATATCGATATTTCACCGATTGCCTTTAAGCTGGATATTGTCGGTGCTTTAAAGGGAAGTCTTTTCGGATTGATATTCGCCCTGATGTTTATCGATATGTTTGACAGTATCGGTACGGTCGTGGCATGCTCGTACAAGGCGGGAATTGTCGATAAAGAGGGTAATATTACCAAAATCGATCAACTTCTCAGTATCGATGCCATGGCGACGGTTCTGGGCTCGTTTCTCGGGACATCGCCGACGACCTCGTATATCGAATCCGGGGCGGGTATCGAGCAGGGGGGACGCACCGGATTGACATCGGTGGTGACCGGTATATTATTTCTTTTCGGCCTGATATTTATTCCTATTATAGGCATCGTGCCCGGTTATGCGACCGGCCCGGCGCTGGTGATGGTCGGGCTGTATATGATGAAGGAAGTGACCAGGATTAATTTTTCGCAGCTTGACGAAGCCTTCCCGGCTTTCATAATCGTGGTTATGATTGCCCTCAGTTACAGTATCAGCACCGGTCTTGCCTTCGGATTTATTTCGTTTACGATATTGAAAATAGTGGCCAGGAAATTTTCGGAAATCAAACCGGCCATGTGGATCATAGCGATTCTGTCGGTTCTGTTTCTGGTGTTGTAATCGATAATGGAATATTATTCCACAAAGCTATTGACAAAACGTCATAATATTACTTAATTCGAGATTTAATTCGAGTCGCTGCGAATAATTTTGGAGGTGCGGCTGCGAAAGGGTAATGAAAATTTAGTCGGGTATAAAATACAGAGGGTCTTCTGATGAAAAAAATAAAACTGCTTTTTGCACTGGCGTCGATTTTATTACTGGCGACCTCCGTTATGGCGCAGGAGGAGGAGAAAGAAGCAAAATGGCGAAATTTCGAAGTTAGTATTAATACCGGGCTGACACAGCCGGGTGATTTTTTATCGCACTGGCAAGACACATTGGGCGCTAAACTCGGCTTTAACCTGGCTGTCTCCGGTGGATATTATTTTAATAATAGCTTTTGCACCGGCTTGTATTTTACTTATACCCAGATGAATATCAAAGGCGACTGGAGCCGGATTTTCAGGATGTACGATTTCGGCGGTTATGCCAAATATGCTCTGGTCGGGGAATCGAATTTCGAGCCGTATGGTAAACTGTCGGTCGGTATAAATGCTCCGAAATATCCGACCTGGATTCCACCGGAAGCTCGCAACCATCTGCGCGAGCAATCTTACACTCCCGGAATGAGCGCCGCCCTTTATGCCGGGCTTTTATATTATACGTCCGACAATGGCGGTATTTTCTTTGAGGCGGGTTATCATAATGATTTTTTGAAAGACGCTCGATCCGATTATGCCAATACGGCCATAGGGGAAAATGTCAAATATTTCGAATTTCGGATAGGTGTTACCGTTTTTTATGGCGGTGAGGAATGATCGCAGGCAAATTGAAAAACTCGACCCCTTCGGATCGGCGGAGGGGTTTTTTATTGGCAAACAAGTTTAAGGCCGATATCTTTCTTGCATGAAGAAAATCAAATTGCTGCTGGTCGATGACGAAGCCGGTCAGCGCCAGATGCTGGCCGGATTTCTGGAGAAGAAAGACTTTATAGTCAAACAGGCATCCTCAGGCGAGGAAGCGCTTCAGGTTTATTCGTCATTTTTTTCTCCGGTGGCGGTCGTGGATATGAAAATGCCGGGAATCGACGGCATCGAGCTTATCGGTCGTCTGCGGGAAATCAATCCTTTTATCCAGATTATTGTTTTGACAGCCTTCGGCTCGGTGGAAACGGCGGTTGAGGCCATGCAAAAGGGGGCATACCATTATCAGACCAAGCCGGTTGAACTTGAGGAGTTGCTTTTTAATCTGAATAAAGCGTCGGAACTTCATCAGCTGGTTCTGGATCATAAATTACTGAATGAAACTCTAATGGAAAAATATGGCGGCGGTGAGATTATCGGCGACTCTCCGGCGATTAAAAAGGTCCTTGAAATCATAAATCTGGCGGCTCCGGGCGATTCGACGGTGCTGATTACCGGCGCTTCGGGGACGGGTAAGGAGCTGGCGGCCCGCGCCTTGCATTCATTATCACCGCGCAAGGAGAGCCGACTGGTGGCGGTTAACTGTGCCGCAATACCGGAGAATCTTCTCGAATCGGAGTTGTTCGGCCATGAAAAGGGCGCCTTCACCGGTGCCGACCGCCGCAAAATGGGACGTTTTGAATTGGCCGACGGGGGGACATTATTCCTGGATGAAATCGGCGATATGCCGCTGACAATGCAGGCTAAATTATTGCGTGTTCTGGAGGATAAAAGGATTGAACGATTAGGAAGCGAAGAATTTATTACGGTTGATGTCCGCTTAATTACGGCCACGAACAAAGATATCAAAAAGTTAATTGAAGAAGGAAAATTCCGCGAGGATCTTTACTACCGGCTCGGTGTCGTCATTGTCGAGATGCCGGGACTGAATGAGCGGCCGGGCGATATTTTGCTTCTAGCTGAAAAATTTCTGAAAGATCTGTCCGCTAAACTCGGCCGGAAGATATCCGGCTTCAGCGCCGAAGCCGCCTCAATGCTGGTCTCATACGGATGGCCGGGCAATGTCAGAGAACTTCAAAACGTGATCGAACGGGCGGTTGTTCTTTCCCGAGAAGAGGTTATAACTCCCAGGGAGCTTCCCGGTTTACAGGCCGGATCGCCGAATGTCGATCAAAATCTGGAAAAAATCGCCGATGTTGAAAAAACGCATATAAGGAAAATTCTGGAAATCAATGGCTGGAATATCGGAAAATCAGCCGAAGTGCTTGGAATTCATCGCAATACGCTGAGAGTAAAAATAAAGGAATATGAGTTATCCGAGGGTAAAGAATCCGGTGCATAAAGGGGCCAATATGAACGTTTTTTGTGCTCAAATCCACTTCCAATCACTGCGTGTCAGAGCCAATCTCTTAAGAATTAGTAAGTTACAGTCTTTGGCACGTGATTTGTATAAATATTAGGCGAATGAAAAGGAGTTTTATGATGAAACAGACATTTGTTATAATTATGCTTTTCCTGGCGGCGCTGTTTATCGGGTGCGAGGACAGCACAACCAAATATGTTACTTCCGATGTCCCACCGGCTGTTCCGCAGGGTGTATATTCTATAACCGGTGATGAAGAGGTCACCGTTATTTGGTTGCCGGTTCAGGACGCCGATTTGAAAGAATATCGCGTCTGGCGCAGTTACGACGACAGCCTGTATTATTATCTTGATGCCACAACTAATACTTATTACGTGGATGATTCGGTCACCAACGGAGCGACTTACTTTTATGCGGTATCTTCG
Source organism: uncultured Ignavibacteriaceae bacterium (assembly GCA_964467955.1). Taxonomy (GTDB): domain Bacteria; phylum Zixibacteria; class MSB-5A5; order GN15; family PGXB01; genus CAYXTW01. Next base: position 98,845 of record CAYXTW010000004.1, on the reverse strand, counting down.
GTGGACAAAAACAACAACGAGTCTGATCTTTCCTATGAAACTGTTTTCGATACGCCGCGGCCTCAGGGAACGAATGTCTTATTATACAGTATGTTTCAGGATCCTAACCGCTCAGGCTTTGACCTCTCTTCACATGCGGTTGTTCCATTTTATGACGCCAACGCAGACTTTTATCTTGATTTCGATACCGTTTTCAAATCTCCTGATACCCAGACCGAAGCCTTTTTTATTAACTTGACGGATACTTTGATTGATATCCAGGATATGGGCTTTACGCATGACTTTGACGAAATCAGCTATGTCCCGGATACGATTTTAAATGACAGCGCGGCCGGATGGTCCGAAGTGGGGTGGTCGGAAGTTATATTCGGGCACACTTATATTATATGGACAGCTGATAACCATTTCGCAAAAATTCGGATTTACCAGATTTTTGAGCCGTCCGCTATTGCTTTTGACTGGGCTTATCAGACGGCGCCGGGCAATCTTGAACTGTCCCCGCCAAAAAATAATGAAGAAAACAATTCAAGCCATATTATTGATGGGAAGTTACTTAAATAACCTTTAAATCTTTAAATGTTTAAGGATGGTGAGTACAATGAAATCAGCAATATTTAAATCAATGCCGCTGGCGATAGTTTTATTTCTTGCGACCGTATCGACCAGCGTTGCGGTAATGACTTTTGATCCGGAGGCGAATTATAACAAGTATATAAAATACGATCGCTACCTCGATGTCGAAATCTGGGTCGATAACGATGCTTTTTATGCGGGCGACGATATTAATATATCGTTCCGGGCCAACAAAGACTGCTATGTGGCCATTTACAATATCGATTCCCGCGGGCAAGTCAATCTTATCTTCCCGTATTCTCCCGGCGATAATAACCGGATTGAATCAAATTCCATTTACCGCATTCCCGACAGTCACGACTCATACGAGTTGACCGTCCAGGGTCCGGAAGGAGTCGAGTATCTTCAGGTCGTTGCTTCCACTCAACCGTTTCCGATCCCCGACTGGTTTGGCGGTTCCGGAATAGTCTGCAATGATGACCCGTACGATTTTATGGACTATATCAATGCCAATTATTTCGGTGGTGAGCAGGATCAGCCGCGGGCCTTTGATTTGACTTCTTTTGTCGTCCGGGATTGGGATCAGTACTATTTCCGGCCGCAGCATGTTCAATATTATGATCCCTGGGATTGGGGATACTGCGGGGGAGTTTATGTCGATTATCCTTTCGGCGCGACCATTTACATCGACGGAATCTATTGGGGTATTGCCCCGCTGTTCATTCCGCGGATTTATTTCGGCTGGCATTACATAACAATCTATGATCATAATGGTTGGTGCTGGGAGGATCGCATTAATGTGGTAAGACATCGGTCGCTTGTTCTTGATCAATCGATTGTGAGAACCAAAGTGGGTGTTAAATCGAGATTCAAGGAAGTAAGCAGAAGGGGCTATTTGAATCCGGTGGCAAACGGTTATCCTAATTATGATGCGCAGGTTAAAGTCAAGAAGGAATATAAACCGGTCAGCCGAATCGAAGGTGAAGGGCGGATAAAATACGCTGATGATCAGAGTACGCGGGCGATTCGTGAAAGCAGTTATAAAACCAGGACGGAAACGATGACGAAAAACAATGAAACCTACAGGAGTACCAGCCGCACGTCGAATAAAGCATCGACTCGGGAAAGTTCGACCAGGATAGAAAAGCAGCGCTCCACGGAGAAAGACAGAGATTATTCGACGCAAAGAACTTACCGGACGACTAAAAATGACCGTTCCTCGGGCGCGACCGAATCAAAAACATACGAAAAGACGAATTCCGGCAGCAAATCATCAGGAACACAGCGGTCGAAATCTTCGGCGGGAAGTTCAAGGGTGACCAATAAATCCGGCGGCGGCGGTTCATCTGCCGGAGCGACGACCCGGACCAAAAGCGGCGGAAATTCGGGCGGCGGCGCCAAAGAACGAGGAAAATAAATTTATATTGACGATTATAGGATATTGTGTAAATTATTTTAAAGGAAAGGAAAATAAAATTTATGAATAGATTGCTAATATTCGTTTTAATGCTAGTTTTTTTAGCGGTATCGACTGCCCTGGCTGTCGAGAAAAAGGAAACCAAGCGAGTCACCCAGAAAGAGATTGATAAACAAGAGGTATCAAGGTCAGGGCAGGGGGCTCAAGCGGAGACGCTGAAGTCGCATAATCAGACTCAACCGAAACGGGATTATAACGATTTTGTCGACCGGAATAATAACGGTATCGATGATCGAATTGAAAGCCGAAAGAAAAAGGCCGGAACCGATAAGAAGCCGATAGAAAAAGACATTAAGACGAAAGAAATCAAACCGAATTCCAAATAGACTTGAGGCTTGCGATATTAGCATCTGATGAGGTGCAGACCTTTTTCCATTATTCGGGGAATTTTACTAATTTATTACTTGACTTGGCCTATTTTTGCGTACAATATTTAGCACTCTATTAAGGAGATTGCCAATCGGAAGCAAAAGGAAACGAGGATTGGTAATAAGTTGTTGTATTATAAAGAAGTATGAAGGCATTTAAGAATCTTAGTGAACGCGAGCGAGAAGTTCTCCAGAACTTGATAGATCATTATATCCAGACCGCCGACCCGGTCGGTTCGCGCATTATTGCCAATAAATACCGGATGGGCCTCTCCCCGGCCACAATTCGGAATACTATGCAGGACCTTGAAGAGATGGGATTAATTTCTCAGCCACACACCTCGGCAGGCCGGGTCCCGACCGATTTCGGGTATCGGGTTTTTGTCGATATGCTTCTGAAGCAGGAACCGCTGACGGATGCTGAGAAGGCCAAGATTAACAGTATGTATGCGGAAGGCAGAAAAGGTGTCGATGCCGTCCTCAGCCAGACCAGCAAGATTCTCGGTGACATAACGAGTCAACTGGGTATCAGTGTGGCGCCCAAATTCGATGAGGGCGTTCTGACCAAAATGACTCTAATCCCGGTTTCCGAGGGTAAAATTATAATGATTATTACCGTCAAATCTGGACTGATTAAATCGATTTTGATGGAAGTCGAATCGGATATATCTCCTAATGATTTGATGCAAATGGAATTTGTTCTCAATGAACGTCTGGCCGGCCTGACCCTGGGGCACATCAGAAAAACGATTAGCGAGCGGCTTCACGATACCGGATGTTCACCGAAGCTTATAAAACTATTTGTTGATCCGGAAATCGACCTGTGGACCGGTCTGGAAGACGGAAAATTGCACATTACCGGGACCGACAATTTGATTTCGCAGCCGGAATTTGCCGACCGCTCGAAACTCACGGAATTCGTTAAATTCCTGGAAGATAGAGCGGAACTTATGGAATTGCTCGAATCGAAATCACTCGGCGAGGGGATTGTTATTACGATCGGCAGCGAGAGCAGCATTGCCCCGATACAAAACTGCTCGCTGGTGACTTCGGGATACCGGGCCGGGAAACTTTCGGGAACGGTCGGTGTTATCGGCCCGACCCGGATGCCGTATTCGCGGCTGATATCGATTGTCGAGTACACGGCCAAGTCGTTAACAAAAGCTTTGTCTGAATCAAAGGGAAAAAATGGGAAAGAAGACTAACGAAAGTAAAAAGCGGAATATAGAAATCGATGAAGAAATTCCGTCGGAATCTGCCGAAGAAGTAGCGGCGGACGAGAACGCGGAAGAAGTAATTTCCGAGGAAGAAACCGCACCGGCAGAAAAATCGGATGAGCAGATTATCGAAGAATATAAAGAAAAAATTAAGGAGCTTGAGGATCGTCATCTTCGTCTGGCCGCCGAGTTTGATAATTATAAGAAACGAATCGCGCGTCAGTTTGAAGAAATAATCAGAAGTTCCGGCGAAAAGATCATAATTTCCCTCCTGGAAGTAATCGATAATTTTGAGCGTGCCCTCGAGGCGGCATCGAATGGGACAGATTTTAAAGCGCTTCACGAAGGTATGGAATTAACATACCAGCAACTTTATGATATTTTGAAAAAGGAGGGTGTCGAGCCGATAAAGGCGGTCGGCGAAACATTCGACCCGAATCTGCATGAAGCCATGATGCAGGTCGAATCCGATGAGTTCCCGGAGGGAGTAATCGCTCAGGAAATTTTACGGGGATACAAACTAAACGGGAGGGTCATTCGTTTTTCCAGGGTGGCGGTGAGTGCGCCGCAATCGGATAAGCGGCAGGAAGATAAAAAAGACGAACCTAATCAAGCATAATATGTTATGAAATATATGTTGAAAGTTTTTGTTTTCGAAATATAAGGAGACCAGAGATGGGAAAAGTCATTGGTATTGATTTAGGCACGACCAATTCTTGTGTGGCGGTTCTGGAAGGAAATGAACCGGTAGTTATCCCCAATCAGGAAGGGGGGAGAACCACCCCGTCGATCGTAGCCTTTACCAAATCGGGTGAGCGTTTGGTTGGCGCCTCAGCCAAGAGACAGGCGGTCACGAATCCGGAGAACACAGTTTTTTCGATAAAGCGATTCATGGGTCGACGCCACAGCGAGGTGGAAGCCGAAGAAAAAATCGTTCCTTATAAAGTAATCGCCGATGAGAAAGGTGAAGTCGTTGTCGAGGCCGGCGGAGAGAGATACGCCCCGCCGCAGATTTCGGCGATGATCCTTCAGAGTCTTAAGAAAAACGCCGAGGATTATCTTGGCTCGGAAGTCAAACAGGCGGTGATTACCGTCCCGGCGTATTTCAATGATTCCCAGCGTCAGGCGACCAAAGATGCCGGGAAGATTGCCGGACTTGAAGTCTTGAGGATAATAAACGAACCGACAGCCGCTTCGCTTGCCTATGGACTTCAGAAAAAGAGTAATGAAAAAATCGCAGTCTATGATCTGGGCGGCGGAACTTTCGATATTTCCATACTTGAATTGGGTGACGGTGTCTTTGAGGTCCGCTCGACGAACGGGGACGGTCATCTGGGCGGCGATGATTTCGATCAGCGTATTATTGACTGGATGGCGGATGAATTCAAGAAGACGAGTGGAATCGACCTGAGGCAGGATCGCATGGCGTTGCAGAGATTGAAGGAAGCGGCCGAGAAGGCCAAATGCGAGCTGTCAACGACGATGCAAACCAATATAAATCTTCCCTTTATCACCGCCGACCAGAATGGTCCCAAACATTTTGACATGACGCTTACGCGGGCAAAACTCGAACAATTGGTCGATGATCTTCTCCAGCGAAGTGTCGGACCGTGCAAGAAGGCTCTGGAAGATGCCAAACTGAGCCCGGCTGATATCGATGAAGTTATTCTTGTCGGCGGTCAGACACGGATGCCTAAAGTCCATGAACTTGTTAAAGAGTTATTCGGGAAGGAAGCCAACAAGGGTGTCAATCCGGATGAAGTTGTTGCCGTCGGCGCCGCGATTCAGGCCGGTGTACTGGCCGGGGATATGAAAGATGTGGTACTGCTTGATGTCACGCCGTTGTCGCTCGGTATTGAAACGCTCGGCGGCGTTATGACAAGACTGATCGATCGTAACACGACGATTCCGACGCGAAAGAGCCAGATTTTCTCCACCGCATCCGACAATCAACCGGCCGTCAGTATTCATGTTCTTCAGGGTGAAAGGCAGATGGCAATCGATAACCGCACGCTGGGGCGATTCGACCTGACCGATATCCCTCCGGCGCCGCGCGGGATTCCTCAGATTGAGGTCGGTTTTGATATTGATGCCAATGGTATCGTGCATGTCTCGGCCAAAGATTTGGGGACCGGTAAAGAGCAGTCGATTAAGATTCAAACATCATCCGGCCTGTCGGACCGGGAAATAGACAAAATGGTCAAGGATGCCGAGGCCCATGCGGATGAGGATAAGAAAAAAGAGGAATTGATCAAAGCACGCAATGAGGCCGATCAGCTTGCCTACACGACCGAGAAGACTTTAAAAGAGTACGGCGACAAAATATCGGAGGATGAAAAAAAGTCGATTGGCGAAAAAATCGAGAAACTTAAATCGGCCCTCGGTTCGGAATCGGCCGAGACTATTAATTCCGCCAAAGAGGAGTTAATGCAGGCATCGCATAAGCTGGCCGAAGAGATGTACAAACAGTCGGCGTCTCAACAGCAGGAAGCCGGTGAGCAACCGGGTGCCGGTACGGGAGCCGGCGCCGGTGCGGCAGGGCAGACGGGTGGCGCTGAATCGGGAGGTGAGGAAGAAAAACCGAAAGGTGAAGGCGCCGTCGATGCCGATTTCGAAGTGGTCGATGACAATAAATAAAGGCTGTGATATTGCAGGCATTTGTATAGGTCGCTGAACAAACAGATGGAAAAAAGAGATTATTATGAAGTCCTCGGTGTGATGAGAAACGCCTCGGAAAACGAAATAAAATCTGCATATCGCAAGCTGGCTCTAAAATATCATCCGGATCGGAATCCGGGGGATAAATCGGCCGAGGAAAATTTCAAGCAGGCGACCGAAGCATACGAGGTTCTGAAAGATCAAAAAAAGCGGCAAATGTATGACCAGTTCGGTCATGCGGGGGTATCCGGGGCCGGTTTTGGAGGCGGCGGTTTCGGCTTCGGCGGTTTCGATCTCAGTGACGCTCTGCGGGCATTTATGCGTGATTTCGGCGGTTTTGGGGGATTTGGTTTCGATGAATTTTTCGGCGGCAGCCGGGGTCGGCGTGGAAGGTATAATCGCGGTGAAGATTTAAGAGCGACGGTATCTCTGACTTTAAGTGAGATAGCGACCGGTGTTGAAAAGAAATTGAAAGTCAGACGTTTTGAAGAATGCGATGAATGCGGCGGTTCGGGTGTCGCTCCCGGAACATCGCGCAGCACCTGTCCCGATTGCCGCGGGGCAGGGCAGGTACGGACTATCTCGAAGACGTTTCTGGGAACGATTCAGCAGGTTAGAACCTGCCCGCGCTGTCGCGGTACCGGTGAGGTGATTTCCAATCCCTGTCCGGTTTGTCGGGGCGAAGGGCGAACTAAGGGCGTCTCAACTGTGAAGATAAAGGTCCCGTCAGGAGTCGCAGCCGGCAATTATATGACACTGGAAAATCAGGGTAACGCGGCACGCAATAAAGGCCAGCCGGGCGATCTTATTGTTGTCTTTGACGAAAGAGAAGATGATATTTTCACGCGCCAGGGCGACAATATAATTTGTATGATTCCGATATCGTTCACGATGGCTGCCCTGGGCGGGGAACTTCAGGTGCCGACATTGAACGGAAATCATCAGTTGAAAATTCCGCCCGGTACGCAAACCGGCAAAGTATTTCGATTGCGGGGGAAAGGGATTCCTCACCTGAACGCTCACGGGATCGGTGACGAACTGGTGCAGGTGACGGTCTGGACACCGGATAAACTTTCGCCCGAGGATGAACATCTTCTAAAAACGCTGGACAAATCACCGTCATTCGCGCCTCCCAAAAGCGACAAGTCGTTTTTCCGTAAACTAAAAGATTCGCTGGGCTTGTAAAGATGCCCGGTAATGACAAAGATACCACAAATTATATAGAAGCATCGTTATCGGTTCCGCAAAACATTCATGACGCGGTCTGCAATTTTATAATCGAAAATTATTCCGGCGGATTGATTCTGGAGGCGGAGGAAAAATCGGATGAGGTGGGGATAAAGTTTCATGTGCCCGAATCCGACGGTGACGGATTCCGAACGGGACTTGTAGATTATATCAATCGAATATTACCGAGTCGGTCTTTTAGTCTTTCCTGTATAAAATCGAAAATCATCAAGAATGTCGAATGGGTAGATGCGTACAGGCAATCGGTAAAGGCGACAGTGGTAGATAGTGTCGTCATCAGGCCGCCGTGGTTGGCCGTGGATTATAAAGACAAGTTGGAAGTTGTCATCGAGCCGAAAATGGCCTTCGGAACTGGAAGTCATGAAACGACGAAACTCTGTATCCGGGAAATATTGAGTTATTTTAGGCCGGGACAGACTTTTTTTGATCTGGGGTGCGGATCGGGAATTCTTTCGATACTGGCGGCAAAATTGGGGGCGAAAATCGCTAAAGGGGTGGATACCGATTTGATGGCGGTCCAGAATGCGATGGAAAATATCGAAATTAATGGTGTGCAGGATGCAGTCATCATTGAATCGGGGTCGATTGAACGGGCGGGCGATGATCCGCTGTATGATTTTTTGGTTGCCAATCTGATAAAAAGTACGATTCTCGAACTATATGAAAAAATCGATGCGGCGGTCAGGTCAGGCGGAATTATTGTTTTGTCCGGACTTCTGCAGGAAGATAAAAAAGACGTTGTCGCCATGCTTACGGAATTCGGCGTGCTAAAGTATAACATTAATAAAGAGGGACAATGGCTTGCCATAAGGGTAGATAATAAATGATTCATGTTTGTTATGTCCAACCTGAAAAAGTAACGGACGACCAATTGATAGTTGAGAGCACCGAGGCGCATCATCTTCGAAAAGTGATGCGGCTTAAAAAGGGCGATCCGCTGATAGCGGTTGACGGGTGCGGAAATGGATATAAAGCCGAGATTGAGAAATTTTCGGGGGGCGGGATTGAGTGCAAAATCCATTCGAAAATTAGACGATTCGGGGAGCCGGTGAATTTCGTAACCCTGGCGGCAGGTTTGTCGGTCGGGTATAAATTTGATGAAGTGGTTCAAAGCGCCACGGAACTTGGTGTATCGCGAATAATCCCGCTGATTACCGAAAAATCGAAGATAAAACTCGACGAGGAAAGAAGGCAGCAACTTAGACTTAACCGTTGGCGTAAAGTGGCGATTGCCTCTATGAAACAAACCGGCCGCTCGCTGCTTCCGGAAGTCACGCCGTTCTATGATTTCGTGAGTCTGTTTTTAGGTCCGGAGAAACTTGGCCGGAAAATTCTTTTTGACCCGTCGTTCGCCGATAAAAGCATATCCGATGTTAAAATCGCGTCGGGCATAGAGGCGGTGACCATATTGATCGGCCCGGAATCCGGTTTCTCAAGATCGGAGATAGAAACGGCGCGGGAGAATAATTGCGAGATTGTCTCGATGGGGCAAAGGGTGCTCAGGACGGAGAATGCCTCGCCGGTGGCGGTGGCGCTGGTGATGAATCTTCTGGGTGAACTCAGATAATATTTCATTAAGTCGATAAATAGACAGATGGAAATAAATTTGATATATATCTGCATTTTTCTGCTCGGAATTTCATTCGGGTCATTTCTGAATGTATTGATTTACCGGATTCCGAGGCAGAAAAAGTTCAGTTTCAACCGTTCGTTTTGTCCGCACTGTGAAGCGAGAATAAAATCCTATGACAATATCCCTCTGCTGAGCTATCTGATTCTGCGTGGTAAATGCCGGTCGTGCAAGAAACGGATTTCGATTCGTTATCCGATTGTCGAGCTGCTCAATGGCCTGGCGTATGTTTTCTTTTTCTGGAATTATGGTATAAACCTACATTTTTTTGCATTTTCATTTTTATCGTCGATACTGATTGCTATCTTTTTTATCGATCTTGATTTTCAAATTATCCCCGACCTGTTTACAATTCCGGGGATGGCTATCGGATTGGGAATATCGCTGGTACCGGGTGGCATCGGGATTATTGAATCGGCGATCGGACTGGTGGTCGGAGGAGCTGTTCTGTATTTGATTGCCGAGCTGGGTGATCGATTGTTCAAAAAAGAGAGTATGGGCGGCGGGGATATCAAGATGGCGGCGATGCTGGGGGCGTTTCTCGGTTGGCAGAAAGTTGTCTTTATATTTTTCGCCAGCGCTGTTATCGGATTGGTTATTTCGATCATCCTGATGTTTTTCTCGCGGGAGCTTCGCGCCAAGCGGGTAATACCATTCGGGCCGTTTCTTGCAATAGCGGCGGTGGTGGCGATCGTGTACGGTGATAAAATCATTTCATATTATCTGAATACGTTTTTGGGTGTCTAGGACATTGCGCCTCGTCGCCCGAGTCTTCGGGGGCGGTTTTGAAATCTTCATTCAATTCTTCGTCCTTCGAGCCGGTCGCAGGGCGGATGGACTACTGAACAATCCGGGTGCAGAGTAGGATGTCTGCCGCCCTCAACAGATTTAATTTAAGCCATATTGTGCCGACAAAAGAAGGGTGGGGTGGGAGTCTGCGACCCTGCAGAGATATTAAAAAGGCAGGTCTCGGGCAGATCTGCTTTATACGTCTGCGCATGAAGACGGCGGGTCTCAAGGAGACCTGCCCTACACGTCAGGAGCGCGGGGCTCCTGACCTACGCGAATAAGAATAATAGGGATGAAAAAAGGGAAGTTTCAATTCGAAATCAGGCTTGGGCTGGCGCTGATCGTGCTGGTGCTCTTGATTCTGAATTTCGCATCGCATTATACAATATTCAGAGTCGAAAGGTCACTGGAAAAGCAGCTAAAAGATGAACTCAGCGAAGCGGCGGTTAAGACGGCCAATAGTATCACCAGATATGGTGCCGTCGGACTGCCCGACTCGGTAGTTTCTTCCATAATCGCCGATTACGCCCTGGCCGATGTCAATGTAATTCACCTTAATTATAATCGCGTTCTGGCGATCCAGAAAAATCAGAAATTGGATTCCGCTTTTTTAAACCTCGACAGTGAAATTACGTCCGAGACTTTAAGCCCGGTGCTGTCGAATGAAAGCGTTTTTTATCATGTAAGCGGCGATAAACGTTTCGCTTTATATTACCCGTTCGTCTATATCGGGTCGAAATATCTGGTCATCGTGTCAAAAGACAGCCACGTTGCCGGTTCGCTTGAAAATGTCGAACGGATTTTGATATTTTTCGGAGTTCTTGGATTGATAATAATCTTGTATGTCGCCGCGAAGTTTTTCAGGCAGGTTATTGACCCGTTTAAACGGCTTAGAGAAAAGGCCGAAGAATCGGGGAGGCTGGATATATCGGGTGATGATGAAGTCGCGCAGTTGATATCTTCGTACGAGAAGATTATAGCTGAGCTCAGACAGAAAGAGAGGGAGCTTAACCGGCGTATGGACTTACTTTCCGAGATGTCGGGGGGATTGGCGCATCAACTGCGTAATTCGATCGCGGCTATAGTAGGATTCGGCCGGATTATCAGGAAAAAGGCGGCGGGTCAGGAGATAATCGAACGGAATATCGAGTATTTGCTAAAGGAGTCGCACGAAGCGGAAGAGCTGATGGAGCGGTTTCTTGATTTTGCACGGCCGCTGCAATTAAACGAATCAAGATTCGAGTTGAATAAATTACTGGCCGATATTGGCGCGGCGGTATCTGAAAAGTATAAAAATATAGATGTTATAATCGATTCAGGATCGGCCGGTGAGTTAATCCTGCGGGCTGATGAGTTATTGTTAAAACAGGCGATAGGGAATTTAATCGATAATGCCTGTTCGGCGTATGAAGGACTGAACGGTCAGGTAAGGATAAGGATTGAAGCGGTCCGGGCGACCTGCCGATTGCATATTATTGATGAGGCTTCGGGGATTCCGGACGAGCTGTGGGATAAAATATTCACGCCATTTTTCTCCGGCAGCCCGTCCGGAGCCGGATTGGGCCTGCCGCTGACGCAAAAAATAATCGCGCTTCATAAGGGGACGCTGACTTTCGACTCGATACCGGGTAAGGGAACGACCTTTACTATTTCTCTGCCGGAGGCGGTAATGCAGGAGAAAATAGACCGAGAGAAGCATATCCGCCAGGTAGTTTCATAAAGTCATTGCCTTTTCGGTGTGATTATCTATATTCCATCCCAAAAGCTTAATGGAGGCAGGATGATTTCTCCCAGTAATTTCAGGAAGGGTTTAAAATTGATGTATGAAGGGAGCCCTTATCTGATAGTTGATTTTCAACATGTCAAGATGGGCCGGGGCCGACCGCACGTTAAAGCGAAGCTTAAGCAACTACTGACGGGACAGGTTATCGAAAAATCGTTTCTGACGACTGAATCGTTCGATGAGCCGGATATGGAAGAACGCAAAATGCAATATCTGTATTCGCAGGGAGATTCGTTCGCGTTTATGGATTCCAAGACATTTGATCAATTTGAAGTCAATGCCGAATCGTTGGGTGATTCGCGTTGGTATCTTATCGAAAACGACGAATACAGTATAATGTTTTTCGAGGGCCGGCCGATTTCGGTGCAGCTCCCGGCATCGGTTATTCTGGATGTAACCTGGGCCGAGCCGGCCATTAAGGGTGATACGGTTTCCAACGTGATGAAGTCGGCCAAGGTGGCCAGTGGTTTGGAAGTGAAGGTTCCGATGTTTATCAAAGAAGGTGACCGGATAAAAGTCGACACTCGAACCGGTGAGTATATTGAGCGGTCAAATTGAGATAGAGAAATTTACTCGCGTTCTGGGCATAGATGAATCGGGCAAGGGGGACTTTTTGGGACCGCTGGTTATAGGGGGGGTCCTGGCCGATGAAAAGGGCGCGGAGTCACTCCGGAAAAAAGAAGTAAGGGATTCGAAAAAAATATCAGACGGTCGGATACTCGAGTTGAGCCGCTGGATTAAGGACAATTTCGTCCATTCGATTGTCGTTATCGGCCCCGAAAAATACAACCAGCTTTACAAAAAAATCGGAAATCTCAATAAGCTACTGGCGTGGGGGCACAGTCGGATTATCGAAAATATCGCAGCCGCCAACCAATTCGATCTGGCGGTGTCGGATAAATTCGGCCGTTCCGATTTTATCGAAAAGGCGCTGATGAAAAACGGGCGTAATATCAAACTTCATCAGCAGGTAAGGGCCGAAACGATAGTCCAGGTGGCGGCCGGATCCATTCTTGCTCGCGCGGGATATATTCAGTATATGAAAAGGCTGTCGGATTTGTATGACGTGACGCTGCCGAAAGGGGCCGGGAGTAATGTCGATGAGGCGGCGCGGAAATTTATCGCAAAATACGGTCATGACGAGTTGGGCAAAATTGCCAAGCTTCATTTTAAAAATTACAAAAAAGTCTGTCGATGACATCCAGTCAGGTTGAGAAAAATATATTGAACGATAATTATTCGGGTTCCTCGGAAATCTTTGAGTCGGCTCTAAAATATATCCTTAAAAATTTAAGGCAGGAGAGATTTACAGAGAAGCGGTTTTCTCATATATATAAATTTATTGGAGTTGTGAGCAACAGGTTTTCTTCAATGGCGCTGGTTGGAAACGGCCTTAAGAAGGTCGAACGAATACTGGCCAAATATAATCCTGAAAAGAAAAATAGGAAAGAGATTGCCGAGGGAATAGAGACGATTCTGTCTGAATTTCACGATATCGATAAGAGGGTTATAAAAAATAGTCGATATATTTTCGGCAGGAAAATTAGAGTAGTCACGTACAGCCAATCCGGATTGGTCAAAAAAGTCCTGGCGCATTATCGAAGGAAATTAAAATTTGTTGTTATCTCGGAGGCGCGGCCGGCGATGGAGGGAAGGCGAATGGCGGAGTATCTGTCCGGATCGGGTATTCGCACGAAATTTTGTGTCGATATGCTGCTTCCGGAATTGATGCATGGCGCTGATTATTTTTTAATTGGAGCGGATAGTGTCGGGCCGGATGTTTTTATAAATAAAATCGGAACGACAGTACTGCTGAAAGCGGCTCGTGATGCCGGGCTGAAAAATGTCGTTCTTTATGAATCCTTAAAAGAGATGAAGCAGGATCCGCGCCCGGCCGATATACCGATGCTGGCCGGAGAAGAAATTTATAATAGGAAGGAAAGTCGGCGAATTGAAGTATTCAATCGTTATTTTGAAATCATTCCCGGTCGGTTAGTTCATAAATTTATTTCAGATAGAGATGTTTATACTCCGGGTTCACTCCGCAGACATATAAAGACGGCCGGGCGGTGAGATAACCGCCCAGCCGTTCAGTCAAGCAGATGATACCACTGAGGTCTTAGTAGTTCCACCCCGGAACTCTTTCGCCGACGACCTTTCCGTCCGGGTAGACATCGGAATTTTCGCCAAGGATATATTTGACGAGACCGATACCGGGAGCATACCAGTAATTATAATCATAGTCACCATTTTCGCTGCCGACTTTTATGCAATTATGATAGGTAATGCCGCTGGTAAGGGTGATATCTTCAATGGTGCAAATCTCGTAGCTATTGCTGCCGGAGGACGGGAAGTTTTTGAACGATCCGCCGCCACCGGTAATTGGATTTAAGCCGTCGTAAGGATTATAGTCGCCCGGACCACCATTACCACCTGATAATCCGGAGTCGGAATATTTGATATAATTGTATCCGTAGTTAATATCGATGACAGCTCCGCTGTCCAGAATCCCCTTGGAAGTGGTGAACCGCGGCCATGTTTTGCCGACCGTAAACGGCGTCGAAAGGATTGCCTCCGGTCTCGAGTATAGATCATCGTAGTAGTACAGGACATCGTCATCAAGGCAAAGGTAGCCGGTGTCGGTATAAAAGGGATGATCGACGTCGAAACTAAGCCAGGTGAATATAGTCTGGGTACTGCTGTAAGGTATCGAACCGCCGATGATGTATCTTTGCCGGGTGGTATCGCCGGTGGAGTTATCGATGACACGAAAATCCAGATTGGTCCCACTCGTCAGCGGGAAGTACGAGGTGAGGCTCATCGCCGAAATATCTCCGGAAGTTTCGTGTGATACGGGTGATTTGGAGCATCCAAGCCAGACGATGACGGCCAAAAGAATGACTCCTATGATCAGAAGTCCCAGATTGAAAAAGAATTTTTTCATATTTCCTCCCTCATTTAAGGCGAGCAGTTAATTATTTCATATCCAGTTGCCCGGTCGATTATGCAAGCCGGATGCCATAATGTTTATCTGCAGGCAAGAGATTGTCTTTAAAGCGTTTATAATACCCGAAATATAGTCCGTGGAGAAAAAACGGCGTAAAGATAGTGGGGGTTATCCCACAAATATGGGACAGATTCCGGCTTTATGAGAAATTGAATGATATTAAGGGAATTAATCCAAATTGCCGAAGTAATGTACATATAGCAAGTGTTTCTATATCAGGAGCTTATAACGCACGAGGCGCGGTGATGACACAGTTTATATTAGATATGTTTTTTACCCTGGTTTTTGTGCTTCTTTTTATCTTTTTGGTGAGAATCAAAGAAAGGGCATTTGTCGAAAACAGGGAAAGCTACCGGTACACGGTTTCGGGTATTTCCGTTCTATTCTTTGCTTCCCTTCTGCGATTGCTGAATCATCAGGGATTATTCGACACGGTGCCTTTTTTATCCGAGAATATTTACTTCGATCTTTCGGAGGCGATCGGCATCGTGACCGGTATTGCGCTGATGATTGCCGGGGTTTCGATCTGGCTGCCGATGAAGCGGCGGGCAAAAGATGACGATAATGGCAGGGCGAAGCAGTCTCTGCTTATTCAGGAGATATTTCTTGAAATAATCCAGGCAAACGAAATAAATAATCTATTCGAGCGCATTCCGAAATCGATATGTAAGGGTTTTGGGTTTTCCGGTTCGGCGGTTTATCGACTGAATCACAAGCGGGGGAGATTTATTTGCAGCAATTTGAACGATCCGAAAAACAGCTCAAAAAAGCTGGAGAAACTTCAATTCGAACCCGGAACGGCTTTATCAGTTCTGGAGGATGTAGACAATGTTTTCGGTACGACATTTCCGCTTCTTATAGAAATAGACGGTCGTCTTAAAGCGGTGATTTTATTCTGGAGAGAAGAGGACGAAGAAGTGAGCGCCGATGACCGTATGGCGCTGGAAAAAATCGAGCGGACTTTATCGTATCGTCTGAAATCCCAGTTTCTCCGACACAAACAGATTTACACCGAAGAGAGTCTGCAGTATTTACGGCAGATGCAAAGCATTATATCAATGCGAAAGGACGTCAGGCGCAATATACAGAACTTTCATCTGTTGTTTAACCGGGCATCGGGTGCGGAATATTTTTCACTGGCGGTACTTGATAAACATCGTAAAAATTTAAGGCGATATACGGTCGGTATGGATCGCAGAATTCTTCTGGAGAACGGCGCTTGTTTGCCGATTGAGAATACTCAGATAGAAGCGGTTTTGGCCAACCGCCGGGGTTTGCTGATTGCAGATATAGGGTCGGATTCGAAAAATAACGTGGACTCGTTGTTCGCCAGCTGTGGGCAGCGCTGTTTACTGGCCGTACCGATTATTAATTACGATCGAATTATTGCAGTTATAACATTGGGACATCCGAAAGCACGATTTTTCGGACGGCGCCATCAGCATCGGGCGGAAATGCTGGCCTCGATAATGGCGGCAGCGGTGGAGAGTGAAATCGCCCGTCAGACCATATATGAACGTGATCGCTTTCTTGGCGCCATTGCCGCTTTTGATTCAATCGTTCAGAACAGCAGCGACATGGAGTCGGTTTTGAAGGCAGCGACCGATTTACTAATCGAAAATATCGGGACGACGATGGTTCGAATCAGTGTACTAAATAAAACCAGGACTGATTTATTTACGCGATCGCTGAAAAGCGTGCGGGCTTTTGAAGATATTCGTGTGGACAAGGCGGGTATTTCGAAAGAAATGACTCCGTGGCATCAAATGGCCATAGAGGAAAATCGGCCGCTTCTGATAAATCAGAAGGACCCGGAAACGTTTATGAATATCAATGAGGCAGGGGCTCTGGTTTTTGAGAAGATGCAGTCGGCATTGATAGTGCCAATTGTCGTCAATGGTATTACCTACGGATTGATTACGCTTGGTGAAATGCGTAATTGGGACAGGTTTTCATATAAGCCGGCGACTATAACTTTCTGTAAGGAAATCGCGACGAGAATCGGCGATGCGGTAAAAATATTCTCTCTGAGCCGGGCCATAATGAAGGGCAGAGAAGACGACAGGGCGGGTAAATTTGAAAGGCCGATTGATGCGGACATCCGTCGGGAGCTGAAATCACCGCTGACCAATATGAGAGGATCGCTGGATTTGCTCAAGTTGAAAGGCCTAAGTGATACACATGAAGCCGGAAGAATAATTAATACGCTGGAAGAATCAACCAACCGTATGATATCGCTTCTGACTGACGAGACGGAAAAAGTGCTGGTTCGAGAATAGAATTATAGAAATCGCGTCGTTGTTTGCGGCCGGGTAACAGAGTCCCGGCCGTTTCGTTATCAGATAAAATCCCCGCCTGTTTTTATATCACTCATTTTTATCTCATTTTCCGCTTGCATTCGTGGTATCATTGCGTATATTATGCTGAATTCTTCGGGGCGAGGCGAAATTCCTCGACCGGCGGTGAAAGCCCGTGAGCCGGTGAAAACCTGCTGAATCGGTGGAATTCCGATGCCGACGGTATAGTCCGGATGGGAGAAGAATTGATAACGGTAAGTTCTGTCCGTCTGTATCGTATGCCCCGAAATATTTTGGGGTTTTTTAATGGCCTCTGAAAACGACAAGAAGTTTTTACAATTGGCCCTTGGATTGGCCGAGAAGGGCCGGGGGCGGACGTCACCGAATCCGCTGGTGGGAGCAGTGGTAGTAAAAAATAGCGGCATTGTCGGTCAGGGGTATCACAAAAAAGCGGGTTCGGCTCATGCCGAGGTTTTGGCTCTTACGGCGGCCGGTCGAAAGGCCGCAAATGCGACTTTGTACGTCAACCTGGAGCCATGCTGTCATTATGGCCGCACCCATCCGTGCACCGGTGAAATAATAAAGGCGGGCATAAAAAGAGTCGTCTTTTGCATTAAAGATCCCAATCCGCTTGTGGCCGGTAAGGGGGCGATTCAATTAAGAAAAGCGGGAATCAGCGTTACTTCAGGAATACTCAAGAATGAAGCGCAAAGGCTGAATGAGGTGTACCTGAAATATATCAAGACCGACCGGCCATTTGTGACATTAAAGACGGCACAGACCCTTGACGGCCGAATCGCGACGACCGACGGAAACTCGAAATGGATTACCGGTGTGAAAGCCCGCAAACTGGCGCATCAGCTGCGTGCCGAAAACGACGCCGTTGCGGTCGGCAGCGGGACGGTTCGCACTGACGACCCGCAGCTCACCGTCCGTTCGGTGCGCGGAGAAAATCCATATCGAATTATTGTCTCGCGGCAGGCAAACTTCTCAAGCTCATTGAATCTGTTTAGGAATAATGATGACGCCCGGACGATATTGGCGACGACTGAAAAGTCGTCAAATAAGATCAAATCGAAAAATCTGATTGTGTGGACAATTCGAGAAAATAAAGATGGACTGTCGCTTGATGATTTGCTGGATAAGGCGGGTCAATTCGGAATAACATCGCTGCTTGTCGAGGGCGGTGGAACACTTGCGACGTCATTTATAAAGGCCGGACTGGTCGATAAACATTATCTGGGCATTGCGCCGAAAATTGTCGGCAACGGTATCAGCTCCGTGGGTGAATTGAATATCCGAACAATTTCACAGGCAATAATGTTTAAAGATTTTGAATATGATTGCGAGACTTATGCGCCGGATGTGTTGTTTATCGGTTATCCGGAGAGGTAGAAGATGTTTACCGGTATTATAGAGACAATCGGGACGGTTAAGAAGATTAGAAGCCGGGGCAATTATAAGATCCTGACCATTGCACCGGATAAATTGTCGGATGATATGGTCTTGGGTGAGTCGATTGCGGTTGACGGTTGCTGCCTGACTTTGATTGAGTTCGACAGGGATGGTTTCACAGTGGAAGCGTCGCAGGAAACGGTACGGTTGACGATTTTGAAAAACTATAAGACCGGAGACAGGGTCAATCTGGAGCGGGCGCTTCAACCGTCGGGCCGACTCGGCGGGCATTTTGTCAACGGACACGTTGATTGTACGGGCAAAATAAGCGGTCTGGAAAAAATCGGCGACTCAATCGAGATGAGGGTGCGATTTCCGGAGTCTTACGACGATTTCGTAGTTGAGAAGGGTTCGGTTGCTGTAAACGGGATAAGCCTGACTATTAATCGAATTGATAAGGATACTTTTACGGTCAATCTGATTCCGTTTACGCAAGGAGCGACCACCGTCAGCGGATTTAAAGAGCATGACGATGTCAATCTGGAGTTTGATATTCTGGGTAAATATGTGGCGAAGTTTATTAAGAGGAATGGGAAAAGCGACATAATTATGAATAAATTAATCGAAAGTGGATGGTAATTCATCAGTTGGAGAGGCAATGACAAAATTCGATTCGATACCTGATGCTATAGAAGATATCAAAAGTGGTAAGATGGTAATCGTGGTCGATGACGAAGATCGCGAGAACGAAGGCGATTTTATCATGGCGGCTGAAAAAGTCACACCGGAGTCGATAAATTTCATGGCGGTGCATGGTCGCGGTTTGATCTGCACGCCGATAATCCCGGACCGAATCGAGCGGTTGAAGCTGCACCCGATGGTGGAGGCGAATACCGCCTTGCACGGGACGAAGTTTACGGTCTCGGTCGATGCCTGCAGCGGTGTGACGACCGGAATCTCGGCAGCCGATCGGGCGCGGACAATTCAGCTCATAGTGGATGAAAAAACGAATCCGGAGGATCTCTGTCGACCGGGGCATGTTTTTCCCATTCAGGCCCGCCAGGGAGGGGTGTTGACGCGCGCCGGACATACGGAAGCGACGGTCGATCTGGCGCGACTGGCCGGCTTGAAGCCGATCGGTGTTCTGTGTGAGATAATGGATGATGACGGTACTATGGCACGGCTGCCGCGGCTTCGTGGAATGGCCGACGAGTATGATTTGAAGCTGATTACGGTTCAGGATCTGATCGAGTATCGTCGCCATCATGAAAAAATGATCTCAAAAGTGGAAGTGGTCGATTTCCCCACGAAGTACGGGCATTTCAAACTTCATCTGTACAATTCGCGATATGACGATCATCATCATCTGGCGGTCGTAAAAGGTGATATCGCGGGGAAAAAGGATGTTTTAGTCCGTGTTCATTCACAATGTCTGACCGGGGACGTTTTCGGTTCGGCGCGGTGCGACTGCGGGGATCAATTAGCGGCGGCGCTGCAGATGATTGAAAAGGAAAAACTGGGGGTGCTGCTTTATATGCGTCAGGAGGGCAGGGGAATCGGTCTGGCCAATAAGATTCGCGCCTATAAACTTCAGGATCAGGGTAAGGATACGGTTGAGGCCAACAATGATCTGGGATTCAAAGCCGACCTTCGCGATTACGGTGTCGGAGCGCAGATTCTTGTCGATCTGGGCTTGAGTTCGATTCGGCTGATGACCAATAATCCGAAAAAAGTCGTCGGTCTGGGCGGATACGGTCTGGAAATTTCCGATCGTGTGCCGTTGCAGTGTAAACCAACGAAGCATAATTTAAAATATTTAGAAACCAAGCGCGATAAACTGGGACATTTATTATCAACGCTGTAGGAGATAAAAATGAGTTACAAAGAAATTGCCGGGAACTTAAACGGTTCCGGATTGAAGGTAGGGATCGTCGTCGGGCGGTTTAATAATCTCCTGACGTCCAAACTTCTGGAAGGAGCGCTGGATTGCCTGAAGCGGCATCAGGTGGCTCAATCCGATATCAGTATCGCCTGGGTTCCGGGCGCTTTTGAAATACCCTATGCCGCCGGTAAAATGGCGGAGGCACAGAAGTATGATATGGTCTTGTGTTTGGGCGCAATAATCAAGGGTGATACGCCGCACTTCGATTATATCGCCAATGAGGCTTCGAAAGGTATCGCCAAAGTCGCTCTGGGGAGCGGGATGCCGGTTATTTATGGAATGGTAACGGCCGATACGCTGGAACAGGCGATTGAACGGGCGGGGACAAAAGCCGGGAATAAGGGATGGGACGCGGCCCAGGCCGGAATCGAGATGGCCAATTTGTATCGTGAACTGGCCAAACAATGAGCAACCGACGGCGCGCGCGCGAATACGTCCTGAAAGCTCTTTACGCCTGCGAGCTGCGTGAGCTGACGGAAGAGGAGATTAAATACTCCATTATAGAAAAAGGCGGGCTGGACGAGAAGACGCTTCTATTCGCGAAGCGTCTGTTCGACGAAGTCATGAAAAATCTCAACGAAATCGACGAACGTATCGAGTCGCTGGCGACGAACTGGAAGCTGGAACGAATCGCGGTGGTGGATAAGAATGTCCTGCGGATGGCGATATGTGAAGTGCAGTTTATGCCGGATATCCCGGTAAAAGTGGCGATTAATGAAGCGATTGAGCTGGTGAAGAAATACAGTACACTTGAATCGGCGTCATTCGTGAACGGCATCCTGGATAGAGTCCTGCACGAGCAAGAGAAGGAAAAAGAGCAAGAAAAATAGTGTCAGGTTATACACCGATAAATCGGGGCAATATCTGATGCGACAAGCAAATCCAATTTTGTCCTTAACCTACAGATTGAATTTATTTTCTGTTTGTCAACGATATTAAAATTGCCTTTACCCAAAAAGGTTTGGGAATCGTAGGTCGGAATTGACCTTCGCTGGTCGCCGCCGGTTTAAGAAAAAGTCGGAACTCCTTCGGAGATTCCAACCTACGCTTATTCTATTAAGCATATTTTTCTAACTGGACAAAAATAAAATTTTGATTATATTCAAAGTCTGTTTTGTATAAGGAGTTAGCTTAAAAATAGCATCTTGAGGATAAGTTGAGCGGGACTGATAACGACAGCGATAAATCGGGTTACGATAAACCGCGCGGCTTCGATAAGGCCAAAGGAATCGGCCAGGCAAAAGGCTTCGATAAGATAAACTCGGTTCTGGCCGGTTTTGTTTTTCTTTTTACATTTATTGTATTTAACCTGACAAAAGCGCCGTCTTTTTCTTTCTGGGATTGCGGTGAATTCGTCGCATGCTCATATATCCTCGGCATCCCGCATCCGCCGGGGTCGCCGTTATACGTTATTATCGGCAGAATCTTTACTCTTTTTCCGACCGCGGTCGATATCGGCGCGCGGGTCAATCTATTTTCGGCAGTGAGTTCGGCCATGGCAGCCATGTTCGGTTATCTGGTGACGGTGCGGCTGATTCGATTCTGGTACAGAGATCGAGAGAATATATATAATAAGATAATCATTTACATCGGCGGTATAACCGGTTCATTGTTTATGGCTTTTTCCAATACCAACTGGGGCAATTCGGTTGAGGCCGAGGTTTACGCACCGACGATGATGCTGATGCTGATCATCTACTGGTTGGCGCTGAAGTATTTCGACGCCAAGGAGACGCCGAAGGGCGGGAGATATCTGTTGTTGATTTCTTATCTGGCGATGTTGGGCGTGGGGATACATCTGACATTATTCGCCATTATCCCGATTTTGGGACTTTATTTTATTCTGAAAAAAGGGGCCGGCGGGCGACAGTGGGCGACGGTGGCACTCTTTTTCATAGTCGAGTTATATCTGATATTTCATTTGTCGTCGCGGCCCGGCGAAGTCGCCTATTACCTGCCGGTTCTGATACTTTTTGTACTATTTCTATTTCACGCCATCATCATGAACATCATGACGCGTCAGGTGAAAATCGCGATTGGTCTATATGCAGTGGCGCTATATCCATTGTACTTTATCATTATCGATGCCTTCGTCAGGAATTTTTCGGAATCCGGGACGTCCGACACGGCGGCCGGTATCGGATCATTCCCGATCGGCTGGATCGGCTTTGCCGCTTTGATTCTCTGGGGGTTGTATTGTTTCGGAAATTATTACGCGCACCGGCAAAAAGGTGAAGAGGCCGAGACATGGCTGATACCGGGCGTTTATTCGCTGGCGCCCGGCCTGCTGTTCGGCATCGGCTCGATTTTCAGCGGCTACCATGCGTTTCTGTTCATCTCGGGTCTGATGACGATAGGTCTGGCATTGATTTTATGGCGGCATATAAACTGGCTGGTGTTGATCGGTATCGGGGCGATTTCGCTTATTATTCTCGGTTTCTGGCAGATGGTTTGGGGTGTTTTGATTGGCGGGATTGGAATTGTGATTATCGGGATAAAATTGAATGACAAGACGTGGAAAACGGCGATAGCGATTATTCTTCTGGGTATTATGGGTTTCTCAGTCCATGTATTTATTCCCATTCGCTCGGCGCATAATCCGGATATCGATGAGAACAATCCTTCCCGGTCGTTTGCGGCGATGGTGGGGTACCTGGAGCGCAAACAATACGGTTCGCAGTCGATGGTGGACCGCATGTTCGTAAGGCGTGCGGAATGGGCAAATCAATTCGGCAATCACCGGCGGATGGGTTTCTGGTACTTCTTCAAGGAACAGTACGGGACTCACGGGCGAAGATTTTTCATAATGCTGATTCTGGGTTTATTCGGTATCTGGGAGACGATCCGGCGAAAACCTGATATCGGTCTGCCGTTTTTTGTAGTGGTTCTATTATGCTGCCTGGGAATTGTACTGTACATGAATTTCGCCGACGGGACGCGGATAAATCCGGTGACGGGCGCCGATTATCTTGAAGTGCGCGACCGCGACTATTTTTTCACGCCCGGGTTCGTATTTTTCGGCCTGGCGATCGGATTAGGCATTGCGGCGTTTATCGACCTGGTACGGGATACGTTCAGGAATTTCGGATCCGGTTTGCAGAAGGCGGCCTTCGGGATTTCATCTCTGCTGGTACTGATGCCGATAATTCCTCTTAAGACCAACTATTTTTATAATGATCGTTCACGCAACTACATAGCGTACGATTATGCCAATAATTATTTTAAATCGAACGGGAAGAACGCCATATTCGTTACCAACGGTGATAATGATACCTTTCCGACATGGTGTATTCAGGAGGTGTACGGAATCCGGCGGGATATTAGAGTGGTGAATTTATCATTGGCCAATACCGACTGGTATATAAAACAATTGCGTGATAAATTCAATGTTCCGATTAAAATGACCGATATGCAAATCGAGGCCCTGAGGCCGTACCAGGATCGGGACGGCACCAGACATCGCATCCAGGATCTATTATTGGATCGTGTTATACACGACAATAACTGGGAGGTACCGATCACTTTTGCGGTAACGGTATCGGAAGAAAACCGCCGGTATCGAGGAAGATCCATTGAGGATCTGCTGGTACTCGAGGGTATGGTCTACCGTTTATCCATGAAAGAGGGTAAGGATCAAATGAATTACGATTTAACCCGGCGGTTGTATGAGGACGATTTTGAATATCGGGGCGTGGCCGATCCCACGATTTATAAGAGCGAAAGCACGCGACGGTTGATAAACAATTATGCACAGGGATTTTTGTTACTGGCCGATTCGCTTCGTAAAGCCAAAGACTACGACGGGGCATTGGAGCATATCAGAAAGGGTTTGAAGATTCTACCGGAATCATTCGATATATATGCTTATACGGCGCAGATGCTGGGTGAAATGGGCCGCCTTGACACGCTGGAAACGTTTATTGGAAACGCCCCGGTCGAAAATAAAAATGTACTGTATTATAACTGGGCGCTGTCGGCCCGAATGGCGGGACGTGTGGATGAAGCAATTCAGGTTTTGGAACGAACGCATGAACTGTATCCCGATTATGTCAATGCCTTTCAGGCGTTGGCGACAACGTTGTATCATAATAAAGAGTATAGCAGGCTGCGAGTCCTTGTCACCGATTGGGTAGCGAGACATCCCGAGGATTCGGACTCTCGGGAACTTTTAAAACAGATAGAGTCGGTCAATCCCGCCAAAGATACGCTCGAAGGACGATGATCGTGAATATACTGGCGCTAAACTGGCAGGACCTGAGTAACCCACAGGCTGGCGGCGCCGAAGTACATCTCGAGGAATTGCTTCGGCGAATCGCGAGAAAAGGTCACCGGGTGACCTTATTTTGTTCCGGCTACGATTCATCATCACCGGAGGAAACTATCGAGGGAATAAGAATAATCAGGCGCGGCAACCGCTATAATTTTAATCTGATTGCTCCGTTTACACTTCGGAAATTGGTCAGGGAAAATAATTTTGATGTACTGGTTGAAGATATCAATAAAATTCCATTTTATACGCCGCTCTATTTGAATTTGCCGACGCTTGTGGTCGTGCCGCACCTGTTCGCCACGACGGTTTTTAAGGAAATCAATTTTTTACTGGGCACTTATATATATTTGACCGAAAGGCCGATGGTGTGGATTTATAAGGGCCGGAAGTTCAATGTCATATCGGAATCGACCGCCGATGATATCGCGGCGCGCGGAGTAGATCGGGATGACATATCGATTGTTCATTGCGGGATTGATAAAGGTACCTATAATTTCGATCCGAGCATATCCAAATATAAAAAGCCGACGGTTTTGTACCTGGGTCGCATTAAGAAATATAAGTCGATTGATGATTTAATTATTGCTTTCGAGAAGGTACTGAAAGCAGTGCCGGAGGCGCAGCTAAAAATAGTCGGAGCGGGCGATTATCTCCGGGAGTTGAAATCACTGGCGGGGAAATTAAAGATTCGAGATCGGGTCGATTTTCCCGGTTTCGTCAGTAGGGAAGAAAAGGTTGATATTCTCAGGCGCAGTCATGTGGCCGTTTATCCTTCGTTGAAAGAAGGCTGGGGGCTGACGAATATCGAGGCGAATGCCTGCGGGACGGCGGTTATTGCGGCCAATTCTCCCGGCTTACGGGATTCGGTACAGCCCAATCAGACAGGTTTTTTATATGAATATGGCGGGATTGATGACCTGGCTGAAAAACTGGTGAAAATTCTGACCGAAGAGGATACGCGTTCACGGCTGGAAAAGGGCGGTATGGAATGGGTAAAAAAATTCGATTGGGACGATGCCGCCGATAAATTCCTGACTATTCTGGAAGAGGTCGCATCTCAGAGATAAAGAATAATGCCCAAAAAGAAATTATTATCGGTTATAATCGGTCTGCTTATTTCCGTCGTTCTGGTCTTTATCATTTTCAGGAACGTTAATTTCGGCGAATTAGTGGGGGCACTAAAAGGTGCCAATTATTTTTGGCTATTGCCGAATATGTGTCTGGTCATTCTGGCCATGTTTCAGCGCGCCGAACGATGGAAATATATGCTTAAGCCGATCGGAGCGCCGAAGTACAAAAAATTATTGTCGGCGACATGTATCGGGTTCATGGCCAATAATGTTTTGCCGTTGAGATTGGGCGAGTTTGTCAGGGCCTATGCTCTGGCGCGGAACAATGAGAAAGTCACCAAATCGGCTTCTCTGGCGACAATTTTCGTTGAACGGATGGTGTTTGATTTGCTGGCGCTGCTCACGATATTGGCGGTGATTTTGTGGTTTATTCCTACAAAATTCGATGAAAAGTTTAAGCTGGGCGCGGCGTTGTCTCTGGGCGTGGCCATCTTCGGATTGATATTCGCCGTGGGATTGGTGATGAGGCCGGAGGGAGCCGGTAAACTCCTGACGCGATACCTGTTCTTTCTTCCGGATAAAATCAAGGAAGTTGTTCATAATACGGTTATTAAATTTTCCAAAGGGTTGATGTTCCTGAAAAGCTGGCACTGCACATTCTGGGTATCGGTGCACACAATTCTTCTCTGGCTGGCGATGGGAATCTCCAATGTTTTTGTTTTCTATGCCTTCGGACTGGATAAACCGCCATATAACCTTCCGTTATCGGCTTCATATGTGCTGCTGGTAGTGGTTTCGATTTCAATCTTAATACCGTCATCACCCGGTTTTATCGGAGTCTATCACGCCGGCGTGGTACTGACGCTGGGCTACTACGGTATCGGAACAAGTTCTTCCGAAGCGGTTTCGTGCGCGCTGGTCCTTCATGCGGCGCAGTTTATCCCGATTACGCTGATGGGTTTTTATTTTCTTTATAAAGAAGGATTGTCCTTAGGCCAGCTGCGAAAAGAAGCTCTCGAAAAAAGCGGAAATGACCAATCAGGATAATATATATGTTGTCCTGCCGGCTTATAACGAGCAGGGCAAAATCGGCCGGGTGGTCGAAAAAGTAAAAGAAATCGAGCTCGTCAGCAGGATCGTCGTGGTCGATGATTGCTCGAATGATACAACGTCCGAGGAGGCCAACGCGGCCGGTGCGACGGTTATCAAACATAATAAGAATATGGGTGTCGGGGCGGCTATCAGAACGGGAATAAATTTTGGCCGGGAAAACGGTTTCGATATTTGTGTGATTCTTTCGGGTGACGATCAGCATGAGCCGAATGAAATCGGTCGGGTGGTTGAACCGATTATAAAAGATGAATTTGATTTTGTCCAGGGTTCGCGACGGCTGAAAGGCGGGCGGGTGGTCAATGATCGTTCGTTCAGGAAAATAACGACCAGGCTGTATTCGGCATTTTTTTCGTTTTTGGTCATGCGGCGCATTACCGACGCGACCAATGGTTTTCGGGCTTTCCGGCTGACGATTTTTAATGAGCCGGAGATGAATATCGGACAAAGCTGGCTTGACAGGTACGAACTGGAGCCATATATATTATATAAAGCGGTTAAGAATAAAAGTATTCGGGTGAAGGAAGTTCCGATTACGATATATTATTATGGAGACAGAAAGCAGTTTACCAAGATGAAACCGTTTCGGGATTGGTGGCGACTGGCGAGGCCGATGATTTATCTGGCGTTGAAATTACGAAAATAGGGGAGAGCGTAGTGATTAATATTGATTTTACCGGAAAAACGGTTCTGGTGACTGGCGGTGCCGGTTTTATAGGTTCCAATGTTGTTGGGCGGATAGTCCGCGCGGGGGGCAAAGTTATTGTCCTGGATGATCTCTTTACCGGTGATCAGAGAAATATAGATGCCGAAATCCCTCATGAGTTTGTCGAGGGATCGGTAACCGATTATGAACTGGTTCGAAATCTCATGGCCCGGGCCGATTATGTGGCGCATCTGGCGGCACGGAATATCATAATTTCGACGAAAAATCCGATGGAAGATTACCGCGTCAATATCGGCGGGACATTGAACGTACTGATGGCGGCCCGAGAAACCAAGCCGACGCGAATCGTGTACTCGTCATCGGCTTCGGTCTATGGTAATCCGCGGATATTGCCCATCACCGAAGACGAAAGCCCGCTGACATTTTCGCCGTACTCTGTCTCCAAACTATCCGGCGAAAATTATTGTTATGCTTTTTATGAAACGTACTTTGTTCCCGTGACGGTCGTTCGTTATTCGAATATTTACGGGCCGAAGCAGAATCCGTCAAATCCGTATTGCGGTGTTATCTCGAAATTCATAATGTCAATCGATCAGGGCCAAGCGCCGCAGATTCACGGTGATGGTCAGCAGACACGGGATTTTACGTATGTCGATGACGCCGTCGAGGGGACTTTAATGGCGCTATTATCGCCGCGGGCGGATGGTCTCGTTTTTAATATCGGCGCCGGAACGGAGACGAGTATAGTCGATATTGTCAATATGCTTTACGAGATAATGGGCGGGGAGATCAAGCATGAACATATCGATCGCAGGGATATCGACAATATCAGGAGGCGCGTCCTGAATATCGAGCGGGCCCGGACGCGTCTGCGCTGGCAGCCGCAGGTGACGTTGCGGGAGGGATTGCGCCGGACGTATGCGTGGTACCGAACGATTAAAAGCAAACCAGCATAGGAATAGATGCTTTCCGGGGCGAAATTCAAACAGATCTTGTTAATCTTTTTTCTTCTGTGCCTCGGTGTCAGGCTGATATATGTGCACACACAACGGCAATTGCCGGTCATGTGGGACGCGCGGATTTATTCCTCAGCCGCGCTCGGTCTAATACATTACTTCAGTAATTCGGAGCGTTTCGGTCATCCGGAGCTGGATTCGCCGGCCGACTCGGCGTCATCACAGGCGCGTTTTATCGGTACGATGGATAAATATATCAAAGGCGAAAAGATCGAATGGCTGCACTATGACATTCCGACCATCGCCCGGGCGCAGCATTACCTGTTTTTATCCGGCCCGGTTTTGCCGGCATATCTGGCGGTTATTTTTCTGGTTGACATGGGAAGTGATTTTTCCGTCGTGCGAACGGCCAACGCGATATTGGACAGTTTGTGCATGTTATTGTTAATACTTATTGCGGTGCGGTTGATCGGTAAGCGGGGGGCGATTCTGGCGGGCATAATGTATTTGATTTATTTACCTTTTATATTGCTGACCGGTATGGTCTCGCCGGATCAGATAACGATACTTTTCATTCTTATAACGTTGTATACGATCTTACTATGGTATGATAGTCAGAAGCCTAAATATATTTATTTAGCCGGTTTGGCTTTGGGTTTGCTGGTGCTGACGAAGCCCACGGGAGTTTTGCTTTTTATTCCGTTCGGGGCGGGATTTATTTATGACAATCGGGAAAATATGCGGAAATTAATTAAGCCGTTGATTAAAGCGGCGCTGCCCTTTTTGATGGTGACGGTTCCATGGTTTATTTTTACAAGTATGTATTTCGACCGACCGGCAATCCGTGACCCGGAGTATTCGACTTCGAATCTCAGGTCGAGTTCATCGATCGTTCATGGGGGTTATGATCTGGATTACGTGAATCCGGATTTCTGGCTGGCGCCGCTTTCGCATACAATCATTGACAATCCGCTGAAATATGGTCGTCTTCTACTGAAGAAATTTTCGAGATTGTGGTCGCGGCCGTTTAATGAGATGAACCTGACTTTTATCATGAACCCGAAAATGAGTACAGTAGTGCATTTTGTAATAGTCATATCGGGACTGTTTGGTGTTTTTTATATATTCATTGATTCCAGGACAGGCATTATATTTCTGCTGTTAATCCCTTTGTACTATACGATAATCCACATTATATTTCACTCCCTGGCACGTTATAATCTGGATGCTATGCCGATAATGATGATGGCCTCGTCGCTGGTGATTATAAAAATATTTAATTATTCTCATGAAATGTTAAAATCGGCGGATAATTGGAAGATTATCGTAAGAATAATTCTGTTTCTGGCAGGCGGCGGATTTATTCTCTTTTTTCCTTTTTGGCCCATGATAAGTCTTTTGGGAGGCCGGGCAGGAGCGACGGTCCTTGTTATTATCAAGACCATAATATTTTTAACAATGGCGTACTATCTTTATAAAATATTGTCCGGCAAAATTGGAATAAACAATTCCTTGAAAGTGATCAGTATCCCGGTTATTTTGTTGACACTGATAATTTTGGTACTCGGGGTCGCAACGGATAATTGGGCGGAATGGAAATGCCGTTTGATTAATCCCGGTCAGGCGGCGGGTGTCAGGATATATTTCCCGGAGAATTTCCGGATCCAGCCGGGTGATTTATGTCGGGTTGTGATTGATATGGTAGCCAACCACAATCGAAAGAGTCCATTTTTATTTACGACCAATGACCAGACGGCGCCTTTTTATTTTGATCGGTCACCTGTGAGCGATTTTTATTATCACAAGACGACTTATGATGTCTTTCAATTGATCTACGGTATGGGCATGGAGGAAATGCGTAACTGGCGTTCGATACCGCTTAACTCACAGACGGTAAATCAACTTTTGGATAGATTCGGCTATCTGGATTTTAAAATTCAATCGAGTAATTCAATTACGGATGAAAAATCTTTTATAGATATTTTCGGGTATTATCCGTCAGGACCTCCCGATGAAGCAAATGTTCCCAGTATGTCTTATTACGCCACCTCCATTGAAAGATTTGTTGAAAAGGGTGATCCGCGGATATGGATGAAATATCCTCTTTCGTCCGATTCGGTTATTTCTTATTATATAGACGGTATGAACGGGCAACGGAATCCGGATGACCTGTCGCCGGCGGCCGGAAGGCAGTACGGCCGGTACGGGATTTTTCTGGAGGTAATGAAGTCCAACAAGGCCTTGTATCATTATTAGGAGTTGAATGTGATAAATATCGGTATAATCGGCTGCGGTTATTGGGGGCCGAATCTTGTCCGCAATTTTAACGCCTGCGATACGGCGCGGGTGATCGGCGTTTCTGACCTTCGGGAAGAAAGATTGAAGTTTCTTTCGCGACTTTATCCGAATATAAAAATTTTGACGAAAGACAGTGACGAAATATTGCATCATAATAATATTGATGCCATCGTTATTGCGACGCCGGTATTGACGCATTTTCCACTGGGGATGGAGGCGCTTGAAAACGGAAAGCATCTGTTGATGGAAAAGCCGATGACGGCCACGGCCGAACAGGCGGAAGTGCTGATTGAAACGGCGGAGAAAAAGGGCCTGACCCTGATGGTCGATCATACTTTTATTTACACCGGAGCGGTTCGGAAGATTAAGGAAGTAATAAACAGCGGCGATCTGGGTGATTTGTACTATTTCGATTCGGTGCGGGTCAATCTGGGTTTGTTCCAGCATGATGTAAATGTTATCTGGGACCTGGCGCCTCATGATGTTTCGATAATGGATCATCTGCTTCAGCAGCGGCCGAAGGCGATTTCTGCTACCGGCGTGGCGCATTTCGAGAATAAGATAGAAAACACAGCGTATATTTCGGTTATGTACGATTCACCGCTGATCGGGCACATTCATGTTAACTGGCTGGCGCCGGTCAAAGTGCGCAAGACGCTGATTTGCGGTTCGAAAAAAATGATAGTCTATGATGACGTCGAGCCGTCCGAGAAAGTGAAAATATACAACAAGGGTGTTGAATATATTAAAAAGCGGGAGGAGGCGTACGATCTTCTGGTTCAATATCGAACCGGCGATATGCTCGCGCCGAGGATTGAGATGACCGAGGCGCTTAATCTGGTGGCGGCGGAATTCGTCGATTCAATAACTCAAAGGAGAAAGCCACTTACGGATGGACAGGCCGGATATAATGTTGTTCGTATTCTGGAAGCGGCCAATCAGTCTTTAAGACAGGGCGGAAAGGTAATCAGGCTGTGAAAGATGTCAAGCTTATCGGGGACGTAAAAATTTACGACAATGTCGAGATTGGTATGGGATCGGTCATTTACGGTCCGGCGGTTCTGGGTCAGCCACCGCGCGATGCAAAAGAAGGGGAGCTAAAATTGGCCATCGGTTTGGGGGCTATTATCAGGCCATTTACGACGATTTATGCCGGCAACAATATCGGCGATGATTTTCAGAGCGGTCAGGGGGCGTCGATCAGAGAACATAATTTTATAGGGAACAATGTTTCGGTCGGGACCAATACGGTTCTGGAATTCGAAAACAAAATCGGCGACGGGTGCCGGATACATTCGGGTTGTTTTCTGGAAATGGTAACACTGGGAAGATATGTTTTTGTCGGCCCCAACACTGTTTTTACCGATGACCCGCACCCGATGAACTGCCCCAAATACAAAGAGTGCGGCGGCGGCGCCATAGTCGAAGATATGGCGCATATCGGCGCCAACTGCACCTTTTTACCGGCGGTCAAGATCGGCCGCGGAGCATTAATCGGCGCCGGATCGGTCGTCGTCAAAGATGTTCCGGCGATGAAAGTCGTGGCGGGCAATCCCGCGCGCGTTATCAAGGACGTAAGCGAACTGGAATGCTATATCGATGCCTATCCAAGACCATATGTCTGGTTTCCGTACGTACCCGAAGACGATAAAAAATAATGTCCAAATCTGAAGTCCTGGTATCACTCTTTTCGTACAATGAGGGTGATAAACTGAAAAAATTAGTCAAGGATTTTCCGGAAAAAAGGGAGTATGATATTTTATTTGTCGATGACGGTTCGACCGACGGCAGTTATGAATATTTGAAAACGAAAGATTATTATCTTATCCGCCACGAACAGAATCAGGGGATAGGCTGCGGGATACGCGAGGCTATCGATTATGGCCGGAAGAATGATTATAAAATAATCGTCATCATGGCGGCCAACGGCAAGATGCTCCCGCATCATATAGAGCGAATGGTGGCGCCGATTATCGAGCAGGATTATGATTATGTACAGGGTTCGCGGAATCTGTCCGGCGGCGAATCGCCCAATCTTCCACTGTTTAGAAAAGTCATGATAAACCTGTTTACGAAAATCGTCAATTTGTTTACAGGATACAAGGGTACCGATATAACCTGCGGCTATCGAGCGTACAAGTTGTCGCCATTCGACGACAGGCGTTTTAATCTCGATCAGGAGTGGCTGAATCGCTATGAAATGGAGTATTATATCCATTATAATTTTATAAAGGGCGGCTACCGGATGACGGAAGTACCGATTACGATGGCGTATCCCGGAGAAAAAAAGAACTATAGTAAGATAAAACCGTTTATCGGCTGGTGGTCGATGATTCGGCCATGGCTGTTTCTGATATTTAAAATAAAAAAATAATTGGAACAACCTATTCAGTTTTTTAGTATTACTGATTGGAAGCATGAGTAATAAATAAGCACCGCTATGGCGTGAGGGGGAGAAATTAGCGGACTTAACCGGCCCAGGGATGGGCCGGTTTTTTTATGAAAAAGTTGCCAAGAGGAATAAAGATTATTCTGGTAAACGTTTTTTTTGTCCGTATATTGCTTGGGTAATTAATTAATTCAGATGGCGGATATTATGGTTGAGGATGGAAAACAGTGTGATTCGTGCGGAAACGAAATAAAAACGGGATCCGCTTATTGCCCGGCGTGCGGGAGCAATTTATCGGGAAATGGCGGCAAGGCGTCGGCGGGGAAAAGTCCGGTTTATGATTATTTGTTTATTTTCGGTTTTTTACTGATATTTGCGGTTGTTTTTTTCATCGGCAAGGATAGACGGGCTGTCGGCGGCCAGCCGTCAAATGAATCTATGAACCCGGCGGCGAATGCCGGTGATTTCGCAGAGATGTCGGCGAATCTTCCAGATGATTATGATAAATTGGTGGCGCTCGGGAATAAACTTATGGATAATCGTCATTACGCGGTAGCGGTTGAATGTTACCGTCGCGCTCTGGCTATCGATTCCACTGATCCCGATGTTGTTTGCGACCTGGGTTCATGTCTCCATGCGACCGGTGATTTTGATGGGGCGATCAACATGTTTGAAAAGGCGATAGCCCTCGATTCCTTGCATGCCGTCGCATATTTCAATCTCGGCATTGTTTACCGGGCGATAAATAATAAAAGTAAGGCCGCATATTACTGGGAAAAATTAATCTCGATGTATCCGGATAAAGACCTTTCCGACTCCGCCCGGAGATATATCGAACATCTTGATTTATAAATCACATTTTCTTTCAGACAGAAAATTATTTTTGCCCGGCAAAAAAATAATTAAATTAAATGCATGCATGAGGGGATAAGAAAATCAGCCCGAAAGATATTCGACGGCCTTCTTGATATTGCCTATCCGCCTGTTTGTCTTTGCTGTGATGCCTTTATGGAACAAACAGACAAGCTGGTGTGCGATCGCTGCTGGATGCGGACGATGCAATTTGAATTTCCTTATTGCGCCAATTGCCGGGAAGTTCTCGAGAAGAATTTGACCTGTCCCGAATGCACGGGTGAATATTCGCTGCCCGTTTTCGCCCTGGGTCATTTCACCGAGCCTCTTAAAGAGATTATTCATAGATTCAAATATTATGGTTTTAAGAGGCTGGCTGATGATCTGGCGGGGCGGCTATTGGATTTATATTCCGAAAAAATGAAATCGCTCGATCTCGACGCGATAGTGCCGGTCCCGCTTCACAGCTATCGCGAAAAAAATCGAGGCTTTAATCAGGCGGCCGTTCTGTCCGATATAATTGGAAAGGGCCTGGGTGTCGGGGTGGTCCATGAAACTCTGGTCAGGATTAGAAGAACCAAGGATCAAACCCGGCTCAACCCGCAGCAACGAGAAGAAAACATTAAAGGCGCATTCAGAGTTTTCGGCGACACTTTAAGGGATAAGAGGGTAATGATAGTTGACGATGTTATCACAACCGGGGCAACGGTGCGGGAAGCACAAAAGGTCATTGGCGAAGCGGGCGCACGCACCGTGGCATATTGCGTAGCGGCGGCGGCCGGATAATGATTAAATTATGAATGAAACGATGACGAAAGATTCGGTACTGGAGGAGTACCTGCAGTACCTGGAGTTGGAGCGCGGTCTGTCGCAGAACAGCCTGGCGGCATATCGAAGAGATATCAATGAATTTAGGACGGCGTTCAAATTATCCGATGAATTCAATATCCGCCGAAAGGCTGTCAATGAATATATTGCAGGACTGAATGATCAGAACAGAAAGCCGGCTTCCATCGCCAGAAAAATATCATCGCTGCGCGGTTTTTATAAATATTTATATGAGCATGAATTGGTCCATGAAAATCTGTTTGAATTCGCCCGCGTTCCGCGAATTTCAAGATATCATCCCGACTATCTGACGATTGAGGAGATGGAAAAAATTCTGGCACAGCCTGATGTCAACACTGTCCCGGGAATTCGCGATATTGCCATTCTGGAGATGTTATATGGAACCGGAATAAGGATATCGGAATTAATCAACCTGAAATTATCGGCGATTTATGACGAGATTGGTTTTATTAAGATTATCGGTAAAGGGGGAAAGGAGCGATTAGTTCCTTATGGCAGTCAGGCTCGTCAGGCGACCGAAAAATATCTGACCGAAGTCAGGGAAAAAATAAGGGAGACGGCGCAAACCGATGTTCTTTTTCTTTCCAATCGAAATAAGAAATTTTCGCGGGTGGGTGTCTGGAAAATTATCAAGAAATATGCTCTAAAAGCCGGAACCGGTAAGGCGGTCACGCCGCATTCATTCCGGCATAGTTTTGCGACGCATATGATCGAGGGGGGCGCCGATCTCCGGACGATTCAGGAGCTTCTGGGTCACGCCAGTATCACGACGACGCAGATTTATACCCAGGTCGATAAAGAATATTTGCTTTCAATTCATAAGGAGTTTCATCCTCGCGAAAGGAAAGTGGCGGGGCATTAAGTTATGTTTCACTGCGCGTGCCGACAGGAAAATATCGATATTGTCTTTCAGCTTTCAAAGACATTTGGCGGCAATGAAATCTCATTTCATTATTTCCGGACGCTGGATGAATTTTTAGTTCTATCTCAGCGATACAACATTGATCTGGCGGTTATTGCCGGTGACGGCGATTTTCATAGTGAGCTGGAGTTAATACATCTGATTAAGAGTCATATTTTTCTTTCGATTATCCCGACCGTGCTGTATCATCCCGATCCGCCTGAATCGGTTTTAATTGCCGGGTTTGAAAACGGCGCCGATGATTTTCTGTACGGTGAATGGCGCGGGCGTTTATTCGACGTTCGCTTTCGCATGGTAGCCGAGCGAAGCCGGCGAGACATTTCATTTAATCCGTCGACGGCCTTACCGGGGCCGGGCTTGATCGAAAAAGAAATCGAGCGTTTGCTGAAACTCGAGGCTGATTTCGCCGTCTGTTACGCCGATATCGACGATTTTAAAGCGTACAATGACTATTATGGATATTATTACGGTGATAAGATGATTCGTCTGACGGCGCGTATTATTCGCGATGCTGTCTTTGATATTTGCCGCGAAGGATTCGTCGGCCATATCGGCGGCGACGATTTCGTTTGTATTATTCCACCGGGCGAGGTTAGCCCCATCTGTGAAAATATCATCAAGGTTTTCGACATTTTCGTTCCGTATCGTTACGCCGATGAGGACAGGGAGCGGGGAACGATTACCAGTCGGAATCGAAAAGGGGAGATTGAAACGTATTCGCTTTTGTCGATTTCAATTGCGGTGGTGATTAACCAGCGGGGGACATTTACACATGCCGGTGAGATGTCGCATATGCTGGCTGATTTGAAGAAATATACCAAATCTCTGAAAGGTTCCAATTACGTCGTCGAACGACGAAAGAAGTATTAGGGATTTTCTTTTTTTTCTAACGATTCAAGCAGATTATGAGCGGCCGTTAAGCCCGGTTTATACTGAAGCGCCTTTCTTAAATACGCTTTTACCGAATCGACGGGATGGTTGAAGCTGTAGAAAGTCACGGCCACACCGTAGTAGCCCTCGGCCAGAGCGGGATCGGTTTGGATCGCTTTGCGGTACATTTCCATAGCTCGATCCGGCTGCCGCGTCGAATAATAGATATTGCCCCAATTAAAATAATCGATAGCGCTCAACGGACCAAGCTTCTCACCGTCCAGAAACATCTCTTCGGCTTTGGCGAATTTATGCATTTTGGCGTAGAGTATACCCAGCTTAAAATAAATAAAACGATCGTCGGGAGCGATTTCCCCGGCCTTATTATAGGCTTTTTCCGAACCGAGGTAATCTTTTTTGTCGGCATAGAGATCACCCAGATTGATATAGGACTGATATAACTCAGGTTCGATTTTTAATGCTTCCCAATAAAGCTTTTCAGCCTCGTCGTATTTTCCCATATCTTCAAAGACCAGACCGATATTGTTATAGGCGCGTGCATATTTCGGATCGACTTTGACAGCTTTGCGGAGAATAGTCATGGCCTCATCATTTCGGCCCCGATTATGGAGAAGCAACCCCAGATTATTCAAGGCCATGGCCGAGTAGGGGTAAACGTCCAGTGCCTTTCTATATTCCAACTCGGCTTTGGCCGGGTTTCCCCGGCGTTCGTAAGTCAGAGCCAGATTCAGGTGAGTTTGGAAGGTATTTTCAAAACCGATGTCAAAATAAGTATGGTTGGAAAGGAATAGAGCAATCAAAAAAAGAAGGGCGTACTTGCCGAATCGTCGCCAGTCTTTTTGGAAGTAATAATTCCATAAGGCGGTGGCGCCGGTAGCGGCGAAGAGAAGCATGAATGGTATAACCGGCAATCTATGGCGCGCGGTAACGAGGAAGAGGACGACGGTCGGAATGTACCCGATTATAAATATATAAAAGAGCGACAGCTCTTTTTTCCGTGGCCAGAGATAGACCATCCCGACCAGACTGAAAGGCAGAATAAATCCGAACGGGAAATAGATGACTTTTTTCCATAAAAGAATCGAATACAGAGAAGAGTAGCGGCGGCTGTCATAAATATCGGTTTGATCCGAATTTTCAAAACCGACAAAAAAGTACACGATTTTTTTTAAGGTAATGGCGAGAAATTTGCCCGGATTCTTCCCGATAAATGTCAGGGCTTTTTTGGCCCAGAAAGCCGATTCCTCCGAGGCCGACAGCGAATGCCCGGCTTCTTTCTCGGCGGCCTTATGTGTCGCCTGAGTAAATTCATTCCAGGGCAGCGATTCATTCAGGTCAAGCTCGGGCATCAGCATCGTAAGACCTTCGGTTTCCGGATTATTTCCAATATAAAAATTTATTCCCCCTTGCGATGAGATAAGTATCGCCTCGCCGGTAACGATATAATTTCTGAGCGTGACCGCTAAAACCGGAATCAATACACCGGCCAGATAAATCAATGTTATAATCAATTTCTTTTTGATATCGTTTAATTCCGAGAGCGTGACATAAATCCAGATCAGGAAAAACGGTACAAGAAGGAGTATGTTCGGCCGGGCGATAGCGGCCAGGCCCGGGACGATTCCGGCCAGGAACCATTTGAGCGGGAGGAAACGTCCTTTATATTGAATCATAAGATAGACCGCCAGGAGATTCAAGAAGATGAACAGGACCGGAATAAGGAGCATCTCTTCATAAAAAACGATAGTGCCATACGCGGCGTAGGCCAATCCGGCAATTATGCCGGCTTTCTTGGAAATTATTTTTTTACCCAAAAGATACACCAAGACGGCCGACCCGGAGCCTATAAGCGCCTGAAGAAGCCGAACCGTGAATAATGAACCGCCGCTAATTTTGAGGAAAAGAGCCAGCAGGTAAGGATAAAGCGGCCCCCTGAAATAGGCTTCGCTACCCCAGAAATTTCCACCGATTATTTCCTTGGCCCAGTCGAAATTCCATAATTCGTCAATCATCGGGTAATAGAAAGTCGGATTGGAACGGGCCTGGATCAGATAAATAAGCCGGATAAAAAAGGCCGCCAGAAATACAAGCAGCGGCCATTTATTTCTGCGTAAAAACCGTTTCATTTATATACAATTTAGCCTTTTTCGGATGCGGATGATTTTGCCTGGAAATAATATATGGCGGCCAAAGCGGCGAAGGCGATTAATGACAAATATGGTCCAAAGGCTCCAGTTAATGATTCCGTCATCGATTCATGCGCGCCGAAATAATCGCGATATTTGCCCCAGCTGACAATCACAAAGGCGGTTATAACACTCACCAGGGCATCGCCGGCAACAAGCCCGGAGCCAAAGAGGATACCCATTTGCTGGCGGATATTGAAAACTTTTTTGATTTTCGTTGATTTTTTTATCAGTAAAGCCAGTAAACCTCCAGTCATCAGAGGAGTTGACAATGACAGCGGCAGATAAAGGCCGATGGCGAAGGGCAGTGATTGAATTCCCAAAAGCTCAATAGCAAGCGCAATCATCCCGCCGACCATAATCGGGGCCCAGGGAATATTGGCATTCATCACTCCCTGGACGACGGTGGCCATCACGTTAGCCTGCGGGGCGAGAAGTCCGGTCGGATTTTGTTCCGATTGAAATCCGAAAGCATCCGCCAGAAGATAAATCGTAAAGCCCATGGCCAGTGCAGGGAAGAGCAGGCCGATAAATTCTGTCAATTGCATTTTCTTCGGAGTCGCCCCGAGCAAATACCCGGTCTTAAGATCCTGGGCAATATCGCCTGACAAACAGACGGCAATACAAACGACCGTTCCGACCGACATAGCCGTGACCATGCCTTTCACACCGGTCACGCCGAAAGCGAGCAATATCAGGCAGGTAACAAGCAACGTGGCGATGGTCATTCCGGAAACGGGAGATGAAGACGAACCGACGATTCCGACGATGCGTGCGGCTACAACAACGAAGAAAAAGCCGAAAATCACTGCCAGCATGGCGCCGAGAAAATGAAGGTCGGTACCGGGCATAAGCCAAATGGCAATAACGATAAGCAAGGAGCCAATCAGGACGACAGACATCGGCAGATCCCGATCGGTTCGCGGTCGGCCATCGCCCGTAACTTTTTTGCCCAATAATTCCTTTGCGCCAGCGGCAAATGAGTAAAATATGACCGGAAGTGATTTGGCCAGTGAGACGAAACCGCCGACAGCGACGGCGCCGACACCCAAATACTTGATATAGAAGTTCCTCAGTTGAGACGGATCCATATCGCTCAGCGGTATATGCGTGCTGGGCAGAAGGACAATACCGGGTATTTGATCGCCGATAAACGACAGCAGCGGTCCAATGCCGAGGTATCCGAGCACCGCCCCGGAAAGCATTAGAGCGGCGATTCGCGGGCCGATGATATAACCGACGCCGAGCAGGATTGGGGCGGCGTCGATGCCGATGGTACCGCCTTTTAGAATTTTCTTGAAGTTATATGTGGGTGATTCGGACCAGAGACGGGAGGTGTACATCATCAGCTTATACACGGCTCCAATAGCGATTCCCAGAAAGACAGTTTTGGCTTTGGCGCCGCCTTCATCACCGGCAACGATAATCTCGGCACAGGCGGTTCCCTCCGGAAAGGCCAATTTGCCGTGTTCTTTTTCGACCAGGTATTTCCGCAAAGGGATCATTAACAATATCCCCAAGCCGCCGCCCAGCATGGCCAGCCAGAATATCTGCATTTTCGATACATTATGATAATATCCCTGTGCCGTTAGCTGGGAATTGGCAGCCCAGATAAAAAAGGCGGGGATGGTGAAAATGATTCCGGCCGCCAGCGATTCACCGGCGGAACCGATAGTCTGGACAATATTATTTTCCAGGACGGTTACTTTTTTGAAAAGAGCGCGTAAAACAGCCATCGAAATTACAGCAGCGGGTATTGAGGCCGAAACGGTCATGCCGTATTTCAGGCCGATGTAGGCGTTGGCGACACCGAAAACGACCGATAAAATCGATCCCAGAATAATGGCTTTAATGGTGACTTCGGCGATCCTTTCGCCGGACGAAATGTAGGGTTTAAATGTGTTCTTGTTATTTTTATCATTCTCCTGCACGTTTCCTCCTGACGGTGGTTGCCGAATATTAATTCTTAATACTATTGACGGTATAAAGAACTGTCAAGAGTTATATTTTAAGCGTAACGGGTAAATTTTTCCCTATTTTAAAAAAAGAGTTGTTTTTTTTGTTTTATTCGAAATTTTTATTAAAAAGAGGGGAACCATTTGAACATCTTCTTTTATAATTAAGGAAGGATAAGGGAGTTGTTGTTATAAAGCTAAGAGTATATTTACATAGGCGCGTGTTTTTCACCGCGGACATATCAGCTGGCAGAAATGTCGGCGGTGATAAGATTGTCGGCAGTGAAAATCAGAGCGGTCTTTTATTATTGGAGAGACATTTATAAA
The DNA here is from genome assembly GCA_964467955.1 of uncultured Ignavibacteriaceae bacterium. Taxonomy (GTDB): domain Bacteria; phylum Zixibacteria; class MSB-5A5; order GN15; family PGXB01; genus CAYXTW01. Next base: position 57,719 of record CAYXTW010000004.1, on the reverse strand, counting down.
TAATTAAGTATATTATTTACTTGACAAATAGGACTTAAAACCTTAATATGTATATGGAAATACCCCACTTCACATTCACGCCAATATTAAAAAGAATAATAAACTTCGACGTATTGCGAGAGAGAGAAATGCTGATTGGCGGAAAGGAGCGTATTACTTGGTGCCGTCAGCAATAAGTAAACCTTAAACCCTAACGGGGGGTGAGTTTTTATGAAACATTTTGGCATCATCACATTCATCTTGGTGCTTTTGCTGTGCGCCTCGTCGTATGCGACCAAGGTGAATTCGATTGAGGCAAGTAAAGTCAGCTCTGAAGCTGATAAGATACTTGTCCCGATCGAGCTCAATAACGACCAATCGATGATGGCCCTCGATCTTCCTTTGAAATTTTCTGAGGGGGTTACATTGGAAGAGGTAGTATTTGAAGGAACAAGGTCGGAAAACTTTGATTTCAGACATGCTACCATCAACAATGAGAATAACACGGTTGTTATCGGCTTAATTCCCATGGTTTATGGCGAGAAAGCGGAGTTGACTCCGGGAACAGGCGAAATCGCCCGTCTGGTATTCACGGTTGATGATCCAACAGTTGAAACGATTGATATCGAACCGACATCCATGGAATCTCCCAGCCACACTCTCATGTTCGTTTACAATGATCCATCCACCGGCGAACTGACCTATATGACCCCGGATTTCGATGGTGTGTCATTTTCACCGACGCCGCCTGAGGCCAATGTGCCAAAGGTATTCGACCTGAAACAGAATCGGCCGAATCCATTCAATCCGTCGACGATTATTTCTTATGATCTACCGGCGCCGGCCACGGTAAACCTCCAGATTTATAATGTTCTGGGTCAGACCGTGAAGTCATTCAGTGATTTCAAAGAAGCCGGGACTCATTCATATGAGTGGAATGGTCTTGATAATTCAGGCGCACAGGTTGCGAGTGGAGTCTATTTTTATCGACTCGAAGCAGGTAAGGAAGTGGCGACGAAGAAAATGATGATGCTGAAGTAATTAAAAAGGATTTCAATTCGCATCAGCAAGTGAGAACCTCCCTTCCGTCAGGAAGGGAGGTTTTATTATGCGCGGGATTCGCTGATTTATCGTACTTTCTGCGTTAATGTAATCTAATATATATAAAGCAGTTATCAAAAGAAACGAGATTCCCGAAAGGCGGCAAGCGCAGATAATGCGTGCAAGCAGGATTTGAGGATGGACGGGGTTTACGGTTTTATTCAGATATCCTGTTATCGCACAATGTTTTTCGCAGATGAAATTCTCTACGGCATAAAATTTGTTAATAAAAATAACCAGATGGCGAGACACTGACCGTCAAAACGGTTGCGATCAGTTTGACGGTCAGGAAAAAAATATGGCGGCATATTTGGCGGTATAGCTGCTTGGTTACTCTAACAAGGAGGATGGGATTTTCGCCCAACGGCTTGAGAATCCCATTCTTTTTATTTTATCTGATATTTGGCGATCTCCGACGGAACGGCCGGGGACACCGGTATTATTCGCACTTCATCTTCTTTATAGATGCATGTAACTTCGACCAGCGGCTCTTTTTTAAGGTCACAATACCGGGCAATGATAGCGGCCGCCAGCTTCAGATTTTTTTCCTTGTTATCACTTATAAAAAGACCGATCGGTGAGCCGGTGGCTTTAGCTTCCAGCACCAGATCATCAGGGCGGGCATGTTCAATTATCATCCGGTTTTCTTTTTCATTGCGGCCGACAATCAGGCGGCAATTATCATCGAGTCGAAAATGTCTGCCGACACGCAGGAGGTTTATGTCGTTATAATCAAAATCCGGTCTGGATTTCATCAGATCTTTCAATCGCACCGAATATTGCGGATCGGTCAAGAGACATCCGCCGCCCGGTGTCGAATAATCTTCAAGTCCGAACTCCCCGGCCAATTTGAGCTGCGGTTTGCGTGTGCGGCCGGATAAATCAAGGAGGAGGTCTCTGTTCAAAAGCCCGCTTTTTTCGGGGCCGGTCACGGGGAGTAATTTCGCCGACAGGGGGCGAACCAACAAATCACCCAACCGACTTTCTCGTGCTATCGTATTCAAAGCGTTGCGCATCTGCGATTTTGGTCTTTGCCCGAGGACTTCGCCGGTAAAAACAAAATCGGCATCGGTCAATTCCATAAACTTTTTGGCCTCGCGGAGCATCAGAATGCGGCAATCGATGCACGGATTCATATGTTTGCCGTAGCCATAGCGGGGAGCTTTGACAATTTCAATAAATTTTTCACCGAGGTGAACCAGTTTGACGGTAAAGCCGAATTTTTCAGCCATTGGATAGGGATTGCCACCGCAGCTTGATTTGTCGGAAATGTCGCATCCGAAGTGAGTCAGAAAGGTCAGGGCTGTGACTTCTATATTCTGTTTCTGAATAAGAAGTATCGCCAGGGCGGAATCAAGTCCTCCGGAAAAAAGGGCGATGGCATGGCCACGTTTTGACATGTCTTTTTTAATCATGACAACCTCAGTCCTATATTATAATAGGATATCGAAAAAATCGAAATAATATAATAGTGGTTGCTGCAAATATGTTCGTTATGCAAAAGATGGCTTGACTTTGGCATTTCGGGGGTCTAAAATTAGCATTTTACAGGAGATTGATTGCTTGAATGAATATATTTCGCCTGATAATCGATAAATTAAAGTATACCGCTTATGAGTCTCAGCAGCTGTTTTTCTTTTCTCTCAAAATGGTGGCTTCGTTGTTCGGCCGGAAAATTTACTGGGCGGAGACAATCGAGCAGATGTACATGACCGGCGTCGGTTCTCTTTTTCTCGTTATTCTGACCGGGATTTCGGCGGGGCAGGGGATGGCCCTGGAGTTCTCCAATGAGCTGGGCGATTTCGGCGCCAAGGGATACCTGGGTCGCGTTATGGTACTCGCCATAGTCCGCGAGCTTGGTCCGGTTTTGACGGGTATTATGGTGGCTGCGCGGGTGGCGGCGGGAATCACGGCCGAGATAGGCGCCATGAAATCGTCGCATCAGCTGGATGCCATGGTTGCATTCGGGATTGACCCGATAAAGAAGCTGGCGGCTCCGAGGCTGATTGGGTTGATGACAATGGTCCCGGTTTTGACAATCATTTGCGATGTCATCGGACTTCTTGGGGGATGGATTATTGCCATATTCATATCCAATATAACGTCGACGACATATTGGGTGGCGGTTAAAGAGAAGCTGATTTTCGGTAATATATTCGTGGGCATAGTCAAGCCGATATTTTTTTCATTGATAATTGCATTCGTTTCCTGCTATAAAGGATTTATGTCCGAAGGTGGTACCAAGGGAGTCGGCCGGTCGACGACAGAGTCGGTCATGGTATCGTCGATTTCCATACTGGTTTCGAATTTTGTCATAACCAAAATAATCTCGGGCTACCTGAAAGGGTACTTATGATTGAATTTCGAAATGTCAATTTTTCATATGGCGACAAGCAGATTCTTAAAGATGTTTCGTTTTTTGTTCCGGATGGCGAGTCGCGCGTAATCATGGGGCATTCCGGTTCGGGGAAATCGACGATTTTGCGGCTGATACTGGGTTTGATTGGTCCCGACAGTGGCGACATATTAATAGATGACCAGAATATTTGCCGGATGAAGGTGAAAGACCTGCGCGAAATACGTAAGCGTATCGGTATGGTTTTTCAGGACGGGGCTCTTTTCGATTCGTTGACGGTAGGGGAGAATATCGGTTATTATCTGCTGGAATATGCAAGGTTCGGCTTACCGGAGATTGAACGGCGTGTTGCCGAGATGCTTGGATTCGTCGGATTGGATGACGAAATCATGGACCATCTTCCGGATGAATTATCCGGCGGGATGCAAAGACGCGTTGCCATCGGCAGGGCATTGATTTCGACCGATCCGAAGATAATGCTGTATGATGAACCGACGACCGGTCTGGATCCGAGTATGACCAGCAATATTACCAGCCTTATAAATCGTCTGGTTGAAGTCAAGCACGTGACATCGATCGTGGTAACGCATCAGATCGCCGATGCTTTTGAGCTGGCGAATAAGTTTATTGTTATCGACCATGGGCAGTTAATTTTTGACGGGAGTATCGCTCAACTGCGAAATTGCGAAGATGAGCGGGTGGTGGATTTTTTGAGGCCTTTTCGAGAATCGGTTGCCAATGTCAAAAAAATAGACTTTATTTGATCTGAGGATAGAATGAAAAGAACGGTTAAAGTCAAATGGGGAGAGGTAAGAGTCGGTCTGCTGCTGGTTTTTGCCGTTACCGCGGTATTATGGGCGACATTCTCCGGCGGGGGAACGTCGGTTTTGGAATCCAAAGTGAGGTACATGGCATATTTCGACAATGTGCAGGGGCTGGTAACCGGTTCCCCGGTTTGGATTGCCGGCGTTGAGGTCGGTAATGTTTACGACATCGAATTCGTTAGTTTTGATTCTCTCGATCAGATTCAGGTCAAATTCCGGATTTTGAAGTCGGTTCAATATATGATTACGACCGATGCCCGGGCGATGATAGGCACGATCGGATTGATCGGTGATAAATATATAGAGATTATTCCCGGGACTTTGACAAATCCGGTTCTTCGCGAAGGGTCGGGCATCGGTTCGACGAGACCGGCCGATATTACTCAGGCCTTTGCCGCCGGGCAGGAAGCGATGGAGAGTACACGCCAGTTGGCGGATAACCTGAACGATATAACGCGACGCATTCGACGCGGCGAGGGTTCGCTGGGAAAGGCGTTCGTCTATGATACGTTACATAATGAAATCACCGAATTGGTCGCGGCGCTGACAATCCTGGTCAAAGACATGCAGAAAACTCAAGGTAAGGTTGTTGCCTCGATTGAAAATATCGCGACCAATCTTGACGGCATTGTCGATAAGGTTAACAATAATGAAGGAACGCTGGGGAAAATTATCTCGGATCCGACGGTTTTTGACAATCTGCATTCATCGACCGGCCGGATCGATTCGATCCTGGCGCGTCTTTCGCAGGGTGACGGCACCGCCGGGGCCATTCTTACCGATGACGAATTATACATAGAAATAAAAAACCTGATCGTCCGTGTCGAAAATCTGGTTACCGATATCGAAAAAAATCCCCGGAAGTATTTCAAGTTTTCCGTTTTTTGAATTAATAATCGTACTTATTATAACAATTCGAATCCCTAACTTTAGAAATCTCGCCATAAATGGTGGGCCGCGTGGCCCCGCGATAAAAGAGGCGGCATTTTAAAATGCCGCCTTTAATTTGAAAGAACCGCAAAAAAATTAATTACTTCATTACATGCATCAATGTAAAAACATATTTACTGGCCAAGTCATGAATTGTCTGAGCTTTCGTGGATCCTCCATGACCCGCTTCGGTCTCTTCATAGTACCAGACCTGTTTGCCGAGGCGCGAAAGAACATAGGCGAAACGCCTCGGGTCTGAAGGAGGAACTCTTGGATCGTTGAAGCCACCGGTGAGCAGAATCGGTTTTGAGACATTTTCGGCATAGAAAATCGGTGCCACTTTTCGGTTCAATTCGCTGCCGACCGGGCCATATTCCTTTTCCCATGATGGGATAAAAATCGGGTTGGAGTTTATAATGGTATGATCCGGGTCTGATACACCGACTTCGGATACAATGCAGGCCACCTTATCCGGACATTGTGTGGCCAGCCAATCAACCGTATAACCGCCGTACGAAGCGCCCCAGATTGCGATTTTATCCGGCTTCGTCCAACCCTCATTAATCAGATAATCGATGGCCGCCTCATCATCATGGAGAGCATTAAAACGCCCTTCGAGATTATCGGCTTGTTCATAAGCCGGTCCATAACCGGATGATCCCCGAACATTGGGCAGCATATAGATAAATCCCTTGTTGAGGGCAAAGGCCATATTTCGCTGAAAATAGGGCTGGCTCTGACCCGCCGGTCCGCCATGATAATCGATAATGGCAGGATTGGTGCCGTCCTTCATGGCCTTATCGGGAATATAAATGAAGGCCGGTATCATGGTCCCGTCATATGATTTATATTTTATTAAATTTACCTTAATGTTTGAAAAGTCATATCCAAATGTGGATATCTTGCCGATCTGCTGGAGCTTGTTTTCGCCCAGTTTGAATTTAAAGGCTGTCGGCGCCACCGTCGGGGAGGAAAAATCAAAAACAACGTCACCGGAATCATTACTGGATAAACTGGTAATAATTCCGATTTCGGTTGTGGGCATGGGTATGGCATTCCCTTTCAGATCAAAGGCTGCCAGTTGAGAATAACCTTCCTTGTTCAAATTAACGAAAACCCGGCCTGTTTTCCGGTCGAGACCGAAAGAAGCCACTTCCATACCGGGATCATATATAACTTCAAATTCATTCGGCTTGGCCGGGTCAAGTAAACAGAATTTCAGAAATTCATCCGGTTTGGATTTAATCGATGTCAGCGTTAAAATTTTACCGTCCTGCGAAAAAGAGGCACCGTTGAAAATGGCCGTATCGGACAAAACCGTTATTTTGTTGGTTGCCATATCATAAATACAAAGCTGTGCCTCAGACGCGGAATATGAGCGAGTAACGGTCATTTTGCCTCTGTAATAATCTCCCGGGAAAAATACACCGGGCTCGGTATAGAGAGTGTCGAACACTCCGGTTGACAGAGTATATTGTGCGAGATGAATCACGCGGCGATCGTACGTTACGGCAAAGAATCGGTCGGGATTGTCTTCATCGTAAAGCGGTCCATAAAAGGCCGTTTTGCGGTCGACCAGCAGCGGTCGAAATTTACCGTCACGGGAGAAATACCATAAATCATGCATCTCATCGCCGTATTTGTACACGCTGACAATAACAAAATCGCCCGATGGATGCACCGCGTAACTGGAAATGGTAAAGCCCTCTTCGCTCCAGTTGTTAGGTGTCAGCTGGATCGGCCAGCCCATTGGTTTGTCGATATAGAAAAGGGCCGCGTTCTCGCCGGTTATACGCATTTCGAAATATATCCGGCCGGTATTATCAATCTGCGGTGTTGTGATAAGATCAATGCCAAGCAGAAAAGATAAATCATCAACGGTCGGTCCCCAGTACTTTGATGTTTCCAGCATTTTCGTCGTCACTTCGTTAGTACTGTCGATGTAAGCCATTATCTTACTCGTGTCGGTAAGAACCCAGGGATCGATCTCCTTTAGCAATTCCTCAATCTTGCCGGAGTTCTGGGCTGTCACCATCGAGAAGGTAAGCACAAATAGCAAAGTCACTCCTATGGCAGTCTTTAACGCCATCAATACCTCCTATGGTTAGGGTTGCGATTAATTATAACCATATGATATAACACGGGATTCCCAGTATCACTAATTTTATCCCCAGGATTTTTCTCGTCTGAATATAAATGCTATTCATTCGAAATTTCCCATAGAGGGGTTCCAAAAGCATTATTTGCTTCTTTCAATGTTTTGAATATGTATAAATCCGACCGAATGGTCAAGAATTATCTCGTTTCCCCGAAGGATACACTTTTGCGAAATAGCCATAAAATAAAACAGACGTCAAAATCTTCGAACAATATAATAAAATAAGCCCGGCAGGGGATACCGGGCTTTGAACGGAGGTGTCGTCCAATCGTAGGGTTTTCGGAAGTTTATGACAGGTTCATGGCAACCATAAAATTTCAAATCGAGTATAGGTGAATATTTCCTCCCGACGTCCGAAGGTATAGCTCCGGCCCGCCGCCGTTTATTTCACCGCGCAGCATTGATTTTTTGAGCTTGCCTCTGACCGTGACCGGGAAATCGGTTTCGACGTAACCGGCGCTGGTTTTGGCATCGAGCGTAATGTTAACTTTTTCATTCATATAAACATTAACACTGCCGCCTGACGTCGTCAAACGACAATCGTCGGATGGTTGTCCCGTAATGTGGGCCGTCACGCTGCCACCTGACGTGGAAGCATTAATCAACCCAAGAACTTCATCGACATCGATACTTCCGCCGGAAGTGCGGGCATCGACGTCACCTTTGACATGGCCGATATTGATACTGCCGCCCGAAGTCTTGACATCAGCGAATCCCTCGCATTTCTTAAGATTAATACTTCCGCCCGAGGTACGTCCGTGCACCGATCCCTTTATTTGCTTAAAATTCAGACTGCCCCCGGATGTGGATGCGTCAATATCGCCCTCAAGGCTGTCGACCGTGATACTACCGCCGCCCGTTACGATGTCGAGATTATATTTTTCCGGGACTGAAATCTGAAATTCAACCTGGATATTGTTTTTATTCCCGCCCCAGAAGTTACTGCCGCGTTTGTATTCGGCCTCGATCGTAACATTATCGCCGTCCTGATCGAAGTCGATTTTGAAATCATCAAAAATTTCTTTGGCGCGGTCTTTGTCTCTGGTATTGGCTTTTAAGACAACCTGAATCAGGACTTTGTCTTTTGCATTGGTTTCCACATTCACTGAGCCGCGGTCGGAATCGATAGTGAGCAATCCGCCGGGATTTACATCGAATTCCTTTTCCAAGTATTTTTTCTGGGCTGCAATAGCATCACTTCCCAGGAATATAACCAGGGCCCAAACTAAGATTGTAATTATCAAAAGCTTGCGGGAATTCAATCTCATTCCATCCTCCCTTCGGTCATTTAATGTCCATCCTTCTTGGTTAATATTACGGGCATTTTGATAAAAGGTTGCAGGGATAGCAATTTTCATATAGATTTAGCTGTCTAAATTGGTTGAAAAGCGCTTGACTATTTCATTTGATGGATATATATCTCAATGCTGTAAAGGACGAATTTTAAGCTTTTAAGGAGCTATTTTATAATGATTACAAAACAACAGGCGCTTGATTATCACTCAATAGGTAAACCCGGAAAGATCGAAATTAATCCGACCAAGCCATGTGTTTCACAACTTGACCTCTCGCTGGCTTACACGCCCGGTGTCGCCCAGCCATGTCTTGAAATTCATAAAAATCCGGCCGATGTTTTTAAGTATACCGCCAAAGGAAACCTTGTGGCGGTTGTCACCAACGGTACCGCCGTGTTGGGTCTGGGCAGTATCGGCGCCGCGGCCGGTAAACCTGTAATGGAAGGCAAGGGAGTTCTTTTTAAACGTTTCGCCGACGTAGATGTATTCGATATCGAACTGGATACGAAAGATCCGGATGAAATTATTAAATGTTGTCAGCTCTTGGAGCCGACCTTTGGCGGAATAAATCTCGAGGATATCAAAGCGCCGGAATGCTTTTATATAGAAGAGACGCTTAAGAAAACCATGAAAATTCCGGTATTCCATGATGATCAGCATGGGACCGCGATTATCTCCGGGGCCGCTCTTCTTAATGCACTTGAGATAGTCAAGAAAGATATCGATAAAATTCGTGTAGTTTATTCGGGGGCCGGTGCGGCCGGTATTGCCTGTGCGAAATTTTTCTGTTTACTCGGCGTTAAACACGAGAATATAATGATGGTCGATTCCAAGGGCGTTATGTACGAGGGGCGCGGTGGTGAATATAATAAGTATAAGCAGGAATTTGTTCGAAAAACCGATCGGCACACGCTCGCAGATGCCATGAAAGACGCCGATGTTTTCACAGGTGTTTCAGTCGCAAACACCGTTACTCAGGATATGGTAAAATCAATGGCGCGTGATCCAATCATACTGGCGATGGCTAATCCCGATCCGGAAATTACTTATCCGGATGCGATTGCCGCGCGAAAAGATATAATCATGGCGACCGGTCGCTCTGATTATCCCAATCAGGTGAATAATGTTCTTGGATTCCCATTCATATTCCGCGGCGCTCTTGATGTCCAGGCCACAGCCATTAATGATGAAATGAAAATTGCCGCGGCGAAGGCGTTGGCCGGACTGGCTAAAGAAGATGTTCCCGATGAGGTGGCAAGGGCTTATGGCGGTGATCATTTTAGATTCGGAAGGAATTACATTATACCGAAACCGTTTGATCCGCGTGTGCTAACGTGGGAGGCCGGAGCGGTGGCAAAGGCGGCGATCGAGACCGGCGTGGCACAGAAAAAGATCGATATCGAAGAATATAAAAGAGAGCTGCAAAAAAGGATCGGTAAGGGGCGGATAATTATGTCGGTTCTGAGTGACAAGGCCCGACAGGATCCGAAACGGATTGTCTTCCCCGAAGGTGATTCCAGTCGCATACTGAGAGCGGCGCATATTGTTTTCACCGAGGGAATCGGTCATCCGATAGTTCTCGGAAATCCGGATATTATAAAAAAAGTGGCCGAGGAACATGAATTGGACCTCTCCGGAATCACGATATTAAATCCGACGACTTCCAATAAACGTCAGCAATATGCGGAGATTCTTTATAAAAAGAGATGCCGTCGGGGGATAACGCGTGACCAGGCCTTGTGGCTTACCCGTGACCGGACGTACTATGGCATTCTGATGCTGGAAACGGGAGATTGCGACGCCGTTTTATCCGGAGTAACATCGACCTATCCGACCACGATTCGTCCGGCGCTGCAGATTATCGATTTGAATGAAGGGGTAACCCGTGTATCGGGTATGTTTGCGATGATTCAGAAGGATAAAGTCTACATGTTCGCCGATACGACCGTGAATATCAATCCCAATGCCGAGGAGCTGGCGGAGATAGCCATCTGCTCGGCCCATGTCGCGAAGGCTTTTAACATCGAACCGAAGATAGCCATGTTGTCGTTTTCGAATTTCGGATCGGCTCGATACGGGGAGTCGGAAAAAGTTGCCAAGGCAGTCAAGATAGTAAAGGAGAAGGCGCCGGAATTGACTGTCGAAGGTGAGATGCAGGCAGATACCGCTCTGTTGCCCGATTTAATAAGTAAGTACTATCCGTTTTCTGATTTGAAAGAAGAGGCCAATATCTTTATATTCCCGGATTTGAATGCGGGCAATATCGCTTATAAACTGGTACAGCGATTGGGCGGGCTGGTCGCGGTCGGCCCCATTCTGATGGGACTTTCCAAGCCGGTTCATGTTTTACATCGTACTCTTGACGTCAACCAGATAGTGGATATGGCGGCTATCGCGGTGGTTGACGCGCAGAGCATTGTGAGAAATTAGATACGGTTTAATATTGCATAAACTAAGCCCCGCCGGTTGCGGGGCTTTTTATATTCCTAAAACGTACTGCAGCAGTTTCATCGTCCCTTCTTTGCCGTGCTTGTCGACTTCCATTTCGGGGCCGACGCATGAGGGACAGCCGCCCTTACACGGGCAGCTTTTGACCTGTTCAAGACAGGCTTTGAATAAATCATCGGCGATATTGAATAATTTTTCCGAATAGCCGACCCCGGCGGGGATATTTTCATAGATGTAAACGGTCGGCAATTCCGTGAACGGCGAACGCACCTGTGAAATCGCGCGAAGATCATGCGGGTCGCACATGACCCACAGCGGAGCAATTTTGCCCAGAATATTGGCCAACCCGCGCAGGGAACCGCCGAAGGTTTCGCCTTCCATGTTGAGTTTGAACCTTATATCCCCGGGGAAAGCGTACCAGAAAGCATTGGTCTGCAGTTCAAGCTCCGGTAACGTTAATTTTCCAGAGCCGACGTTTTCGTGAGTATGGAATTTTACTTTTTTAAATAGCACCGTCACCGAAGTGACTTTAACTTCACCCCATGAAAGAATCGAATCATAAATATTTTTTTTATCGGACTCGGATAAGACGGTTAAATCCGATTTTGTTTCGGCGTCGGTGAAATAATCGACGTTGGTCTCTTTGACGTACGCCTTGCGTCCTTCCCAGTCAAGCTCGGTGACCTGGTACTGATCGGCATCGTGCAGATATATGGCTTCGGGATGCAGAAATATCGGGGCGGAATAATAATCGACTTCACCGATGACGCGATTATTATCCGACTGATTCAATATTACAAAATTTTCAGGCGAGGCTGACCGAAGGGATACTTCCTGAGCGGGATAAATCTCCGATGACCAGTGGTAACGACCTTTGGCTTCACGTAAAATATTCTGCGATTCGAGATAATCGAGAATCTCGCCGGTTCCGTCACTACGGAAATTTTCACCAGATGCCATCGGCAATTCAAAGCTGGCGCATTTTATGTGGCTGGAGCTGATTATCAAATTATCAGGGTCGATAATCCCCATTTCCGGAGTACGCCTGAGTAGATATTCCGGGTCGCTCGCCAGGAATTGATTGACGGCCGAACTATTGGCGACAAAGATAGTGAGCGACGTTCCGGAACGTCGTCCGGCCCGCCCGGCCTGCTGCCAGACCGACGCGATGGAACCGGGATAACCGCAGATGATGGAAACATCGAGGGCACCGATATCAATGCCCAATTCGAGGGCATTAGTCGAAACGACGCCGGTAATTGTACCATCGCGCAAACCGGCCTCGATTCTTCGCCGCTCATTGGGGAGATAACCGCCGCGATAACCGGCGACCTTGATATTTTTCCCGAATGGTTCGGCAAATGATTCTCTTAAGTAAGTCAGCAGGATTTCGACCTGCAGGCGAAAGCGTGCGAATATTATTGTCTGAATGCGCTGACTGATAAAATGTTTGGCCAGTTGGTACGATTCCCTGAGGGCCGATTTGCGAATTCCCAGTTGCCTATTTATTACCGGCGGATTATAAATCACGAAATGTTTTTCGCCGGTGGGGGCGCCGTTTTTATCAATTAGATTGACTCGTCGGCCGATTATTTTCTCGGCCAGTTCGGCTGGATTGGCGATAGTGGCCGAACAACAAATGAATGTCGGATGGGAGCCGTAAAATCGGCAGATTCTTTGCAATCTTCGAATGACATTGGATAAATGCGAGCCGAATATTCCGCGATAGTGATGGATTTCGTCGATAACGATAAACTTCAGATTTTCGAACAACTTTATCCACTTGGTATGATGCGGCAGAATTCCGGTATGAAGCATATCGGGATTGGTGACGACGATATGACCGGCCGAGCGGATTAATCTTCGCGCCGTTTGGGGAGTATCGCCGTCAAAAGTGAAAGTCTTTATGTCGACGTCAAGGGTATCGATAATATCCGTCAACTCGGCCAATTGGTCTTGAGAAAGTGCTTTGGTGGGGAAGAGGTACAGCGCGCGTGAAGAATTATCCTTTAAAATATTATCCAGAACCGGCAGATTGTAACATAGTGTTTTACCCGATGCGGTCGGTGTCACGATGACCGTATCGTTATTATTATGGACGCTGTCGACTGCCTCCGCCTGATGGGAGTACAATTTCCTGATTCCCCGAGCCTGTAAAATTCGAATCAATTTTGGGTCAAGATAATCCGGGAAATCGCAGTACACACCTTCACGCGCGGGAATAGTCTGCCAGTGAGTAATGTTCCCGGCGATTGCGGGATCGTTTTTGAAACTCTCAAGGATTTGAATCAGGCTCATGTTTATTTCTTGCCGGTTAGCTGGCGGATGCAAATATCGCAGAATTTTTCGCCTTTGTTGTCGATATCGAACATTTCCTGACTGTAATAGTTTATGCATTTCGAATTTCGGCAACTGCTGACCTTGAAAAGATGCGCGATATGGTGAACCGACTGTTTAAACAGGCGATTGTAGACTTTCATTTCATCTTCAGGCAAACCGTAAAATTCCTGCCTGATCTTCATCAGTGAAACGATGGCCGTTCCCAGAATAGCGTCGGAATGACCCAGTATCGAGGCTTCATCGGGAAGATAAATATCCTCTTCGCAAACGCCCAGGACGTATTCACGCGGATTGGCTTTGACACGTTCCAGTTTGGCAAGCAGTATGCTGGCATAGTACTGATTGCGAATGACATTATATGCTTCTTCGGGTATTTTCATACCCTTTAAAATATCCACCGAGCGGCCGAAAACCGGGCCGATGTTGGTAGCCAGCCGATTGACAAGCATGAAATCAACTTCACCCAGGGGTACAACAACTATTTTGGCTTTAACAAAGGGCATACTTTATTCGGCACTAAAGAAAATGCTTTTCGAACCGGTTGGTGAAACCTTGACTTCCATCCTCGCTCCGCACCTGGGGCACCATCCGACAAAAGCGTTACCTTTCTTGTTAAGATAAATTCTGTAATAAACGCGGCAACATTTAAAAATCACTCCTATATGCGGCCGTTTACGTGATTGTCCGCTATTTGTCTTTTGCGTTGCCAACGGAAATCTTTCTTTAAAATCCAGTTCTGGTTTGTACCTGATAGTACTCTTCCATAATATTCACCGAGGCCGAGGAGCCGATTCTATCAGCGCCGGCCCGGATCAGCTTTTCGGCCGTATCTAAATCGCGAATACCGCCGGAGGCCTTCACTTTTATTTTGCCTTTGGCTGCATTGTACAGCCGCTCGACGATTTCGACGGTGGCACTGCCAAAAAAGCCGGTAGCGGTTTTTACATATTCGGCACCGGCGTTTATTATAATATTGACCGCTTCAATCTGCGCTTTAGCGGTGATACGCGGAGCTTCGATGATTACTTTCAAAAGAATATTATCAGGCAGATTTTTCCGCACCTCGGAGATTTCTTTTTCCACCAATTTATATTCACCCATCGCCAGATAACCGATATTGGCTACCATATCGATTTCATCGGCGCCGTCCTCGACGCCCCTGACCGCTTCGGCCACTTTTATATCAACCCGATTAGCTGACAGCGGAAATCCGGCGACCGAGATAATTTTGATATCAGAGCCGGATAACTCCCTTTTGGCATCGATTACCCAGCAGGGATTGATGGCGATCCCGAAAAAATCATATTCGATTGCATCGCGGCACAGCGAAATTATATCCTCAAGTTTGGTTTCCGGATAAAGAATCGAGTGGTCGAAGTACTTGTTTAAATTGTCAATCATCCCGGTGTCTCACATTTATTTTGGCCTCAGGCCGGATTAATAGTCTGTTTTATTTCATTTAAAAAACTTTTGCCGGGAAAAGTATAGTCAATCTTGAAAATTTCCGCAAGAGTTTGAGCGATATCGGCAAAAGTCTCTCGCGCACCCAGATTGATACCCTTTTTTATTCGTTTGTTATATGCCAGGAGAGGGACGTATTCACGAGTATGGTCGGTTGAGTTTTTCAGGGTCGGATCGCAGCCATGATCGGCTGTAATGATAAGTAAATCATCGTTATTTAAAATACCAATAAGCTCGTGAAGTTGATGATCGAAATCTTCCAGCCCGCGACCAAAAGATTCAGTATCATTGCGATGTCCCCAGAGCATGTCAAAATCCACCAGATTCGAAAGAATCAGACCATATTCGGTCCGAGACAATTCGTTAATCATTTTATTCATCACTTCACCGTTGTTTTTGGCTTTGACGGCTTTGCTGAATCCACGGTGGGCATAAAGATCATATATTTTCCCGATAGATATAGTGGGAATTTTTTGTCGATATAATCTATCCAGGATCGTATCGGAGGGCGGTTCGATTGAAAAATCTCTGCGGTTGGTTGTTCGGACAAAGTTACCCGGCTGCCCGATAAAGGGTCGGGCGATGACTCTGCCGACCGCATGTTCACCCTGAAGGAGTTCACGCGCAATTCGGCAGATTTCGTACAATTTTTCCGTCGGTATTATTTCCTCGTGGGCGGCCAGTTGAAAAACCGAATCGGCGGACGTGTACAATATTATCTCGCCGGTTTTCAAGTGACGTTCGCCGAGTGTTTTGATGATTTCCGTTCCGGATGCCGGGATATTGCCGATGGTCTTTACGCCGGCATTCTTTTCAAATTTCTCAACCAGTTTGGAGGGAAAACCATTAGGGTAAACCGGAAACGGTTGTTTTAGAATTACGCCGCCGATTTCCCAGTGGCCTGAGGTTGAGTCTTTACCGGCCGACTTTTCCGCCATCCGGCCATAGCAGGCTATCGGCGCGGCGGCCTTATCGATGCCTGCGATTGGAACAATATTCCCCAATCCCATTTTTTGGCAATGGGGCATCGTCAGTCCGCCAAATTCACGGGCGACATTGGGAATAGTGGCCGCGCCGATGTCGCCGTACCGGCCCGCATCGGGAAGCTCCCCGACACCGCAGGCATCAAGGACAATTATGACAACACGATTGAACATGCGCTTAATCTATTAAAAATGTCGAACGAGAGACAATAAAAAAACGGCCGCAAGACCGCCTGAGTATAAAAAGTGATTCCCGGATTACTTATGTGTTATATCGACGAGACGTGTCAGACTGTTTCGATCTTCATCGATTTTAAATGATGTTGTCTTTTTATTCTTTTTCTGTGTTCCCTCGCGGACCAGGTGTGAATCCTCCTCCTGCCGGATCATTATTCCTTCCGTATATGAAAAATAACTGACACCCTCGACTTCGATACGGTCAACACCCTTTACGGTCACGGAACCATCGCCCATTGGATTGGATCCCAGTGGGATCACGATATTACCTTTATATTCAATCACGGCACAATCATAACCGGCCTCACGGACAAACGCTTTGATTTTATAACTTGTCGTGGCCTCAGTCATGCCTTCATCAAGCAGGACTTTGTAGCTGTTGGTCCAGCTGTACCCCTCGGGGACGAGTTCATGCGGATAAATGGGAGCCGTTTGCTCGAATAGGCGGCGGTAGTACTTGAATGATTCATCCGAAAGATTGCTGTCGGGAAAAAACTCGATAATCTTGCCATCGGTCGCCATAATACATCCGGTTGTCCATTTAACCTGTTCTTTCTCTTCTTCGTCCGCCCGGGTGTACGAAAAAAGCAAGCGAGAAATATTACTATCAATTGTCTTCGTTACTTCCTGCGAATATAAAATGCGGCCGGATCGTTCATCGGTAATTGTCGTCTCGCCGTTTTCATTGACGACGGCCGAACTTTTGCTGTCATAGGTATAATGATAGACCTTATCGGCCGGAAACTTAAAAGCCAGCCGGACTTTTTTTGTTTGTTCGCCGCAGCCGGATAGAACAACGACAAGGGCTATGACAATCAATAGCCGATTAATTAATCTGCGAGTCATTATTATCCTTTCCATAGGCTGTATGGCTTATTCGGCCCAAGAATATTCCTTGTTGTCCGAAAGAGCCGGGAGAAGAGAGCAGGATGGAACTAATCAAAGCCGACCGCGAATTTTGTGCGGCAATCGATGATTCGTCCAAACGGGAGATTTTTGCGACCGGCCGGGACTCTCCGGTCTCGATACCCAAAATCGGCCATTTCGCGGACCCCGACAATACGATGGAAACGGCAAAAATGGCGATCGCGGCAGCCAGTGAAACGGTATATTTCAGGAATGAAATTAGCGGCCGTGAAGGTCTTTCATCGACGTGCGACTCAGGCTTTTCAATGGTTTTTGAAAGAATATTCGATTCGAGGTTATCCCAGTATTTTTCGCCGGGATCGGGCACCTTATCGACAGTCAATATGCCGACAAGTACTTCCAGCTGTTCCAATTCCTCGCGGCATCGATCGCATTTTCCAAGATGTTCATCCAGTACGGCGCGGAAATCAGGCGTCAGACGATCCGCCAGATAATCGTCGAGATAAGGCTGTATTTCACGACAGGTCAAGGAACACCTCAGCTAAAAGTCTTTGACAACCATTTTCGCAGTTTGCGTCGGGCGATATGCAGATTGGAACGAACCGTCGCCTGCGGGCACGATAAAGCATAGGCGATTTCGGCCTTGCTGTACCCTTCGATATCGTGGAGGATAATCGCCATCTTCTGTCGGGGCGGCAGTTTTTCAATTGCACGGTTAATCTCCAATAATATTTCTGCGTTCTCGAGGTCGCTGTCCGGTTTGACGATTTTCCCGGATAATTCGATTTGAACGTCCGGATGAAGGGCCAAATCGTCGACCGAAATAAATCCCTTTTGTCGTCTGCGAATTAAATCTATACAATAATTCGTTGCAATCCGCAATATAAAGCTGGAAAAATAAGAAATTGACTTCAGCTCATCTCTTCTTTTGTAAATCCTGACAAAAGTCTCCTGCGTAACTTCATCGGCATCAAGATGATTTCCCAGCATTCTAAATGCGACCGAATAAATTTTCTTTTTATACCTCCTGACCAGCTCGGCATATGCCTCCCGGTCTCCTTTAGCCACCTTTTCGACCAGATCCCTTATGTCCCGATTCATTCCTGTCCGGCCCGCCCGTCGGCTATCAAAAAGACGCCGACAAAAAGAGACTGTTTAAAACTAAATTATTGACACTCGGCCACTCAAAGATTATGATTTGTAGTTTTTATGTCAACTTATTTTAAGACAAGAGGTTGTCGAACGGAATGAGCGCGGCGGAAGATTACTCGAAATATAAGCATAAGTCTTTGATAGTCAGTGGGCTGGGAACTTTCATGGGGACGCTTGATTCCTCGATTACCAATGTCTCGCTACCGACTATCAGCCGCGATTTGCAGACGACCATCGAATTGGTCGGATGGGTGATTCTGGCCTACGGGATAACACTTTTTTCGCTATTGATGATTTTCGGAGTGGTTTCGGAGAAGAAAGGCTATCAGTTTTCTTATAAATACGGATTCGCCGCTTTTATGATCGGTTCCATTCTCTCGGGACTGTCACCCAATATATATTTTTTAATCGCTTCCCGCGTATTACAGGGAATCGGTGCGGCGCTTCTAATAGCAGTCGGGCCGGCCTTAATTACGCGCAGCTTTCCGGTGTCGGAGCGGGGGAGAGGTTTAAGTATAATCGCGATGGTAGTTTCGGTCGGTCTTATGTTGGGGCCGCCTCTTGGCGGTTTTATTATCGGGCTGGCGGGCTGGCGCTGGATATTTTTCGTCAATGTGCCGGTCTGTATTTTCGGATTATATTTTACATTTCGTTATATCGGCGACTTCCCGATAACCGATCCGCATAAAAAGATAAGTATCGGCGGCGTCGTCAGTCTTTCAATGGGGCTTTTATTACTGATGGCGGCCTTGCTGCTGTACAGCCGTCAGGTTTCTGAAATGATTTTTCCGATTGGAGTGCTGCTGATTTCCTTCCTGGCATTTGGCTTATTCTTTTATTTCGAGAGCAAACCGGAAACGCGTTTGATCGGCCTCGACATTTTTCGCAATCGAGTTTTCACTTTCTCCGGATCTGCTATGCTTCTGGTTTTTATTTCATCGATTTCGGTTACAGTTTTGATTCCGTTTTATCTGGAGGAGATAAAAAATTTAAAACCGCATCAGGTTGGTTTATTTTTGATGGTCATTCCGGTTTGTAGTTTCTTTATTGCACCTCTGGCGGGGTATTTATCGGATAAAATCCAGGCGGTGTTTATATCCTCATTCGGGGCTTTACTAATGGCGGCCGGGATTTATCTGGTGAAGGGATTTCTCCCGGGGACATCGTTGACGAGTATCGGAGTGGCAATATTAGTTATCGGGATCGGAATGGCCTTCTTCGGGACGCCTAACACGTCGGCTATCATGGGATCGGTCAAAAAATATCAACTGGGCTCGGCCTCCGGAATACTGGCAACCATCCGAACGCTTGGAATTTCATTGGGGGTCGGATTTTCGGTAGAGATTTTCAGCTTTTATCGGGATAGTTATTCCGGTGAAACTCTCAGCGGCAGCGAGCCATTTATTTATGGTTATCATTCGGTTTATCAGATCATATTATTCGTCATAATTCTGGCCGTAATTTTCAGTCTGGTACGGGGGAAAAACCTGAATAAGGCCACGTAGCGGTTTAAAACAGTTGACAAAGGCTTTTTTCATACTATCTTGCGAAGCTGATTTAATTTAAGCCTGGTAAATAAAATGAATTCGATGACCGGATTTGGAAAGGCGGACCTTAGAAAAGATAAGCTGGCGGTGTCGGTTGCCATAACATCGGTTAATGGCCGCTTTCTGGAATTCACATTGCGGCTGCCGAAACAACTGGCTTTTATGGAACCGAAGTTTAAAGAACTGATTGCCTCCAGCATCAACCGGGGCAAAATTACTCTGACATTAAATTATGAAGATTATGGCCTGGGTGTTGATAAGTTGGTTATCAATGAAAAGATGGCTGATGAATTTTACCGTCAGATCAATCATTTGAAAAAGAAATACAAGTTGCAAGGTACGATTGATATCGGCCATTTTATGGGCTTTCCCGAATTATTCAGGCTTGAAAAAGTCGACGAACTTGAGCAGAGGATTTGGCCGACCGTGAAAAGAGCAGTAAAACTGGCGCTCAATGACCTGATCGCCATGCGTCAGAGGGAAGGCGAAAACCTGAAAAAAGATCTGGCTTCGAGGTTAAAACAATTGTCTGCCAAAATCGGGGAAGTTGAAAGACAGGCGGCCCATAATATCCCCATATATCGCGAAAAACTCACCAAAAGAATCACCGAGGTGATGGGTGATAAATCACTCAACGGGTTGAGACTTGAGGAAGAAGTGGTCTATCTGGCCGAAAGGTCGGATATTACCGAGGAATGCATCAGATTCGAAAGCCATTTGAAGCAATTCGAAGGTGATTTAAAAAAACGTGGTCCGGTCGGTAAAAGGCTGAATTTTATTCTCCAGGAGTTAAATCGCGAAACAAATACCATCGGCGCTAAGGCCGGCAACACGAAGGTTGCCCGGCTGGTCCTGTTGCTTAAAGAGGAAATTGAGAAGATACGCGAGCAGGTTCAAAATATCGAATAATCAACTATGCCCGGCAAAAAGATAAAAGGTAAAATCATTATAATTTCATCTCCGTCGGGTGGCGGGAAGACCTCGATTTGCAGGGGCTTACTTCGGCGAAACAAAGACTGGCGTTTCTCGGTATCGGCGACAACGCGACCCAAAAGAAAAAACGAACGGCACGGCCGTGAATATCTTTTTATGGAATATGCTGAGTTTAGAGAGCATGCCGGCAGAGGATATTTTGCCGAATGGTGCCAGGTGCATAGATATTATTACGGGACGCCGCGTAAACAACTTGAGGATACTCTTTATAAAGGTGGCATTATTTTACTGGATGTTGATGTCAAAGGAGCGGCCAAGTTGAAGAAGGCCTATCCCGAGGCGGCCACGGTGTTTATCTTGCCGCCCAGCAAGACGGAGCTAAGAAAGCGCCTAAAGCGGAGGGGAACTGAGGACGATAAGCATTTTAAGATACGACAGAAAAGAGCCTTAAGCGAAATGAAGCTTTATAGGAAATTTGAGTATACCATAGTTAATAAAAATCTAAATACTGCCGTTAGAGAAGTGGAGATGATAATAAAGACGCTCCACTGCCGCAAAAACAACCTTGATTTGGAACAAATCAACCGGATTGTCGGTTAATTCATTGACGTTCATAGGAGGCGTTATGACAAAAATCTCATTGGAGGAATTGGATAAGTTGACCATAAACAGATATGAAGCGGTTCTAATCGCCGCCCAGCGGGCGCGCCAGGTAAACGCGATGCGTTTGGCCCAACTCGAGAGAATGGCTGAGGAAGACGTAACAATCGACGCCCGGAAAGTGACATCGATTGCGCTCCAGGATGTAGCGTCCGGCAAGGTGAAGTTTCGCCGTATCGAGGAAGAAGAAAAGTAACCGGAATTTTTAAATGGCCAAAAACCTTCTGATAGTAGAGTCACCCGCCAAGTCGAAGACCCTCAAAAAATTTCTTGGTCGGGATTTTGAGATTCAGGCGACGATTGGGCATATCCGCGATTTGCCCAAATCGAAACTGGGTGTCGATACCGACAACGGATTTAATGTACAATATGAGGTTATCAGCGGTAAGGCCAAAGTAATTAAGAAGTTAAAAGAATCGGCAAAAAAATCAAACATTGTTTATCTGGCCCCCGATCCGGATCGCGAGGGCGAAGCGATTGCCTGGCATGTGGCGCAGGAACTCAAAGGGGTTAAAAAAATCACCCGGATTACATTTAACGAAATTACCAAATCGGCTGTTTTGGGGGCTCTGGAAAATACGCGTGATATTGATGAAAATCTGTTTAATGCCCAGCAGGCGAGACGGGTTCTGGATCGATTGGTCGGTTATAAAGTATCGCCGTTTTTGTGGAAAACAGTGACCTATGGTCTGTCGGCGGGGAGGGTTCAGTCGGTTGCTTTAAGGATCATCTGCGAGCGTGAGGCCGAGATTGAAGCCTTTAAAATTGAAGAGTACTGGGAAATCAGGGCGCTGCTGGCTGATAACAAAAAAGCGCAAATTATTTCGAAGTTGGTCAAAATCGATGGCGAGAAGCCGGAAATAAAATCCGAGGCAGATTCGGATAAAATCTGCGAAGATCTAAAAAAGGCCAGCTTTATCGTCGATTCGGTAAAAGAGGCGGAGAAAAAAAGAAAGCCATCACCCCCGTTTATTACCAGTACGCTTCAACAGGATGCCGCGCGCGTATTCCGTTTTTCACCAAAAAAAACGATGATGATCGCTCAGCAACTTTATGAGGGTGTAGAGCTTGGTGATGAAGGTCCCACCGGGCTGATTACGTATATGCGCACCGACTCGACACGCATAGCCGAATCAGCCTTAAAGGCGGTTCGTGAATATATCGGAAAAAACTTCGGTGACGCGTACCTTCCCAAGACGACGGTCAGATACCGAGCAAGGAAGGGCAGCCAGGATGCCCACGAGGCGATTCGCCCGACTTATCTGGATCACCCGCCAGAAAAGATTAAGAAATATCTGACCAAGGATCAGTTGAAGTTATATTCGCTAATCTGGAATCGCTTTGTCGGCAGTCAGATGAAACCCGCCGTATATGATACAACTTCCGTGGATATCAGTGCCGGTCGTTATTTGTTTCACTCACATTCACAGTCACTGAAATTCGACGGTTTCCTGAAAGTATATCAGGAATCGAAAGAAAACGGATATAATGGAAATAATGGAGAGAACGGCCTGGTTGACTTTATCCCCGACGTGAAAGCCGGTGATAGACTTTCCCTGATCGAATTAACACCATCGCAGCATTTCACAAAACCGCCGGCCCGATTCACGCAGGCGTCGTTGGTGAAAACGCTGGAGGCGGAAGGCATCGGACGACCGTCAACATATGCAACTATTATCTCCACCCTGCTCGACCGCAAATACGCCGATTTGAAAGAGCGCTCTTTATATCCCACCGAACTGGGGCGGACCGTCAGTAAAATATTGAGTAAATATTTTCCTGCGATATTCAGCGTTCGCTTCACGGCCGATATGGAAAACGATCTGGATCAGATTGAAACGGGAAAGAGTAATTGGGTCGACGTTGTCCGGCAATTTTATGTGCCGTTCGATGAGAGTCTGGAAATTCTGTCATCCAAAGAAAAAGAGATTAAGGAATCGCTAACCGAAGCAACCGATGAAAAGTGCGAGAACTGCGGTTCACCGATGGTAATCAAGTGGGGTAGAAACGGCCGTTTTCTGGCATGCTCGGCCTATCCCGAATGCCGGACGACAAGGCCGCTCGGGGGCGAAGGAGAGGCGCTGGAAACCGATGAGAAGTGCGAAAAGTGCGGGTCCCCGATGGTTATCAAAACCGGTCGCTTCGGCAGATTTTTGGCCTGTTCGGGATATCCGGGATGCAAAAACACGAAACCGCTTCCGACCGGTGTCAAGTGCCCCAAAGTAGGTTGTGATGGCGATGTCGTTGAAAAACGATCCCGCAAAGGGAAAGTGTTTTACGGATGCACAAAGTACCCGGGCTGCGATTTCGTCAGTTGGTATAAGCCGGTTGATAAGGTTTGCCCTAATTGTTCGGCCAACTATATGGTCGAAAAGTTCTCCCAGAAAAAAGGACCGTATCTGGCATGTATCACCTGTCGGCACAAAATCTATCTCGAAGAACAACCGGCGTAAATCGTTTTGTTATATAAAAGACATTTCCAGAATTAAATTGACCTCGATTATTTAATAGGCTATTATCCGGTATGCTTAAAGAAGCGCTCGGAAAATATTTGCGATTTCTTTCGGAAAAAAGACAACTTTCCCCCGGAACGATTGATACCTACCGAATCAGCCTGACGCCATGGGTGAGTTTCATGGAAAAAGAGTATGAAAACACGCCGCCGGCTCCGAAAACAAATGCTATTTTATTGCGGCAGTATCTCTCCAAAAGGAGGCGGGAATCGATTTCGATAAGAACTCTGGCCGGGTTTATCTCGACCCTGTCCGGTTTTCAGCAATTTCTGGCGTCGGACAAGAAATTTGCGAAATATTTGTGCAAACTCAGCCGGTTAAAATATTCTGAAAAAATCCCGGATTTTCTGCCCCAGAAAGAGGCTGATGAGCTTTTTGATCTTCTGGAAAAAGACGGTTATCCGGCCTGGCGCGATTATCTGATGGTATTATTGTTTTATCTGACGGGGGTCAGGCGGGCAGAGATGGCCCGATTAAAGGTGCCGGATATTGATTTTAAAAAGTGCATCATGTCGGTCATAGGCAAGGGGAACAAACAGCGGCTGGTGCCTTTTGGCGGTACCATTCTGGATGAGATGCAATATTATATGACCTTAAGAGACCGTTTTTCCGATAGCACTAAGGTCGATCGCGGATTCATGTTTTTGAATTATCGCGGTGAACCGCTGACAGTCCGCTCGATCGACAGGATTGTGAAGAAATACTGCGCGCGGTTGGGGCGGACGGTCACACCGCATATGCTCCGGCACAGTTTCGCGACGCACATGCTCGAGAACGGAGCCGATATTTTCGCCATAAAAGAAATGCTGGGTCACAGTTCGCTGGCGACGACCCAGAAGTATACGCATATCACGACCGAGCGATTAAAATCGGAATATAAAAAGGCTCATCCGAGGGCCTGATGGAGGGTATCTTAATGAAAATACATTCGACGACGATACTCAGTTTGAGATATAAAGGTGTCGTTGCAATCGGCGGCGACGGACAGGTGACATTCAACGATACAGTCATGAAAGCGAAGGCGAATAAGATCCGAAAGTTGCATGAAGACAGGATATTGGCCGGTTTTGCCGGATCGGCGGCTGATGCGCTGGCGCTATTTGAGAGATTCGAGTCGAAAATTGAGGAGTTTTCCGGTAATCTCCCGCGCGCGGCGGTCGAACTGGCCAAGGACTGGCGAACAGATAAGTACCTGCAAAAATTAGAAGCTTTGCTGGCGGTGGCAGACAAGAAACATTCGTTGTTAATCGCCGGGAGCGGCGAGGTGGTCGAGCCGGATGACGGTATTCTTGCGATCGGTTCCGGCGGACCGTACGCCCTTGCGGCGGCGCGAGCCTTGCTGTCGACAAAACCGAAAATGAGCGCCGAGGAGATTGTCAGAGAAGCACTGACAATCGCGGCTGAAATTTGTGTTTACACCAATGAAAATATAATCGTGGATTCAATAAAATGATTAACGAACTGCATAAGACACCCAAGGAGATAGTTGCATATCTTGATAAGTACATAATCGGGCAGGACAGCGCCAAGAAATCGGTGGCGATTGCGCTACGCAACCGCTGGCGGCGTCAGGCGGCGCCGGAGTCGATACGGCGCGAGATTCAGCCCAATAATATATTGATGATCGGCCCGACCGGGGTCGGCAAGACTGAAATTGCGCGACGATTGGCGGAAATGGCCGGAGCGCCCTTTTTGAAAGTCGAGGCTTCCAAGTTTACCGAAGTGGGTTATGTCGGCCGGGACGTGGAATCGATGATTCGCGACCTGGTTGATCTGGCAGTCAATATGGTCAAGCAGGAAAAAGCGGAAAGGGTCGCCGAAAAAGCGAGGCAGAATACCGATGAGCGATTGCTGGATATTCTCCTGCCGCCGCCAAAACCGACACCGAAGCCGCCAATGACAGCGGGGGCAATTGAACTCGCCGCGATGCAGGAAAAGCAGGACACCGGGACGCGTGAAAAATTAAGAGAAAAACTGCTGGCGGGCAAACTCGACGAGCGTGTGGTCGAATTGGAAACACCGCAGGACAGGTTTCCCGTGGTCGAGATTTTTTCTCCGATGGGGATGGAAGAGCTGGGGATAAATTTTCAGGAAATGTTTTCCGGATTGATGCCCAAGCAGACCAAACGGAGAAAGGTCACGATCAGCGAGGCGCGAAAAATTCTATACTCGGAAGAAGTTTCTAAATTGGTGAATATGGACGATGTTATCAACGATGCTCTGGAGCGGGCGCAGGAGTCGGGAATTGTTTTTGTCGATGAGATCGACAAAATCGCAGGGACGAAATCGAAAGTGGGACCGGATGTTTCCCGGGAAGGCGTGCAAAGGGATATTTTGCCCATCGTTGAAGGCTCGGCGGTGATGACCAAGTACGGGATGGTGACGACCGATCATATCTTATTTATCGCGGCCGGGGCGTTTCATTCATCGAAACCGTCGGACCTGGTTCCTGAACTCCAGGGTCGTTTCCCGATACGAGTGGAACTGGAATCTCTGACCGCCGAAGACTTTGTCCGTATATTGGTCGAACCGGAGAATGCGCTCGTCAAACAGTACACCGCTTTAATGGCCTCGGAGGAGGTCAAGCTGATTTTTGACAAATCGGCCACAAAGAGGATTGCCGAGATTGCGGAGCAGGTAAATAAAAACACCGAGAATATTGGCGCGCGGAGATTGCATACAATAATGACAACGCTTCTGGAAGATATCATGTTCGAAGCGCCCAATAAGAAGAAAAATATCAAAATTAACGCGACGGCGGTCAATAAAAAGCTCTCGGAGATAATCAAGGACGAGGATTTAAGTCGGTATATATTATAGGATGTAAGACTTTGGGCTATCATGGCTGAGGGGAAATTCGTAACGGTGATTAACTGCATGGATGGCAGGGTCCAATTACCGGTTATCGAATTCCTTAAGAAAAAATATAAGGCTGATTATGTCGATGTCATTACCGAGCCGGGGCCGATTAAAATATTGAGCGATAATCTAAACAATACGCTTGTCGAATCAATAAAGCATCGCGTGACAATTTCTATCGAGAAGCATGGCTCGAAAGTAATAGCTGTTGCAGGACACTTCGATTGCGCCGGTAATCCGGTTGATAAAGATACACAATTGAATCAACTCGATGCTGCGGTAAAAATTATCGCGGGCTGGAATTTTGATGTCGAGCCTATCAGACTCTGGGTCGATGAGAACTGGCAGGTGCATCCGATTTAGTATCCTGTAGTTTTGTCGGCAGGGCAGAACCCGGGTTCCCCGGATTTATCGGGGGGACGATGTGATTCTGCCAATTGTTTCTATATTAATCGTGGTAAGGACCATTTTTTCCGTATATTGTACTATAATGTGCGACGACGAAATAAAACAGGACCCTGAATTCAAAGAGCGGGCAGGGGAAGAGGAAGAACTTGAGGGGGAAGGATTTGATGAGATAATCAAATTCACCATCCCCGGATTTATCTCGGCGATTACGGCCGGGGCGCTGTTCGATTATTTCGGATTTCAAACCAGTGCGATCGGGCAGTGGATAGTTCGGACACTCTCCGGTGAAGGGGAGTCTATCTTTGAGGGAATATATTCGATCCGAAAGCGGCTTTCGCGCGCGGCCGGGACAATGGCGGAAGCGTACGGCTGGGGGAAATTGCTGGGGATGTTTCTGCCATGGATTGTGGACTGGGGGAGTCGTTTAATGGGTGTCGACGTTTACGGTGTCGAGAGTTTTTATATACCTTACTTTTATGCACTCAGCGATCAGATGGGGGCGAATATTTCCGGATCGATATATCTTCGCCGCAAGGAAGGTTCATGGTCGGCGGCGTTTAAGAAATATTTTCGTCATCCGGTGATGATAACCAGTCTGTTGATTATTTTGATAGTCCCAGTTGGATTGTTGATAGTGCGCCTGATGGGATTCAGCCCAACAACTCAGAAGTATACAGCGCTGGAAACAATCGCGGCCAATTTATGCTGGTTGCCGCCCGTGGTGGGGTGGTTGTGGGAAAAGAGGCGGAGGTAATTTAATCCTTGTTGGCGCACGAGGACGTACGCCAACCACGGGTTTCTTTTTAATTGGCAAAATCACATCATTCCCCGATAAATTGTGGAATTCGGGTTCTGCCCTACTTTTACTACCCGAGATTCTGCCTACGATTTATAGACCTTTATATCCCCGAAGGTGGCGGCGGCGGAGATGAGGACTTTGTCGGTAGCGGCATCGTAGCCGTCGCTTTGCATTGTGATGCTTTTTGATATCCCCGACGCTGACCGGCCAAGAACATATAAATCACCGAAAGTCGTCGCGCCGTACGCCTTGGCCTCCATGTTATTCGGTACTATCACCGTTATATCGCCAAAGGTCGTCGAAACATGGACTTTGTTTACGCCTGATTTCAGTTTGGCTTCGGCCAGGTTCAGGCTCATATCGCCAAATACTGATGAAAAATCGAGCCCGTCGATTTCCATACCTTTGGTTTCAATATTGGCGTCGCCGAAAACACGGGAAGATGATCCGTGCATATTCAAAGTTGTTTGTTGCGAAAAGCTGTCTCTGTACCAGTTGACCTTACCTTTGCGGCTGGAATGCTGAATGATAAAAGCGATGCCGATAATAATTAAAATAATCGGCCATAGATTATGAATTAATCGTCGGGTGGAATAATCAAGAATTTCAAGATTGCCCAACAGGAAAATCAACCCGATTAAAATTATAATACCGCCCCAGAATTCTCGTCGGTTAAGCATAATATATCCTCCGTTATAGACAACTTACGCAATTTTGATAAATTTTGTTTCCCGGCGCAAGATTTAATTCGAAATGTGAATTAAAAAAATATCATAATCGCTTGTGCTTGACTTTATCCACCGATAGGTGTTATCTTCGGCCGATTTATGCAAGAATAAGGAAGGAGTAATTATGCCCAGATCATTAACCGAAATAGTCGATTTCAGTGCCGAAGAAGTCTATAAAATATTTGAATTATGCGGCGAAATGAAACGCGGGGAAATCAGCCCCAAGCCGCTGACCGGGAAATCGGTGGCCTGTATTTTTACCAAACCGTCGTTGAGAACCAGAGTTTCATTTGAAGTCGGCATCAATCAGTTGGGCGGCCATGCGTTATATATAACGGATAATGAAATCCAGCTGGGCGTCCGGGAATCGATTTATGATGCGGCCAAGGTTCTCTCGCGATTCGTGGGACTTATCATGATTCGCACTTTCAAGCAGTCGGATGTGGTCGGATTGGCCAAACATGCCGATGTCCCGGTGATAAATGGTCTCTCTGATCTGGTTCATCCCTGTCAGATTCTGGGTGATTATTTTACAATTTTGGATCATGGCATGAAGGATTTTTATAAGATTGCTTATCTTGGGGATGGCAATAACGTCGTTAACAGCTGGCTTAATCTGGCCAGTTTAATACCGATGGAGCTAAGAATCGGGACTTCCCGCCAGACCCCGCCGGACAAGGCAATTCTGGAGCGGACCAGGCAGAGTAAAAAGAGCAAAATCATCCTGACCGATGATCCTAAAGAAGCGGTTGCCGATGCCGATGTACTCTATACGGATGTTTGGGCCTCAATGGGCCAGAAAGATCAAATAAAGGAAAAAGAGAAATTATTACGTAAGTTTCAGGTTAACACGGCATTATTAACCGGAGCCAGCCCCGATTGTGTGGTTCTGCATTGTTTGCCGGCGGAGAGGGGGAAGGAGATTACGGACGAGGTCATGGACGGCCCCCACTCGCTGGTTTTTGATGAGGCCGAAAACAGGCTGCACATTCAAAAGGCAATAATGACATTCCTTCTGGGGACTTAAAAGTTGCGGCCGGCCGCCCGGTTATTGCTGCCGCGAAAGGAGAAGCGGAATGCGCACAAGAAGCATTTTACCGGGATTTGGCCTGCTGTTACTGGCGGCGTTCGTATTCGTCATTGCCGGGTGCTCGGATGATAAGACACCGGCAACCAGTAATTTGACGCCGGGTTCGGAAACCGACCCCCAATTTCTGCTGATTCAGGATCAGATTAATGAGTACCTCGATTCGACTCAGAATGTCTTTTCCATTGGTTTGGAAAATATCAGCAAGTTACCGACTGATACGGATGAAGTTGTCATTATTAACGGTCCTCTCGGGCCGAATGATACGGCATTGTATTCGTACGCCAACGGCTGGCATGTGATGTATATTGCAAAGTATGCCCTGAATTTCGATGTTCGTTTCCGTGATTCTGTCCAATTCAAAAATGACGGCGTGGCTGTCGAGACACCCAATCCTCTTGATTATCTCCATTTCATCCGCTACTGGGTCTTTACCAGTAATCTGACTTCACAGACTCATACCGATATGTCGCGGTATATAAATCTTATATATGATAATCTCGATACCGATACGGCCTCAATCAACGGTACCAACAATTCCGATATCGCGTGGACTTATATCAACGGTGATACGACGATAACAGCGACCCTTGATATGAATGTAACCGTCGATAATATCAACGTTGTCCGATCCAACCTTTACGGCTGGGTTTCCGGATGCCCGTGCAGTGGAACTCTTGATATGACCATCGGCGAAGAATATGAGGCCACGGATGGCACCAACCAGGTCAATCTAAGCAAGGACTGGACGGTCACTATTGAAGTCGAAGATGGCGTCGCCACGATCGATATTGTCAGCGGAACCGAGACCTGGCATTATACCTATACAATTTGCCTGCTTGGTTAATCGCTTATATTGAGTAGCTATAAGCCCCGCTGCTATCCGGCGGGGCTTTTTATTTATTGACATATGGTTCCGTATGCGTAACATTTTAGCGTATGAAAGAGATCGCCAAATACTCGGGGTGTTTTGTCTGCGGTGAGCAGAACAAAATCGGATTAAAGGCCAAATTTTTTTTCAATAATGACAGGGCAGTGACCGAGTATATTGCTGAAAGACGTTTTGAGGGATACAAGAATGTTTTTCACGGCGGGATTATATCGACGCTGCTGGATGAAGTAATGATTAAGGCCCTATTGAGCATGGATATTTATGCAATGACGGTGGAGTTGAATATCAGATTTCACAAAATCGTGACGATTGGACAAAAGCTGAATTTTATGGGATGCCTGGAGAAAAAGCGCGGCCGGCTGTATCTTACCCGGGGCGAGGCGAAAAATGAGGGCGGCGAGGTGGTTGCCTCGGCTAACGGTAAATACCTCGAAGTTAAAGACAATATGAAAAGTATGTTGCTGGAGTCGCTGGATGATAAATGATTCCGCGATGAATAGCGGTGGCGACTCCATAAAAAGCCATTGACAAGAGGATTATAGAGCTTATTTTTAAATAGTTACCTGCATCGCCGCAAGAATTCCTCCCGGCACGGGAGAGTATAGGAGAGATAAATCATGTATAAGAAAATCGGATTAGCAACCGTGCTATGCCTGTTTGCCGCAATACCGTCAATGGCCGGGGACCTTTATTTACTCAAAATCGACAGCCGTGCCGATCTTGAGAAAGTCACGGAGATCGTGGATTATGCCCACGGAACGATCGACAACAGGTTTATTGTGGATCTTGACAAAAAGCAGGTTTCGCGCCTTAAAGCAGCCGGGATTTCGCTGGATTTGGTGGCTGAAAATATAATTTCGGATCAATATTATCTGTTAAGTAAAGTGAATCCGGAAATGAAATCGGCGCCGCTTTTTCCTGAACCGGTTTATTCGTCGGGGAATAATTATCTCGTGGCGATTGACAAATCGGATGCGGATGTTCTGAGGAAAAGCGGCTATATGGCGGTGCCTGTCGGGGAACGCATGACGCCGTTTTTCTACCAGCCGGCACTTGTTGCGTCAAAGTATCAGGAAGATTTCCCGCTTGATACGGTCGCGGACCTGGTCAATCAGGATTCTCTATACAGCTACGATACCCGTCTCGAGGCATTCCAGACCAGATATATATACTCCGACTCGGTGGATGCCGCCCGGGATTGGCTGGTGAATAAATTTCAGGAATTCGGATATACCGAAGTATATACAGATACGTTTTATTATAATTCGGAACCATGCCATAATGTAATTTGCTTTAAACAGGGAACCTCGGAACCGGATAAGTTAATAGTTGTCGGCGGGCATTATGATTCGATCAATGGTCAATCGGACCCGATGGTTTTTGCCCCCGGCGCTGATGACAACGGCAGCGGAACGACGACGGTTCTTGAGCTGGCGCGTATTTTTAAAGATGTCAATACACGGAAATCGATAATGTTTGTCGGTTTTTCGGCCGAGGAAGTCGGCTTGTATGGTTCGGCGGCATTGGCCGGCAGATTATACAGCACCGGACAGGACGTTGACTTCATGCTGAATTTCGATATGGTTGCATACACCGAGGATGAATTCGATGATGTAACGTTAATCAGCGGTTCGGTGCCTCAGACGGTCGATGTTCTGGCCGCGGCCGCCGAAAGGGTGACGAATTTAATACCGCAGTACGGCGGAGTGACCGGCAATTCGGATCACGCCTCGTTTAATGCTTATGGTTATCTGGTGGCTTATGGCCAGGAGGGCGATTTTAATTATCCCGGCTGGCATACCGATATCGATATATCCTCCCGTCTGGATTTTCCTTATTTCGAGCAGGTGGTTCGGATGGCGGCGGCGGCGATCGGACATATTGATAATGCCGCTCATTTAACCCCGATTGAGAATATTTATGACGGCGGGGACGGCCAGTCTCTTCGCGTGGCCTGGGGCGACTGCGAAGCCGATTATACTTATAAAGTCCTTTACGGGACGACGTCCGGCGTTTATACGGATACGGTCGATGTGCCGCCGTCGGCCTGTTATTACGATCTAACCGGGTTGACGACGGGGCAGGAGTATTATATTGCCGTACTGGGTATTAATTCCCTAGGTTACGGCCCGTTGTATTTAATCGAGGATAGTGGAACACCGTATGTAATCCCCCGGCCGCCGACCAATTTAACGGCTGAGCCGGATTACCAGAAGATTATTCTTTCCTGGGATGAGAATATCGAACTTGATTTAAATCATTATACCATTTTACGCAAGCCCTCCGACGGCAGCTGGTCGGTACTGGAAGCCTTTTATCCCACGACGTATTACGAAGACGTGACCGCTTTGAACCATGTTGAGTACGATTATATTGTCCTGGCTGTCGACGACGATATGAATGAATCGGATAGTTCACTGGCGGCCACAGCCGTGGCAGCCTCATTTGATTATCCCCTGTTGTTTGTGGATGAAACACTGGCATCGGGAGGAATTAATCCCACACCTGAGGAAGAGGACGCTTTTTACGGCAGCATCTTTAGTGTCTGGCCGCACGATGAGTACGATATTGATGCGGGTGGTGACAAGCTGAGCCGATCCCTCTCCGGTCAATATAAATCCATAATATGGATTGACGATGACGTTTCGACGCAGTTGCTTTCGAACTCGCTCGATTCTCTGGAGTGGTTTCTGAGCTATAACAGCAATTTATTCGTGGCGGGGTGGCAGACAATTGCCTGGGCGGCCGGTTCCAGCCAGCAGAGTTCCGGCGATTTTATGTATGATAATTTCGGGATTTCGGCGATCGAGGAAGATCCCAATTTCGATTTTATCGGAGCAACCGGCGAAAACGGCTGGCCCAGCGTTCAGGTTGATCCGGACAATGTTTTTAGCGGGGTGATGCCATATATCGCGATATTCACCACTTTGCCGGGCGCGCAGGTAATATACCGATTCAATTCCAGCACATCGGACCCGGAATTCCAGGATCAGCCGGCCGGCGTTGCCTATGAAACGGCACATGGCAAAAGAGTGGCGCTGTCATTCCCGATTTATAATCTAACCGAATCCGACGCACAGGCTTTGATTTCCAAAGTATGCACCTATTTCGGTATGGAGTCGTCGCATTCTAATGGCGACGTCAACCTCGACGGAGTTATAAATATTCTTGATATTACTTACGTGATTTTCTATATTTTCCTGGCCGGGCCGCCGCCACCGATTATGAATCTGGCCGATGTCAACGGTGATTGCACCATAGATTTGTTTGACATCAATTACCTGATATCATATCTTTATCTGTTGGGGCCGGCGCCGGTGGCCGGCTGCGTGGAGTAAGTGGAATAAACGGATGGCGAAAGACAAGGCCGGACACGGCGCGATAATATTAATAATTGTCCTGCTGCTATTACCGTCTACAGGTTTCGGTTTTCGGATTCGGGAAGTCTCCTCCCTTCCTATTGAGAGGACGGATCAAATTTACGGGCAATCGACGGGTAATATAATTATTAAAAAAGAGGACCGATTGGTGCTCCTTAATCGGTTGCAGCAGATCAGATCGGAGGTCAAGCTGGATAGTTCGCAGTCGGCTGTCGTCGCTGAAAATGGATTATTTTATTGTTTCGTGAGCAAGCCTGAGAACGAGGACTCGGTTTCATCCGGCCCGACCGCGACCATATACAGCAATCGCGAGATGCCTCTCTGGAGTGTGTATGAATTGGCTGAGGGTATTTGCTATCTGGCGCCTTCGGGTGATTTTCTGGTCGTTATTTCCGGGACGGTCGGATGGTTTAATTATAAAATGCTCCTATATCACAAGGATCGTCCGATGATGGAAGTCGATATTCAGTCTTTTGAAAATCTTCAGTTCAGCGACGACAGCCATTTTCTGTTAATTGACGCCGGGGCTAAGGGTATTAAATTATATGATGCCGACGGCGAATTAATTCAACAATATGGCTCTCAGAAAATGGTGGCCTTATCCGGGAAAGGAAAGAAGATTGCCGCCTATGACTATAAAGGTACTTTGAGGATATTTGATGGCCCCCGGAAAAAGCTGGAGCTTGATTTGAAGCAGCTCAGCATCAGGGACCTTATCTTTCGTGATGATATAAACACCATAGCAATAATATATGATTTCAGAATAGTCGTTTTGGACGCCGTTAACGGAACCATCCTCTGGGAATACGGCAGCGGCAAGGAGGGCGGGCTTTTTGCCTCGCTGGACATATCCCCTAATAACCGATTTGTATCCTGCGGGATAGATGTAAGCAAAGGCACGTCGGCGGATCAACAGGAAAGGCATATTCTTGGTTATCTTTATGTTTTCGATATTGAGGGTCAGACCCTGCAGGAAATTAAATATGAATATGAGAACTATTCCAAGGGGCTGCCGAATGTCGAATTTTTGTCTGATAACCGGACAATTGCGGTGCGAAACGCCGAAAGCCTTCATTTCGTAGAAATCTACTGATTTTGAAGACGATTGCATAATCTGCGAAGGTAAAATCTCATTTCTCCATCCAAATATCTCAAGAATGTCCCGCGAATTTGCTATTGTAATAGCATTCAATGACTTCGAATAAATACTTATAACCAATAGAGTTCCGGCATCCGAGTTGCTTGTTTGAAAGTCGGCAGAATCTTGAGGAATAGCTATGAAACCGAACCTGAAAATAGTCAATATCGAAGAAATCAATCCGGTCATGGATTATCGTGAGCGGCGAGTGGAGCATCTGCGGCAGGCAATCGGTAAAACCGGTACGATACGAAATCTTTTCAACCTTGCCTCTGTCGGTGCCCGTCAATTCCTGCTTCTTGAGGACAGTGCGATTCTGGAGGCGGTACGGCGACTTAATCTGCAATTTGTTCCGGCGCAGGTTGTCCCTTTGAAAAGGCAGAAGAAAATCATAGCGAATATCGCTCTGGAAGGGATGAATTGTTCGCATATCGATGATTTTTATCAGATGTTTCCCCGGGCCTTTACAGTCAATCAGGATGGCCGGGAGCTGGATATCGGCGACTGTATCGTGGTTTCCATCAGCCGTAAAAACCAACCGGAAATGACTATGTATTTTAAAAGGAACAGTGTCGGATTGATATCGGGTGCGATATTTGATTTTTTCAGTTTCTTAAAATTGCATTGCATATTAAATGAAAAGGTATATCCGGGTTCGATTAAAAATACCAATGTGAAAAAAAATACCGAAAGCTGCATACTATCAGTAACCGGCTTGGTGCCGAACGATCTGCTGTTTGCCGTCCGGCAGAATTTTTCCTTCCCGGCGGGGCTCTTGCGATTTGATAATGGCGTCAGGATTATCGGCATCGACTACCCAATCAGGGTACTGAATGAAAAGGTTTCGATCCGCGAAAAGGAACGATTTCTGCTCGATCTGATGAATTATCGATTAAGTTCCGGGTATTCGCATTTTATAAAAAACGGTGTCTATCTGCTTAACTATTGACATCCCTTAAAAAATAGTTGAATCGTCCGATTTGAGTCTGTAGATTACAGGCATTATGCTGTCGATAGATCAATCATACTGCCTGGAATGCGGCGGCTGTGTTGCCGTCTGCCCTGAGGAAGCTTTATTCCTGTCATTTAATAGTCTTGAATGTGTGGTTGATTTGTGTACTCTCTGTGGTATATGTATCTTCTTCTGTCCGGTCGGGGCTATAAAGGAGAAAGATGCAGGATAAGTATGATGCCGTGATAATCGGGGCCGGACCGGCCGGTTCGATGGCAGCGTATGAAATTGCGGCCGCCGGGTATTCCGTTATCATCCTGGAAAAACATGAAAAACCGGGAATTCCGCTGGCATGCGGCGAAGCGGTTTCGCGCGGCTCTTTGGAAAAACTTATTGAGTCTCAAAAGGAATGGATTTGCGCCGAGATTAACAGGGCGATAGTAATCGGGCCTGACGGTACCAGGGCCACGGCTGTGTATCAAAACGGCGGATATATTCTGGATCGGAAAAAATTCGATTATTATCTGGCGAAACGAGCGGTTGGCGCGGGGGGGATGCTGGCCTGTGACAGTATTGGCCTGGAGCTGCAAAAAGACGGCGGCAAATTTGTGTCAATTGATGTATTGAAAAAAGGCGGTGAAAGATTACGTATTGAAGCATCCATATTTATCGCCGCCGATGGCGTCGAGTCGAAAATCGCTCGATTGGCCGGTATCGATAATCTGGTAAAGGTCAATATTGCCGAAGCACTGCTTCAATACCGCCTGGAAAATATCAGTGTCGATCCGGAAGCTATATTTTTTTATGTCGGTAATAAAATTGCACCGGGGGGCTATTTGTATATTTTTCCAAAATCCGAAAATTCGGCCAATGTCGGACTGGGTATCATAACCGAAACGAACCGGAGTAAAATGCTGGAATTGTTGCTTAACGATTTTATTAAAGAGAATTTTGAGGGCGCCTATATCGCCGACAGAGCCTGCGGTTTAACGCCGAAGTATATGGGGGAGAAAATGTTTCGGATAGACAATCTTCTTATTGCCGGCGATGCTGCCCGAGCGCTGGATTCTTTCTCCGGGGCGGGAATAATAAATGCCATGACTTCCGGCCGGTACGCCGGTTTAGCGGCCGTGGAATATCTTAAGGGAAATGTAAAAAATGAAGAAGATTTCGATAGGCTTTACCCGGGTCGATTTCTGGGAGAGAGGGGCGAGGAATTGAAAATGTATGAAAAATTAAAAGTCGCTTATCGTCATCTTGACGACAATGATTTTATAGAGGTAATAAAGGCATTGGATAATTATCTGACCGGCAAAGATGTCCGACAGATAAAGGTGAGCAAGCTTATGATGGCGATTATGATGTCAAGACCGCGGTTGGTTCGACTTGCAAGATATGTGGTATAGTGATGTCTACTCAGCCCGAAAGACCGTTGACAAAGGTCATCAGTCTTGATTTATCGCGAGCCGCCTTGTGCTTGTTGATGACTTTTTTGCGGGAGGCTTTATCAATAATACTGACGACGTCTTTAATCATACTTTCCGCCTCGGCGCGGGTTTTGCATCCCCGAAGAGCTTTGATCGATTTGCCCACCTGCGAGCGCAGAGCACGGTTACGTTCTCTTTCATCAGACGAGGTTTTCATCCTCTTTTTGCACGACTTGTGTTGTGGCAAGCTGTTATCCTTTCTAAAACTACAAAATTCAGGCCGTAAATATATGTACAATCCGGTTATTGTCAATGGATAATTATAAAAGCCAGTCGATGGCGGTCTCGGCCGGAAAGGTCTCGCTGGCAACAGCGGTCTCGAGAATTTTCGGGCTCATTCGCGAGCAGGTGATGGCTTATCTTTTCGGCGCCGGGATGGCCACCGATGCATTTGTGGCGGCTTTCCGGGTGCCCAATCTGCTTCGGGATCTCTTTGCCGAAGGAGCTTTATCGTCGGCCTTCGTTCCCGTATTTAAAGACAAGCTGGTAAAAAAAGGCAACCGGGATGCGTTTCTATTGGCCAATTTGACAATCTCCGGTTTGATACTGATTGTCGGGATTGTAATTGCTATCGGGATTATTATCGCCCCCGGGATAATTTATGTCTCCGCCAATGGCTTTACCGCTGAACCGGAGAAATTCATCTTGACCGTCAATCTCACCCGAATAATGTTTATTTACTTGCTGCTGGTGTCGGTGTCGGCGGTTTTGATGGGTATGCTGAATTCAACCGGTCGTTTCGGGATTCCGGCGCTTTCGCCGGCGTTGTTCAATATCGGGATGATAATCACGCCGCTTCTTTTATACCGGCATTTTGATATTCCCATTTATACGCTGGCGGTCGGGGTCCTGATTGGCGGCATCGGTCAACTCGTTTTTCAACTTCCGTCGCTATTCAGGATTGGATTTCGGTTCCGATTTATAATAAATTTCGCCGATGAAGGTATCCGCCGGATCGGTCGCTTAATTGCGCCGATGATTCTGGGATTGTCGGCTTCACGAATCAATATTCTGGTCAACACACTTCTGGCCTCATTCCTGATGGAAGGGGCGATGTCATATCTTAACTACGCTTATCGCCTGATGCACTTCCCGCTGGGCGTGTTCGGGGTCGCTCTGGGGACGGTGGCCCTTCCTAAACTCTCCGATGACGTCGCCCGCGAAAACACCGGCCAGCTGGCGAAAACGTTTATGGAGGCGATCGGTCTGTCGATGTTTCTGGTCATTCCGTCGGCAGTTTATCTGGCCGGTTACGGCGAGGATCTGGTGCGGCTTATCTACCAGCGCGGGGCTTTTGGTCCGGAGGCGACGACCGAGACCGCCCGGGCTTTATATTTTTACGCCTTCGGGCTGGTCGGTTTTGCGGGCGTGCGGGTAGCGGCGCCGGTATATTATGCATTGGGGGATGCAAAAAGACCGATGTTCTATTCAATTATTTCAGTAATTATCAATATTGTACTGAATTTCGCTTTTATACCGTTATGGGGCTTTGCCGGTTTGGCGGCGGCGACTTCGGCCGCAGGATTAAGTAATCTGTTCCTGCTATCGCTGAATCTGCGTAAAAAGGTGGACGGCATCGATTATATTTATCTGATAAGTAAAACGCTCAAGATAATATCGGGCGCAATAGCGGCCTATCTGATTGTCCGATTGGTGAATCTTGAAATGATTATCAGACCGGATGATATTCTCGGTAAAATTGTTCTGGTTGGATTGCAGATTATCGGGATGGGCGGAATATATATTTTATTGCTCTGGCTATTGCGGGTTCCTGAAGTCAGGAGGATATCACATCTGATGAAAAACAGAAAATAATCGATGGCGAAAAAATATCCTGCCATATTCGCTTTATTTGCGGTTATATCCGGAATATTGCTGGCGGACACATTTGATATTTCATCCTGGATTTATCTTTTCTTCGGTCTGTCTTTAATTATTGTACTTATTGCTTTTTATTTTAAGGGGCAATTAATCGCATCCGGCGTGGTCGCGCTCTTTTGTCTGGCGGCACTATCGGCATACGGTTATTCGTTTCGCATGAAAACGTATCCCCCGGGTCATATTTTTCATTTTGTCGATGACGATTATAAGTACACAGTTTATGGTACAATCGATGACTGGCCGATTATCAGTGAGCATAACACCGATGTCACTATCGCGGTCGACTCGATCGGCCTGGGGAAGGAAATCAAAAGGGGGAAAGGTCATCTTTTGGTCCGCATCGGAACGGAGACAACCGATCTTCGCTACGGCGACCGTATTTATTTTGTTTCCCGCCTGTATTCAATCAAGGGCGGGCGTAATCCGACCGGATTCGATTACCGCCGGTATTTAAACCTTAAAGGTGTTTTTGCAGTCGCTTATTTACCGCACCAGTACAATATCCAGATTGATCCGCTCGAACGCGGGCATTTCTATCGCATGGTGGGAAAGATTAGAGATTATATCACGGGCACTTTTAAAAGAACTCTGAACAATAACGCCGCGGCGCTGGCTTCGGGCTTTCTAATCGGTGATACGAGGGATATCCCAACGGCCATTTATAATCGTTTTCGCGACAGCGGGACTTTGCATTTACTGGCCGTCTCCGGCTCGAACGTTGCTCTCGTTTTGATTGTATTCGTATTTTTAATGAGGGCTTCGCCCATGAAAGCATGGAGCCGGACGACACTTCTGCTTCTGGTTGTTTTTGTATTTTCGAATCTGGCCTTTAATCAACCCTCGGTGGTAAGGGCGTCAGTTATGGCCTCACTGGTCCTGGTGGGTAAATATCTTCAGCGAAGGATTGATTTAAACAATATAATCGCCTTAACCGCTCTCATAATTCTATTGGTCGAACCAACCGAACTTTTTGATGTCGGATTTCAGTTGTCGTTTGCGACCGCCTGGGGATTGATCCTGCTGGTTCCTTATGCGGCCGGATTATTTCGGCCGATTCATGACAGAATGTACTATAAATTTCTTATCATACCGCTTCTTGTTTGCGCGATAGCCCAGCTGGTATCATTACCGATGTCGGCTTTTTACTTTCAACGCATGCCGATGATATCGTTTTTGTCGAATCTAATCGTGGTTCCGCTGGTATCCATTATAGTCATTGCCAGTATTGTCTTGCTTCTCTTTGCCCTTGTTTTGCCTGTCCTCGGCGATTTTGCCGGGGCGCTTCTGAATCCCCTGATAAACGTGACTCTGTATTTTATCAAACTGTTCGGATCCGACCAATTTAGTGTATTGCTGCGGCATCAGGTGACCGGCATGACGGTTTTGTTGTATTATGCTTTTTTGCTCCTGGTCACTTTTTCGATTTATTCAAAAAAAGCTCGGCGATTGTCACTTTTATATTTACTTGTTACGGCAAATGGCCTGGCTATCTCAAGCCTGCGTTCAGAGAAAGAAGATTATCGATTTACCATATTCAGTGTTTCATCGGGAATCGTGTCGGTTAACCAGGCGATTCAACCTCAGGTAATTTTCAGCGATCTGCCCCTTAAAGATTATCTTGTAAGCGAGAAAATAATCGAACCGTACCTGGCCAACCGCGGGATAAAAAATCCGGACTTAATCGCTCTGACGGAGGAATATCAGACGCTGAAAGATATTTCATTTCTTTATGATAAAAATGTACGGTCGCGGATGTACTTGCCGGTATCAGCCGGGAATGCTTTTAAAGACATCTACAGTATTAAAAATATGACCTGTGACAGCACACGGGTCACTTTCTATGTTAATAATCAACCACTATCTGATTTCGGTCGGTCGAATATTACTCTTTCGGGTGGCGCTCTAAATTATGAATTTGATTCGTCGACAATCCTGTTCCTGACCAATGGCGTTGAATCCGAGCGAACTCCTGCTTTTGTGCATGAGCCCGGCAAAGAATTAATTATCATCAAACCGCTCTTAAGCAAGTCCGATTTCTTGTCCCTGATTGCCGACACCGCCACGGCTATTCAGGCGATCATCTGTAATAGGGCCGATAGCGGTATCCAACCGAATATGGAAGGTCTGACGATTCCCGACCGGGATTTTCCCGAGATAATCAGGACCGCGCAATCCGGTGCTGTTGAAGTAGTTATAAAAAATGGCCGGGCGCGGATTCGATAGCAGTAAATTCGTTATTCCCTACAGTAAAGAATATCCCTCAAAATCCCGATAAGATATAAGAAATAGGTTATTTGCGGAGATTAGCGCGCTAAAGTGCTGTCAACACTCTATCGCGCATGATAATATGGGCTTAACAGGAAATTTAAAAACAGTTTCATTCCCCGATATTCTGCAGTTGCTGGCGACGGGCAAAAAGACGGGGACGCTTCAAATCAGCACTAATTCGAGGCAGAAAGAAATAGTCTTTGAGGATGGTAATATAATTTTTGCATCCTCCATTAATGCCTCGGAAGACTTACTGGGCAATCTATTGCTCAAGCGGGGTAAAATCTCCAAATCCGATCTGGAGCAGGCGATTGCATTGCACAAACAGACGGGGCGTCAACTGGGAACGACGCTGGTCGATATGAATTTGTTTGAAAAAGACGAAGTCATCGAATGCCTGAAAATGCAGATCGAGGAAATCGTCTATAATCTTTTCAGCTGGCCTGAGGGTGAGTTTAAATTCGCCGAAAATGCCATGCCTAAAAGTATGCCGATGACGGTCGAGCTGAGCACGATGAGCGTCATTATGGAGGGAACCCGCCGGATTGACGAATGGGTGGAAATCGAGAAAGTCCTGCCGCCCGATGATGTCAAACTGATGCTGACCAAAGCGCCAAAAACGAAGAAAGATGAGATTACTATCTCGCTCGAGGAATTCCAGGTACTCTCGGTGATCAATGGTGAAAGGACGATACCCGACTTGCTTGAGGCTTCGCCGGTCGGGGAGTTTGTGACGTTACGGGCTCTATACCGGCTTATCATCGGCGGCATGGTGCAATCGGCCGGAAAAACCTCGCCTGAAGATCGAATTGTCAAGAATGAGGAAGAGGTGATTCTATCGATATTGTTCACCATGTATAATAGCTGCTTCTATCGCATTCGGACGGTTGTGGAGGAAGTCGTCGGGGATGAAAACCCAATGTTCGCGAAATTCCTGGCCAGTTTCCGCAATGGTTTTTTGACGTATTTCCCCGGCATGAATCCATCGAGCGATCACGGCCCGAAATTCGATAGATTTTACGCCGAAATTCTGAAAATCCCCCAGCCGGTCAGAATGCATACGGTCATGAGTGCTCTGGAAACGATGCTCAGTACGCAAATTGAATATATCTTTTATTTCCTCGGGTCGGGCGTTTATCGCCGGGCGCTGAGTAAAATCAAGAAGGAGATTACGGAACCATTGGTTCTGCGACGCGAATTGGTTAAGAGGTTCCAGATAGACGAAAATTTCCTAAGGTCGATAAAGAAGGCCGAAAGGCTGGTTCATCTGGTGAAAGGTGTATCATGATGAAAAAAATAATTAATATATCGTTTTTGGTCCTGCTGGTATTCGTTTTGGCGGGAGATGCAGCGCAGGCATCAATTAATATTGAAGATTTCTACACGACCTCGTCGATCTTTGATATCGCCCTTCTGATATGCGCCTTAATTTGTCTGATGTGGTCGCTGAGGATAATGTCGCTGGTACGGGGGGGATTGATGTCCAAAAGCTGGCAGATGTTTGTTCTGGGATTCGGCTTTTTGGTTATCGCCCAGTTGTTTGTAGTTGGCGAAAACGCCCGGCTGTTTTTGTTGCCCGGATATATTACAAGCGCGCTTTATCTCCTGATGGTTTTTATGTGGATTGCGGGATTATATAAGACACGAAGAGTCCTGGGATAACTAAAATTTAATTGACATAACTATAAATGGCAATTATAATTACGAATGTGATTAATTTACTATTTTGCTAATATTAAAACTTATACCGGGTTATAACCGGTTTGGAGTTTTTTATGCCTCGGGTTGCGGAATTAGAAGATAGAATCGCAAAATGTAACAAGATACTAAGTGAGAATCCCAATTCTCAGATTTTTGCAGCTCTATCGGAAGCATATCGAAAAAAAGGCGACGTCGATAAAGCGTTCCGCGTTTGCCAAACAGGATTGAAGATACACCCCGAATATGGCTCGGCGCATATGGTAATGGCCAAGATTAATCTCGATAAAGGCCTGTTGGATTGGGCGGAGATGGAAGTCCTAAAAGTCATCGAACTGGAAGGTCACAGTCATGCGACCGACTTGCTGATGGCCGAAATCCTTATTGGTAAGGGTGAATACGCACAAGCGGCCAGGATCCTGGATAAGCTGCAAAATACCGGAGCCAATATTCAGCAGGTTGAAGAACTTCTGACGATGGTCCGGCGTCAGCCGCTGGTATCCCAGCCGGCAATAGAAAAAACTGTATCGGTGCCGCCTGTTCAAATTGAGAGAGAGGAAGTCAACCTGGCTAAGCCTGATAAGAAGCCTGAACCGCAAGCGCCGCAAAAAATAAGCCTGAAGGAATTGATGGATGCGATCTCGGATATGCCCGGCGTCGACGGTGTTCTGTTAATAAATAAAGAGGGTCTGGTGGCCGATTCGCGGTGGGATGAATCGGAGCAGACCGATATATACGGCGCTCTGGCGAAAGATGTTGAGGCTACGATTCAATCGCAGATGGATGTTTCTCATTTCGGGAAGTATGAAAATATTTTGGTGGAAGCGGAATCCTGTATTATAAATATTCTGCCGTTAGGAAATAATCTGTTGTTGGTAAA
This sequence comes from uncultured Ignavibacteriaceae bacterium, assembly GCA_964467955.1. Lineage (GTDB taxonomy): Bacteria > Zixibacteria > MSB-5A5 > GN15 > PGXB01 > CAYXTW01. The sequence goes on along the minus strand of CAYXTW010000004.1, from coordinate 13,478 downwards.
GGCCAACATGCAGATAAATTTGGGGACGCTGAGATTGAAGCTGACGTACCTTCTTGAAAAACTAAGCGAGGATTTTATATAAGGCGGAGATAAATATGAGTATAAGCGGCAGAGATTCATTACATTTTGTACTACTTTCAGTGATTTTGCTGATAGTACCTATGTTTATATTTCCCGTGCGATTCGGATTGGAGCTTGGTTTCGGTTCTGTTACATATGCCCTGGTTGAAATCGTCTTTTATACAATCGTTTTCTTCTTTTTTCGTCCTTCGGGAACGACGCTGCAATTATTTCAGGGTGTCGGTCTGGCGTTTCTTTATCGGATAGTGATGAGTTCGGTGTTCGGTTTGCTTATTGCGATTATGTACGGTGTTGACTTCGGCGTCGCAATAACCCTGGGCGTTTCACGATATCTGCCGGCCATACTTATCTACGTTCTGGCGGCGCCGTTTATTATAAAGCCGTTTTACATGGCGTTTACGGCCGATTCGGCCGAGAGAGAGCGCTCGCATACGCGTGAAAGCCGCCCGACACGCCCGATGGTCAACCGGCAAACGAAATCGCCCATCGGTCCGTCGGCGATAACTCGCCCGGCCCGGGCAGGCGCCGAAATTTCATCGGTTGATTCCGGCAACGCGACGGCGGTCGGATTTGATACCAACGGATTCGAAAGAGCGGTCAAATACCTGGGTGAGCATCACGCCGTCAAATTGGCGACCGTCGTGGACAGGGAGGGTTTGACCCTGGCGACTTTCAAACGGGGCGAGATCGATCCCGAACAATGGGCGCCGTTTTCGCTGTTGTTTCAGGAGTCCAATGAACGGGTTTTAAACCGCAAAGGGGAAAACACGAGACTGGATCAACTACGCCTTTCATTCAATGACTTGAGAATAGAAATTACAAACATAAAAGACTTTAGCCTGTTTGTACTATCCGACCGTGAAGATGACGATCTTTTGAAAATCAGGATAGTACAAGCGACAGACATGATAAGGAAATATTCATCCGAACGCTACGGCAATTTATTGTCGGCGGTCACGGAGGAGCAACATGTATCAAATACTTGAAGACCTGAATAAAACCAGCGGTATCACCGGTTCCATGATTGTCGGTAATGACGGTATCGTTATCGCCGCCGATCTGGATACTTCCCTGGAGGAAGAGACTATCGGAGCGCTGGCGGCATCGATAACCAGCAACATCAGGAAATCGATGGACCGACTGCAGCAGACTTCGCTGAAGCAGGTTACTATCGAAGCGGCGTCAGGCAAATTATTTTTGGCCGGGGGTGATGTCGGGATTCTGGTCGTTACCGCCCAGCGGGAAGTCAATATCGGATTGATTCGCCTGGAGATTAAGAATGCCCTTTCACGAATGAACAAAAACAATTAACCAGCAAGGGAATCATGGTATCAATAAATTATGCAACTCGTGAGGTCACCTGTAAAATTGTATATTACGGACCGGGTCTTTCGGGGAAAACGACCAATTTGATATACATCCATAAGAAGGTTCCGGCCAATACCAAAGGCAAAATGATTTCGCTGGCGACTGAAGCAGACAGGACATTGTATTTCGATTTCCTGCCGATCAATATCGGTACTATAAGCGGATTTGCCGCTAAATTCCAATTGTACACGGTCCCCGGTCAAGTTTATTATAATGCTACTCGGAAGCTGGTTCTTCGAGGCGTGGACGGTCTCGTCTTTGTGGCCGACAGTCAGGCCGATAAGATGGACGAGAATATCGAGTCATTGACCAACATGCGGGAAAATGTAGAGGAATACGGTTATAATCTTGATGAAATACCGGTGGTGATTCAGTACAATAAACGAGACCTGCCCAATGTCCTCTCCGTCGAGGAATTGGATGCCAAGTTAAATAATAAAGGTTGGGCATCATTCGGAGCCGAGGCGGTGAACGGAGCCGGCGTTTTCGATTCGCTGAAAATGATAATTAAACTGGTTCTCGAAAAGGCCAAACAGGGGCAGAAATCAAAGCCAAAAGCGGAGAAAAAAGCCGCGCCGGCTCCAGCGGCAAAACCGGAGTCGGTGGCTGAGAAGCCGGCGACGATGACGCCGTCGAGCGAAGGGGTGAGAGAATCTGTTCCCGAATCGCAACCGGTTGTAAGCGGCTCGGCTGAGACGGCTCAATCCCGGGTAGCGCCGGAAGTTAGGGAACACGTGAAAACGACCGCGGAATCGGCGGCCCCGACCGGTCCAATCCGTAGCCCGGCCTATGATCGGGAAGGTACCGGCGGAGAATCGGACAAAAAGGAGCCGGTCTCGTCCAGCGACGTTCCGCCAATGAATAAGGATATCGTGAGTACGACAGATGATATCAATCAAATACCATCCGACGTGAAAGAGAATAAGCCGGGAGGTGAAGTGGGGCAAGAAACAGGGCGCGTGACTTCGGATCAGGCGCGACCATTTCCCGGCAGTCGAAGAGAGCGCCGGATTACGGTGTCCGATTTCCTTCCGTCTTCCCGGGAGGATGGAATGGAAGAGATTGATGAAGAGTCTGAAACAGATAATGTAAAAAAGGAAACAGCCGCAGAATCGAATTTGCCGTCACCGACAATGGCGCCATCTAGTCGATTGATAAAAAAGAAACGCGGTTTCTTTAAGCGGCTTTTTGGAATTAAATAAGTTAAGGAGGTGCCTTCGGTGAGTGATGATGACCTGATCATTTATGAAGAAGAGATTGAAAAGATCGATCTGGTACTATCCAAGATGTTGAAGGGGGCGGAAGCCAAGTGCGCCTTACTGGTGGACAAGGATGGTCATCTGATTACTCGGCAGGGTTTTACTCATTCTCTTGATACCACGGCCCTGGCGGCCCTTCTGGCCGGGTCGTTCGCATCCACAAAAGAAATCGCCCGATTGGTCGGAGAGTCTGAATTTTCGGTTTTATTCCACCAGGGTAAAAAGGATCATATTCATATGTCTCTGGTGGGTGACCGATCCATATTGGCGGTTGTTTTTGACGACCGGACAACGATTGGAATGGTTCGCCTTTACGCCAAAGAAGCAGCTACGGAGCTGGCGAAAATTATCGCTTCGGTGAAGTCAAGTTCGCGGGAGAGCCATACCGGTTTAACCGATGAGTTTGCCTCCACGGCCGGCGATAAACTGGATGACATATTTCAAGATTAGTGAAACGACCGAGTATTCAAAATAGGCAGCACGGTTCGTTGCCGCCATACGGATAGTGGCCATAGCACGAATGATTTTAATTATGTGGATGGCTTCGACTCTTGCGGAAATCTTAACATCCTGGAATAAATAGATGTCGGCAGAATTAGGAGTAATGCTGGTCAAGGCGGGGAAGATCACGCAGGAACAGCTTGATCAAGCCCTTGACCTGGTAAAAAACGATAATAGGAAATTAGAGCAGGCGCTTCAGGCGATCGGGGCAGTGACTTCCGAAGATGAAATCACGGCTTTTATCGGAAAACAGCTCAATATGGGTACGATGCGCCTGGCCGATGTTGAACTGAATCCGGAAATTGTGCAGCTTATTCCTGTCGATATTGCCAGAAAATTCAATGTCATTGCCGTTTCAAGGCTGGGCAAAAATCTTATTGTCGCTATTTCCGATCCGAATAATATATATGTTCTCGATGCCGTCAAGTTTATCACCGGCTGTTCGATACAGCCGGTTATTTCTCCTGAGAAAGCAATCCAGAAGGCGATTGAGGCATATTATAAGGATGTTGACGGTTTTTCGGAAATAGTCAAGGGTCTGGAGGACGACACCAGTCTTGAGGTCGTCGCAACCGAAGACGAGGGGCCGTCAGAAGCCGACCTGCAATCTGCGATCCAGGACAAACCGCTGGTTAAACTGGTCGATTCCATCATTGCCGACGCCATCAGATCGGGGGCATCGGATATTCATTTTGAAACGTATGAAAAGAGAATCAGAGTGCGATTCAGAGTCGACGGCGATTTGAAAGAGATGGCGCCGATTCCGTTTAAGTACCGTGCGGCGATCGTTTCGCGTTTGAAAGTAATGTCCGACCTTGATATTTCTGAACGAAGGCTTCCACAGGATGGCCGCGTAAAAATCAAAATTCAGGATCGCACGGTCGACCTGCGTGTCTCGGTGCTGCCGACGATATTCGGCGAAAAAGTGGTCATGCGAATCCTTGATCCCAAAGCGCTGATGGTTGACATGACGAAACTCGGATTTACCAAGACTTCATTAAAACGCTTTGACGAAGCGATTCATCTGCCTTACGGGATCATTCTTGTAACCGGCCCGACCGGCTCCGGCAAAACAACAACGCTGTATTCGGCTCTGAAGCAGATTAATACGGTTGATGTCAATATTATGACGGCTGAAGACCCGGTCGAGTTTAACTTCGACGGCATCAATCAGGTTCTGGTCCGATCCGAAATAGGTCTGACTTTCGCATCGGCGTTAAGATCGTTTTTGCGGCAGGACCCCGACATTATCATGGTCGGTGAGGTTCGCGACGGCGAAACGGCTGAAATTGCCATCCGCGCCGCGCTCACCGGTCACCTTGTCTTTTCGACCCTGCATACCAACGATGCGCCGTCTTCAATTTTGCGTCTGGTCGATATGGGGATACCCAATTATCTTGTCGCCGGTGCCACGCGATTGATTATGGCCCAAAGAATGACGCGTAAAATATGCCAGATTTGTAAGGAAGAGATCTCCCTTACCCAGGAGCAGATCGAAGCGCTTGGTGTTCCCGAGGCGATGTTGAAAGATTTAAAAGCATTTAAGGGTCGCGGGTGTAATGAGTGCAATAATACGGGGCTATCGGGCCGAACCGGTATTTTTGAGGTCATGCCGATTTCACATAATATCGAGAGAATGATTCTGGCCGGCGCCAGCGAAAATGAACTTCGGGACCAGGCTATCAAGGAAGGGATGCTTACGCTGCGAATGGCCGCGGTCGATAAGATGATTAACGGTGCGATTTCGGTTGAAGAGGTTTTCGCGACCACCTCATAAGGACGGCCGGCATTCTCAATTTCCGTCAAATTCATTGATTATCAAATGGTTACAAGAATCCGGGGTTAATTTCTTCATCAAGATTACGTCCGATTTTCCGATATAAAGAATGATGAAATACCTGTAATGGAGCTTTCGATAATTAGGAGAAAAAATGGTCGGCTTACGCGAACTTTTGGAAGAATTGGTAAAGCTGGATGCTTCTGATCTGCATTTGACGGTCGGAGCACCGCCGGTGGCGAGAGTTGACGGCAAACTGGTTAGAATGCAATATGATATTTTGACGCCCGACGATACCAGAAAATTGGCCTACTCGATCATGAATGAAAAACAGAGACTAAAATTTGAAACCACCAGCGAACTTGATCTTTCGTTCGGTATTGCCCAGATGAGCCGTTTCCGGTGCAATGTTTTCATGCAGAGAGGAAATGTGGCTGTTGCCTTAAGGCAGATTCCATATAAGATTAAGACTTTCGAAGAATTGGGTCTGCCCAAAGTCGCCGCCGAACTGGCCAAATTGCCGCGCGGATTGGTCCTGGTGACCGGGCCCACCGGCTCTGGTAAATCGACGACTCTGGCCGCTATTATTGATAAAATAAATAAGGAAAGACCTTGTCATATTATCACGGTTGAGGATCCAATTGAATATCTTCATCGGCATCAAACTTCAATCGTCAATCAGCGAGAAGTATTCAGCGATACGCAATCATTTGCCAGTGCCCTGAAGTATGCCTTGCGAGAAGACCCGGATGTCGTTCTTGTCGGTGAGATGCGCGACCTTGAAACAATCGAAGCGGCTCTGAGCATTTCGGAAACGGGTCATTTGGCCTTCGCAACGCTGCATACTAATTCGGCGTCGGAGTCTATAAACAGAATAATCGATGTCTTTCCGACCAATCAGCAGCAGCAATCCCGTATCTCTCTGTCTTTCAGTTTACAGGCGGTGATTTCGCAGTGTCTGATTCCCAGGATTGGCGGGGGACGTGCATTATCCCTGGAGTTGCTGATTTGCACTCCGGCCATAAGAGCACTTATCAGAGATGATAAAATCCACCAGGTGTACAGCATGATCCAATCGGGGCAAAAATATGGTATGAAAACGATGAATCAATCACTGGCCGATTTATATAACACCGGAAAAATAACTATTGGTGATGCCATGGCCTTTAGCTCCAATATGCAAGAATTAAATGAAATGTTATCAGGAAACAAATCACCGGCGATGGCGAAATTTGCCGGTTGAGAAAGGTATAAGATATGCCTGTATTTGAATATAAGGGAAAAACAGTGGCCGGAGCTCCCGTTCAGGGCGAACTCAACGCCAAAACCCGCGAAGAACTCGAACGAATACTCAGGCGAAACCGAATTATGGTTTCGACGATTCGTAAGAAACCGACGGAACTGAAAATCAGGCTTGGGACGGGCGTAAAAAAGGTCGAGGTTTCTCGATTCACGCGGCAGTTTGCAACCATGATCGGGGCCGGGCTGCCGATGGTACAGTGTCTTGAGATTATGGCGGCTCAGGTCGAGAATAAAGAACTTGCCCGCGTGATTGGATCCGTAAAGGAATCGGTTCAGGGCGGTTCAACTCTGGCTGATGCCCTGGCGCGGCACAGTAAGATTTTCGATCAATTGTACACCAATATGGTTGAAGCCGGTGAGATGGGGGGTGCGCTCGATGGCATTTTGGTCCGCCTGGCGGTTTATCGTGAAAAAGCGGATGCTCTTGTACGAAAGGTTAAAGGGGCTCTGATCTATCCGGCCGTTATCAGTGTGGTGGCTGTGGGCGTCACGACGGCAATGTTAGTCTGGATCGTGCCGGTTTTTGCCAGTATGTTCGGTTCGCTGGGAGCCGAGCTCCCGGAGCCGACACAGGTAATTCTAGGTATTAGCAATTTTCTGCAGAGTAATTTCGTTTATATTTTAATCGGCTTGTTATTCGGTGTAACCGGCTTCATCTTGTGGGTGAGAACTCCCAAGGGACGGGCGATCTTTGATGCGATGCTGCTAAAAGCGCCGATATTCGGAAATCTCGTCAGAAAATCGTCGGTAGCCAGATTTACGAGAACGCTGGGGACATTGTTATCATCCGGTGTCTCGATTCTGGATGCGCTTGATATTACGGCCAAAACGGCCGGGAATACGGTCATCGCCGCGGCTATTAAAAAGTCGGTTTTTTCGATTGCTGAAGGTGATACAATCACCGGCCCTTTAAAAGAATCGGGCGTTTTTCCGCCTATGGTAACGCAGATGATATCTGTCGGTGAAAAAACCGGTGGTCTGGATGAAATGCTTCAGAAGATTGCCGATTTCTATGACGAGGAAGTCGATGAGGCGGTCAGCGCGCTGACGTCGGTAATTGAGCCGATTGTCATCGTTATTATGGGTATAATAATCGGCGGTATTATGATTGCGATGTACCTGCCGATGTTCGACATTATAGGCAAAATATAGAACTAAGGAACTTAGCTCGGGCGCCCGGATGGGCGCCCTTTTATTTTTATGAGCCCACGACCCATATCAATCAAAGCCGGATTATTGCTTTCGCTTCGACTGACGACCTATGTTCTGGTTTCGGTAATTGTCATATATTGGGTACGATATCCACATTTACTAAGAGTACCGTTTATCGCCTATTCCTTTATGACTTTGTCTTTACCGATCCTGTTTATTCTGAGAAAATGGCTGGACACGAATTTTCTTATCAAGTCGATGCACTTTATTCAAATAATTCTCGAAATTGCGGTCGTTATCGGCATAATTTATATTACCGGCAATGTCAGTTCAGCCTTTTCGGCTCTATTTATTCTGACTATCATTTCGACCGCCCTGGTTACCAACCTGGCGGGAACACTCGTTATTGCATCATTAGTATCCATTTCATATGCTTACGTGGTCTGGTTCGGGCTTTCGGTATACGGGATTCCCGGCTCATCCAGCCGGGCGCTGGAAGCGATTTTTTCATCACCGGATGCCGCCTTTTATAACATCTTTCTTCATGTTCTGACATTTTTCCTGGTGGCATTTGTTTCCGGTTTTCTGGTCGAACGTATAAAAAGTAAAGACAGGGAATTGGCCGACGCATCGCAGGCTTTGAAGCTGGCCAAGCTGGAAACGGATGATATTCTGCGGCATATAAATTCGGGGCTTTTGACGATAGATAAAGAAGGCAAAATTATATTTTTCAACCGCGCCGCCAAGGAAATCCTCGGATTTGAAGGGGCTGAGGCCAGAGGGCGTGATTTCAGGGACGTTTTTTACGGACGCATGCCCTACCTGGCTGAGAATCTGGCGGAAGTGCTGAGGAGTCGCAGACAAAATCCAAGAAGTGAAATCGAAATAACCGACCGCGAGGGGCGTAAAATTCCATTGGGAATTTCGACGTCGCTGCTGATTGATGCAAGCGAAAATATCCGGGGGGTAATCGCTATATTTCAGGACCTGACCGAAACCAAGCAGTGGGAGGAAAAAATCAGGGCGGCCGATAAAATGGCCGCAGTCGGCGAACTTTCGGCAGCCATCGCTCACGAAATCAGAAATCCGCTGGCGGCTATTTCGGGATCGGTCGAGGTATTAAGGGGTGAACTGGAAGTCGCAGATGAAAACGGACGTCTGCTCGATTTAATTGTCAGAGAATCAAATCACTTGAATAATATCTTATCGGATTTCCTGCTATTTGCCAGAAGCAAACGTGTTGCCTTTACGCGTGTCGAGCTGTGTCATCTCGTCGGCGATGTGGTCGAGGTAATCAGGCATCACCCTTCGTACAGACCCGATATATCGATTAAAGTCTCCAGCGAAGAATCATTCGTTTATGTTTTCGGCGATGAAGATCAAATCAAACAGATTCTTATCAATTTAATTGTTAATGCCTGCGAAGCCATCGGGAATAAGCCGGGCGAGATCAAAATCAAGATTGAAATTGATAAAGACAATCTGGTAATCTTAAAGGTGGCCGACAACGGCCCCGGAATAAATAACGAGGTCGTCTCCAGAATTTTTACACCTTTCTTTTCGACCAAAAAAGACGGAACCGGTCTGGGATTGGCAATCGTTCACCGCCTGGCCGGTAATCTCGATATTGAGTTATCGATCCGGAGCGAAATCGGCAGAGGGGCGGCGTTTATCCTGAATTTTCATCGTGTTCCGGGCAATCATCAGATTAATTCCATTCGGGAAGAGCCTTCGGCACATTCAATTAAACACTAATCAAAGAAATAGTTTTACTCCCCTTATTTGTGCTTGATTTTCAACCATTATTGTATAACTTATATGTTTTGTGGTTGAAAAAAATAATAGGAAACGATGTATGTATCACAGATTGTATTTAGCAGTATTGATTATTATTCTGGCCGGGATAATCTTCGGAGGCGCCTGTAAGAAAGAAGGTCTTACTTATCTGGATATTGCGGAAAATAATTTTCCGGTGGCGACGATTGACGGCAAATGCCAGGTGATGGCCTCGGATCTTTACAACCGTCTGGCTGACAGTAAACTCCTACCCGAAGGCGGTATTCTTGATTCATCAATCTACATCGATACTCTCCGTGAAATAGTCCTGGATTCCATCGTATCTCTGGAGGCAATGGATGTTGATATAAAACAGGAACCAGGTTTGTATAGAACCTACCTTCTCAGGTACCGCGATTATTATATCGACTATATATATAAAAACCATATTATAGACTCTATTCAAGTGGATTCGGCTGAGGTTGACAGCTTTTACTGGGCGCACCCGGATTATTTTTCGCTTGATGAACAGGTACGGGCCAGGCAACTGGTTATTTCGGCCGAAGGTTTGAAATACGGCAAGGACTCTCTGGAATACAAAGATTTCTCGATGGATGAATTGGATTCGATTGCACGGGAGAAGGTTTTTGAAATAAGGGAAAAAATAGACGAGGGCGCCGACTTCGGTGACATGGCTTTCCAATATTCGATGCATCGGGAATCGGGTGACAACGATGGTGAACTCGGTTATTTTTACAGAAATACGTATCGGGATGAATTCGAACATGTCGCCTTTACTCTCCCGGCCGGCACCATTTCGCAACCTTTCAAAACGCCCGACGGCTGGCATCTTGTACAGGTGCTTGACCATATTGATTCCGGTATGGTACCGCTGACGCCCGATTTTTACCAGGAAGCATATACGGCATATAAGGCGACTCTGGCCCGTCAGCGGAGTATGGCTTTTATGGATTCATTGATCCGGGCCTGCAATATCGTATATAATGATTCCGCTCTGGCCGATGAAATCCATAATTATCCCGAGTCGACCTGGGCGGCGATAGTCAATGGTGTCGATACGATTACGTTTTATAGGATGCCCGACTTTTTGCATGAATTTAAGGCCAGGATGGATCTCGATTCGATGACGCTGCAGGATAAAAAGAATATGTTGTTCGAACAGGCTCAAAGATTTCTGGTAATGGAGGCCGGTGACCGTATGGGTTACAGCGAGCGTCCCGAAGTCGTCCGGGAACGGCAGAATATATATCACAAATACGCCATGAATATCGTCAGAGAAACCGGTTACAATCCGAACTATGTTCCTCCCGATAGTATGATCGAGGCCTATTATAATCTTAATATAGACAAATATGTCTTCGCAAAGCCGGTCTATGTCCAGCATATCATTGTCGATGATTCCCTTTTCGGGGAATTCCTGAGGGATCAGGCATTATCCGGTGTCGATTTTCTCGAATTGGCTCAGGAGTATTATCCCGGTGAGCCGGAAATCCGAAAAGCGGCCGCCGATCTGGGCTATATCGGCCGGGGGGAAATGCCCGATGCCTTTTTCAATGCTGCGATGGCGACGCGCAAAAAAGGTGTTTCTCACCCGGTTAAAACCGAGTGGGGTTATCATATCATCAAAGTCATTGACAAAAAGAACAATCGCTCGCTTAATGATGCCAAATATGAAATTATCGAGGATTTGAAAATCCTGCATAAAAAACAGGTTTATCAACAATGGAAGAAAAACCTGATGGCGCGACACCATATAGATTATTATCTCGATAAAATACCGAAAATCAGATTGATTGCGAAAAATAAGCTTTAACAGAAATCCTGCTATTCATAGTGCAATCCGACCAATATAAGGAACTCAGCTATACCGGAGAACTTCTCCGTAAATTAACACACCTTTTTGCCTTCATAATTCCCGGCGCTTACATTTTCTTTCAAATGAGTCGCGGGCTTGTTTTGTCGATTTTAATTCCGGTTGCGCTGGGTATGATAATAATCGACATTGCTCGTCTGCGTGACTGGAAACTCTGGCGGTTGTTAAGAAAAATAATTTCACCGATTATAAGAAAATCGGAGGAGCGCGGCGATTTTACCGGGGCAACATACATTCTCGCTACGGCATGTCTGGCAATTGCGCTATTTTCGCGGCCCGTCGCGGCCCTGGCGATGGCTTTTATCATAGCCGGTGATCCGGCCTCGGCTTTAATCGGCAGAAAATTCGGCCGGCATAAATTCAGAAGTAAGTCGCTTGAGGGCTCGCTCGCCTTTTTAATTGCAGCCGTCGTAATCGCTTTGATTATGCCCGGTGTCCCCTTGACTGTCAAATTTATCGGGGCCGTGATAGCCACGATAACCGAAGCGGTATCATTCAGAGTCGATGACAACGCCACTGTTCCGCTGGTAAGCGGATTAGTGATGACATTGCTCCTGCGAGCGTTTCAACTGGCTTAACGCAATGGAATATTTATCGATACGGCACCACCGAAGTGCAGACCGCCACCCTGAATACCATCTTCGATTTTTATATCGCCGCTATAGCCCCTGACTCTGGTGAAACTTACCCACTTATAAAGCACCCTGCCGCCAAAACTTATATTCGGCGTCAGGAATAGATCTATCCCGCAACCGATATTAAGACCAACACCGGAAAATCTGGCATCGGCCGGATTGACCGGCGTCAGATTATTGTCTAGGCCGGCTCCGGCTTCGACATTGAGCCACGGTACAGTCAAACCCAGAAGCAGATATGGTTCTATCGGCAGGAACGAATAAATTGCTTTGGCATCGAAATTAAACATACTATAGGTAGCTTTACCATTATAAATCAGCCATTCATAATCATGTTTGGTTCGGTAGAAGCTCATTTCGAGCGCATAGCCGAGATTATTCACGCCGATTTGTGTGTAACCGGCGGTGGCCCCGAAGCCAAAATTATCCTCGATTTTCGGAACCATAAGATACTCACCTGTCGAAGGAACGTTAAGATACATATCACCACTAAAATCGCCACGGATAGAATTATAGGGCAGATTAAGCGAAAAATAGATTCTCTTCTGAGCCTTTGACATTGGTGTTATGGCGGAGGCGACGGCCGTATTTAATAATAAGATAAAAAACAGATAAACGGAAATTTCGATTCTCTTCTGTTTCATTTGATTATTCCTCCTATAGATATATGCATATTTATATCACCATGCGCTTTGTGAAAATAAAGCATAAGCTTATTTTTATATCCTGTCAAGGTCTGTGCGTATTTTTTACTGGCCTGAATTATAAGGAGATATATATTACAGGCATGAAAAAAATTGATTTTCGCTCCGATACGGTTACAAAACCGTCACCCGGAATGATGAAGGCGATAGCCGAGGCGGAGGTGGGCGATGATGTTTTTCGCGATGACCCGACCGTGCTTCGTCTCGAGGATAAAGTCGCGGAGTTATTCGACAAGGAAGCGTCGCTCTTTGTCCCTTCGGGGACGATGGGTAATGAGGTGGCGTTGAAAACGCTGTCCCAGCCGGGATGGGAATTGCTTTGCGAACGGCAGTGTCATCTGGTCAATTATGAAACCGGCGGGCCGGCGATTCACTCGTCACTTCTGGTTAATATGATTGATACGGAGTATGGCGTGATCACGGCCGAACAGGTTGAACGCTACGTACGCGGCGAAGATATTCATTGCCCCATTACGAAAATCGTAGCGATCGAGAACACCCATAACTGTCACGGCGGGACGATTTATCCGCTTGATGAAATACTTCGTGTCCGCGAAGTGGCCGATCGTTATGATCTATTGATGCACCTCGACGGTGCCCGGATATGGAACGCCCATGTTGCGACCGGCATTCCGCTGGCCGACTGGGCGCGGCCATTTGATTCGATTTCGGTATGTTTATCCAAAGGCCTGGGAGCGCCGGTCGGATCGATGATACTTGGCTCGAAAGATTTTATTACAAAGGCGTTGCGGACAAGAAAATTGTTCGGCGGCGGGATGCGTCAGGTCGGTATTCTGGCGGCGGCCGGATTGTATGCAATTGAGCATAATATGGAACGATTAATAGAAGATCATGAAAAGGCGCGGCTTTTGGCGGAGGGATTAGACGATAATGAGGGATTCAAAGTCGATTTGAAGAGGGTGCAGACCAATATTATTATTGTAGATATTTCAGGGACAGGTAAGACACCGGAAGAAATGATGCATGAATTGGATAATCATGATGTGCTGGCTCTTCCTTTCGGCCCGA
>CAYXTW010000003.1:68775-106610 GCA_964467955.1 uncultured Ignavibacteriaceae bacterium | reverse complement strand
GAAATGATGCATGAATTGGATAATCATGATGTGCTGGCTCTTCCTTTCGGCCCGAGGCAATTGCGATTTGTGACGCATCTGGATGTGAGCATGGAGGAATGTAAAAAGGCGCTGGAGATAATTGAGGGGTTGAAGCTTTAATCGTGTTGACAGACCTCCTTATCTACCACGGTATTAAAATGTTGGTGCACGCAGACGTGCACCAATCACGAATAATATGAATATTTCCTGGACAATACTCGGCTCGGCGGCCGGGGGAGCATCGCCTGACAGGGCCTGCACCGGTTATGCGCTGTCAATCGGTAATGATATAGTAATAATCGATTGCGGCAGCGGGGTGATATCATCGTTTCTGAGAGCCGGTTTCGACAGCCGTGATATAAGGGCGATTGTAATTTCGCATATGCATCCCGATCATATCTCCGACCTCCCGCTTCTGGTGCAGAACATGTATCTACTCAAGAGGGAAAAGCCGCTGGAGATATATCTTCCGCCCGAAGCGATTAATGCAATAAGGAATTTTTTTAATACGTGCTATCTCTTTCAGGAGAAATTCCCTTTCGAATTTCATTTTCTGCCCGTTGTGTCGAATATTAAGCTATTGAATTCGAAAGTGCAAATCGAGCCGATTCCCAACAAACATCTGAAAGGGAATGCTGAGATAATAAAACAGGCCGGACTTTTGAATCGGATGGAATGCTATTCGTTGCTGATCAGCGCGAATAATAGGCGTATTCTATATTCAGCGGACATAATTTCAATCGATGAAGTCGAGGAATATCTCGATAATCTTGATTTACTTGTCATCGAGACGGCGCATATTGATGTTCATCAGTTAGGTGAATTATTAACGACAAAGACGGTCGGCAAGGCGGTTTTGAGCCATCTGAAAGAAGAGGATATTCCCCAAATCAGACAATTTGCCCAAGAATATGACGGCCGTACGGAAATGATTCTTGCCGAGGATAATCTTGTTATAAAATTGTGATTTTATTGCAATATCAGTTTTTTTCATCCGTCGCACATCGACAAAAATAAAAAACTTGATACCTCCGGCAATATCTTGTAGTATTACCTCGAAATAAACATAATGGGAAAGGAGATATCATGCGGGGAAGAATCAAGAAATTGTCAGGGATGATTATCGTGTTGGCCGTCGTCATTTTTTGCGGCCAATCAATCGCCGGTGAGTTCACCGCCGATCTGGTTATCAATATCCCCGGGCAAAACGATACGCTGAAGCTGTACGTGAAAGGGAACGCGTATCGTCTTGAGAAACTTGAAGGCAAGAACAAAATGCTGTTATTCCGCAAGCAGGGAACGACGACGGCCCTGAATCCGGATGTAAAAGAGTATAAGACACTTACGAGCAATGAGGAAAATATGTTCAATCCCATTGCCGCCTGGGAAAATATGTCGTACGATATGGAGGCAAAAGCCGGAGATAACGAAACGGTCAACGGCTATGAGTGCAGGAAATATCTATATAATTATAAAGGTTCGGACGACGTGGTTTTTGAGCGCTGGCTGTCGCAGGCGCTGACTTTTGTCGTCAAGCAGAAAATACTGTCGTCCGGCGGCGATGCCGTTATGGAGCTGATAAACATCAAGGAGGAGCCGGTCGACGATGCTCTTTTTGAAATTCCGGCGGGATATACCGAAGCTGTCAATCCGGAGGATCTCCCGGTTCCGATACCGGACTGGGCGATAGATCTCGAATCAACGCCGGTGATGGCACCTCCGTTCGAAAAAGCGATGGGGGCGGGGGAAACGATCCGGATTAAGACGAAGCCGGGTAAATCAATCTGGCTCAGAGCCAAAAGCACGACAGATGCGGAGGCTTCGGTGCGGGCGATTCCTTTTAAAGACGGGAGGCCTCTTAAGGAAATATCGATGTACAACAATTTCGCTATGAAAGGCACTATTTGTGAGCGCCGCCACGAAACGGCGGCAGAGGCCGATTATATAGTCGTCCACGTTGAAAAGGGTGAAGTGACTGTCGAAGCGAAACTGTCCGATATGTTTGAAAAGAAAGTGGCGGCCGGGGATGAATTCCGTGTCCCGATAAATCCGGGTAATAATATTGAAGTGCGCCTGGTCAACCTGATAGAGGGTGAATCGGAGATTAAATGGGATATGCTGAAAAACGGTGAAGTGCTGAATCCGGATTACACTAAATATCGCACCAGAGTTTTTAATAAAGAAAATGAATTTCATAAGATGACTTTAAGCCCGGATGGTAATGAGATAGTCTTTAAAGTCGACAAAGGTGAAGTGTTAGTTAAGCTCGGACAATTCGATTCTTTTACGTTCTGATAAATACGGGCGGATATTGATTTTCCTGAAAAGAATGTCGGCCTAGTTTTATCTAATGGATTGAACCGTAATTCCAAATACGCTGGCCGGAATCCGGACGTAGATTCCGGCTTTCCTTACGTTCATTTTGATACAATATTGTCGAATCCGTTATTCTTCATGAAAGCTGTAAAATCTGCCGTATTTCTAATTTTTGCAATAAAAATGCCTATAAATAATAATAAACATCAATAAACAGTAATAAACACTTGACAGATTTGTTGAAAAAACTACTTTTGGGACAGATGGAATCTCATAAAAAGGGGAAGATTATGAGCAGAAAAAAAATTCTCTCGTTTGAGTTTTTTCCGACACTTCAAAATAGCGAGCAGTTTTTTAAGAAAATAACCAGTGATGAAGCTGTCGGGACCAAAATCCTCAGTCAATGCTTGCTAATGCTGTCCTTTTCGTTTTTGTATGGTATTGTCATGGGGAGCTATCATAGCTTTGAGCAGGCAATTGCGGCTGGAGTCAAAGTGGCGGTGCTGTTTTCGCTGGCGATAATTATCTGTTTCCCGGCCTTTTTTATCATTCAATTTATTCTCGGATCGAAATTGAAGCTGCATCAAATGATCTCGATTATTTTGTCCGGATTTGTTCTGACGACTTCGATTATGGTTTCCTTCGCGCCGATCGTGATTATATTCCTTCTCACCGGGGGTAATTATTATTTCCTTCAGCTATTACATATCGTAATATTTATTCTCTCGGGTATTTTCGGCATGAAAACGGTGGTCGATGCCCTGAAATATTCCTGCGAGAAGAAGTCGGTTTATCCGCAGATCGGCGTTGTTGTCTTTCGTTTCTGGGTGATTATTCTGGCTTTTGTCGGGATACAGCTGGCCTGGAACTTCCGACCGTTTCTGGGCGACCGGGGCCAGCCGTTTGAATTGTTTAGAGAATACGAAGGCAATTTCTATACCGCTCTGATTTACACAGGAAAGCAGTTGCTGAGCCGCGAAGAAAAAAGTGAGGGCAGCAAAGACGCTTTTCCGGAAGAACCGGAGATCAATGATTCACTTCTGCAGCATTATTGGGATAAATAAAATACTGGAGCCGTTTTGAAAACCGATATTATGACACTTGAAGAAGTGGCGGCATATTTAAAATTAAAGCCCCAGACCATTTATACCTGGGCGCAGGAGAAACGAATTCCGGCCGCCAAGCTGGGCAAGGAATGGCGTTTCCGAAAATCGATAATCGATGAATGGTTTGTCGCGCATATCGATGAGAAATTTTCGGATGTCATCGAAAATTGGAAACTTCAAAAGCAGTCGGGCGGTGACGGCGGCAGTCCGCAATAGAGTTATTTATTGCAATAATATGGCCACGCCTATCTTGTTTGTATTCTTTAAGATGCATACACATAATAAAGTAATACTCTATGTATTTTCAGTTCCATTCTGCAAATTAATTATTGACGAATGTATTTTATTATACAAATCAAGATATCGTGGGCGTGCATGTCATTCCGACGTGGTTTACGTCAAAACATTAAACTCGTAGATAAGCGGAACCAGTTTTTAACAATCAACCTGATTTGCTGTGCCTGGGTGGCGAATTATTTACCGGGAGGAGATGATTCGCCGAAATAAGAGATATTATACCGATTTTATCGGCCCTATTATGATTGTCCGTGGACAATCATAATAGGGCGATCATTAATAGTTGTTAGAAATTGACGACGAATGCCGTCTGAACTCTGAGGTCTTTGCTGCTGTCAGTGTCTTTGTACTTGGTTTCCCATTGGGAAACTTCGAGACCAAGCGAAACCTGCGGAACAATATAGTACTGGATATTTCCGAATATACTCATATTGTATGCACGGCTACCGCTGGCCAGATCAGCGTCATCAGGATCATCAATACCGGCGCCGGCGCCAAATTGGACTTTGTCCGTCGGCTTGACCCACATTGAACCCCAACCGCCGAATGAAGCCAGACCGTCGATCTGGTTGCCGTTGACGATAGCACCGAAGTAATCGCCCATGTTGGAGCCGGTATAGCCCTCACCGGCGATACCGAAGTTTGGAGTAAAGTTGACCTTCAGATGTCCCGCGACACCCCAGCTTTCATATTTCTGAGAGTTACCGAAATTAGTTTCGGCCTTCAATTGACCCCACAAGCCGGAAACACCGGCGCGGACCGAAGCCCCGGAGTTGAAATTGTGGGTGAAATCAAGAATACCCTGAAACGAGGGGATACCGGCGTCAGTGCCGTCGTCGGCGCCATCGGCATCCTCACCCAGAGCCAGCGAGAAGGTCGGGGTCAGGTCACTACCGATTGTGCGGAAGAAACCGCCGGCGAAAGTAACCTGGGTTTGATCGTTCGGGGCAGCGGTGTACCACAGGCTTACCTGCGGGCGACGATAGCCGATATTTCCGCATCCCCACAGCGCAGAGTAATTTAAAGTCGAGGGATTCAAGGGTGAAATCATATCATAGGTCTGTCCGGCCAGAAGCTTGAAGCTGCCGGTTTGATACGTAAAGTAGGCATGCCTCAACAAAAATATCGCTGTATTTTCGGCTCCGCCACCGTACAGATCAAATTCCACGTTGGCGGTAACTCTGGCATTACGGTATCCATTACCCGTAGCGGTAAAACCAACCCGGCTCTCTTTGTGAGTCATGTTGAACTGCTCGTCATCATTTCCATTCTGCTGCGGTTCAACCCACATAATGTAGTTACCCTCATTGGTCAGATTCTGGTCATAGGACGCATCGAGCTTGATGTACCCGTACCAGTCGAATTTGAAGGTCGGTCTATCCGTTGCTGACAGGCCTGCTACCAGCAGCAGGATAAAACAGACGGTCAATAATGTTGTGGTGACTGATGTTTTCATCTGCAGTCTCCTCCTTAGATTATAAAAGTGCTGGATTAATATTTTAATTTCATGATTTCATACATCAATGCTTTTGTCGCTTGCGAAATACTGAATGCTTTCATACAGTTTACGCTAAAAATCACGATTTTTTTCTGCCGCTTTACCCTCCTTGTTTTGCGTTTTCGTCGATAGTTTGTCGATATCTGATTTTGCTTTATTTTAGATCTGTATATATAACGCCCTCGGTATTAGCGATTCGACCCTGTACGAATTTTCGGATATAGGTACAGAAATAATTGCTCCTCAAATAAATGTGTCTTAGCCCATCGGTCACGCATAATCTCCATATGGAGCTTGTTATTCGTGTAGTATCTATTAACGGTATAAAATCTGAGACTTTTAGGGGTCGAAAGCAAAATACGAATCTAGATTTGCGGAAGTGTATAATTTTTGAACAGTGTCGATATTCGGCTGTTAAACAGGGTATAAAATGTAGTATATGAAACCGGAAAAATAAAAAAATGGAGCCGAGGGGAGTCGAACCCCTGACCTCTTGACTGCCAGTCAAGCGTTCTCCCAACTGAACTACGGCCCCATTGATACAGGTTTTTCAATATATTTCAAACCCGAGCAATGTCAAGATATTTATTCCCGCATCATTCTGAGATTTTAGACAGAGGCGACGTGCAATGCCCGGCCGGTTTTCGTAAATATGTCATTCGCCCGGCAATAGTATTTTGATAATTGAGAGAATCAAGATAAGTAAGCTTTTCCGTGGCCGCTTTAATACGACCGGCGGCATGACCGATTAACCGTACCTTTTTTCTGATATCGTCAGACAATTTATATTTGCCATTAAGCATGATTTCAATGTTGGCAGTAATTGTCATTAAGGGATTATTGATTTCATGGCATAAAGTCGCCGCCGTTTCGGTCACAAATTGAATTTCGTCTGTTTCAACGGGGACGGTTTCCGGCTGTTGGCGGCGGAGCATAATGCTTTTTCCCGTCGACAGCCTTATATCGGTTTCGCTTTGTAGTTTTTGAAGCTCATAAACCGAATCGTCACGCGGATTGCCGAAAACCAGCGGTATCCTTTTTTGTTTCGCCAGGTCGATTAATTCCTGCAAATCGGAAAGAAAAAGGTCACAATCAGAATCGATTACGATATAAGAAACTTGGCCATTTTCTATATAGCCGCGAAAGTCATCCGGATTGTATGACAATCTGAATTTTATGTCGCTATCTCCATTTTTGGGCCGTACAGGATTTATCGAATCAATTGATCTGTCGGTGACTATCAATATGGCCTTTGATGGATTCATATATATGTCTAAACCGAATTAGATATTCGTCTTATTTGCATCGCCGAATACAAATGAATACAAAGCGTTGCCGAGAAAACCTGTCAGACTATTAAGGTCGATATCGACCCGCTCGATATCGCCGGAATGGAAAAACCGGATCATCCCCCAGCATTTATTTTTATTGACCAGCGGATAACAGGATTCCATGCATACAGGGATTTCACTATTCTCCGGTGCGTAGGGGATTTCGATCGTGTGATTCAGAAGCGGTTGCCGGCTTGAGACTACTTCCAGATAACGTGCTTCCGAGGTACATAAGTCCGCTTCCATGTTGGTATCATCTGATTGTGAAACGTCCGCAATCAAATCAAGCATTTTGTCGCCGGTTGAATAAATCGACGATTGAATAATCTTATCGGGCTTCAGGAATACATGCAGTAATTCTTCCCAATCGATATTTCCTTTCAGGGCGGCGAGATAATTAAAAATCTGTTGGGATATCTCTTCCGATTTAGCGGGCTCGGTGGCCGAAACTCGATTGCCAAAAGGATTTATAATTATTTGATAATTGGCCGGATTACCGCCGATGAAGTTTAGTGAAATTATAGATGAATATTCGACATAATTTTTTTGAGAATTCTTAAATACGAGTTCGGTCGTTTCATAAAATGATTCGTAACGATTGCGGCTATTCAACACCTTTATAACGGCGGCGTAAGATTCTTCGTCAAGGAATTCGGCGATATCGCGGCCGAATAATTCCTCACCCGGCAACCCGAGAAGCTGCTCGACCAGAGCGTCGACATTGACGATTCTCCCGATCAAATCGATTTTGAGTAAGGCACACCGTCGAAAACTTTTTTTATCTGTCCGGCTGGAAATCTGTGTTTCCATAAAAAACTATTTTTTGAAAACCTTTAATTTTCGCGTCACCTTGTCGGTTTCAACCAATATTAAATATACTCCGGCGGCCGCCCGGCAGCCTTTGTTGTTCCCGCCTCGCCACACAATCGTTCCCGCCTCCTCATTATAAGAATCGGAAAAATCGTCCCAAACTTTCTCTCCATTTATCGAATAAATTGAAATATTTTTCAGCGGGCCGGAACCGGTCCCCAGGAAAATCGTAACCGTATCCGAAAATGGATTGGGGCCGGCGATGATGTCGGGATCGGCAAAGACCGTAAAAGAGACGGTTTCGCTGGCCATCATCACGCCGGCGCTGGCGTTAAACTGAATTTGTCTGGTTCCGATATCTTCGGGTACCGCTTTATAAGTCAGACGGGCGGTGCTATCGTCGGTCTTTACAAACTCAGCGCTATTGGGAAGATTGTACGCTGCGAATGAAACGTCGTTTGTATCCTGGCCGAAAACGGAAATGGTCAGATCCAGCGAATCGCCCAAAACCAGCTTAATGGGATTTATTGGATCAAATTCAAAAAGCCCGGCGGCTTCAAATGTGTTAAAAATGCCGTATCCAAAATCATTATTGGGACTGTCATATCTATCGGCCGAGCGGATCATTGCTTCTTTTAAATCGATCGGTGACCAGGCAGGATGTATCTGAAGAAGCAGGGCCGCCGCTCCCGCCGCCAATGGGCAGGCAAATGAGGTTCCATTTCCGCCCGAGTATCCTGTACCCGGATTGGCGCGGTAAACATTTATACCCATAGCCATAATATCCGGTTTTATCCGGCCGTCGTAAGTGGGGCCGGGCGATGAAAATGGGGCTAAAGTGCCGGCACTGGTCACGGCTCCGACGGCCATAACCGAGTCGCCGTCGGCCGGGGGGGTAATATGAGGGAAGGATGTTCCTCTTTCATTGCCCGCGGAATTAAAAACAGCGATACCACGCGAAACGGCGATATCCGCGGCAATTGTGGTCGTCGCCGTGTTGCCGTCCAAATCGGCAAATGTGTACCAATCAAAATAACCCAGTGAAGAAGATATAATATCGGCTCCCATGATGTCGGCCCACTCGGCCGCCGCTACCCAGTTGTCTTCTTCGGCCACAATTTCGGTATCAACAATTTCAGTAGCCGCGACCATAAAATCGGCTCCATAAGCCGCACCGATTAATATGCTGTCAGCGCGTCCGCCAATGACTGATAAGGTCGACGTGCCGTGGCTCGGATTGACCAGAGAATCGTCCATAAAAGCCGAATCGGCGATCAGATGCAGGCTATCGAAAACCGGATGATCCAGATCGAATCCGGTATCAAAAAGGGCAATCAGGACACCAGCACCGGTGTAGCCCAAATAATGCATCAAGGGAACGTTTATCTGATCGAGTTGGGTGTATGAAGGGCCGTACCAACTGACCGGCAAATCGGTGGATGGCTTCCGGATTTTGGGCGGGATTTCTTCCTGATTTTCCGGCAGGGGACGTCTTACGGCTTTGAGGACCGGTCTGATTTCCGATACCAAGGGCAAAATTGAAATGCGGTTTACTGTCTGATAGTCGGCGTAAAGAGAGACGGCGTTAAGCCATCGAGATTGATGAATAATTTCCAATCCCATTGATTCCAAAGTTCGGATATATTCCTGACTGATCGGCAAATCATAAAAATCAAAAGTTGTAGTTTTTTCGGCACGATTAATTCGCCGCGTAATCGAGCGTCGGGAAAACCTGTTTTCAACTTTTTCCAATGCGGCTTTAAGCGAGTTGTCATCGGCTATTCCCTTGTCGGTAAAAAACACCCAAACTTTGGATTTCTCACCGCCGATAGCGTTTTTTAGTCGATCTTCAAATTTCGGTTTAATCTTTGGAAACTTCGAAGCGATTTTTAGCGGAATGTCCGACGCCTGTATGGCACCGAATAACGTTAATATAAGCAAAAGGGCAAAACATTTTTTCATTTTAAATCCTTTTAATTGACATTTCCGAGAAAATCCCGTGTTCTTCGTCGAGTCGGATTGTCGAGAATCTGCGAGGGTGGCCCGTCCTCGACGATTTTGCCGTTTTCCATAAAAATCATACGGTCGGCAACTTCACGCGCGAAACTCATCTTATGCGATACAATCAACATTGTCTTACCTTCCGAAGCCAGTTTTTTCATAACTTCTAATACTTCACCGATCATTTCCGGATCGAGCGCCGAGGTGACTTCGTCAAAAAGCATAATTTTCGGATCCATCGCCAGAGCGCGAGCAATAGCCACGCGCTGTTTTTGTCCTCCGGATAATTCGGCCGGATAGGAGTCGACCTTGTCAATCAGACCAACCGAATCCAGAAGCCGGCGCCCTTTTTCGGCCGCCTCCTTTGACGAACGCTTTCTGACAACTTTCTGAGCCAGCATTATATTATCTAAGACGGTCAAATGGGGGAAAAGGTTGAATTGCTGGAAGACCATGCCGACCTCCAGGCGCAAATCATGAATGCGTTTGAGATTTTTATCCACAACGATATCATCGATAATAATCTGGCCGGAATCAAAATCCTCAAGAGCATTGAGGCATCGCAGCAGAGTTGATTTTCCGGAGCCTGACGGCCCGATAATTACGACAACTTCACCTTTTTCAATCTCCAACGAAATATCGTCCACGGCGGCAACATTACCGAAACGGCAAACCAGATTTCTTATGCTGATAAACATTATTTTTGCGTCCCGAAGCCTTTCACGGCGTAAAACTGCTCAAGATATTTCACGGCTTTTGTCAGTGTTATGGTCATCACCAGATAGATCAAACCGACCATCAACCATGTCTGAAAATCGACGAAATACTGGGAATAATATTCGCGCCCGGCTCGCGTCAATTCGCGCATCCCGATAATCGAAACCAGCGAGGAATCTTTCAGCGAGGCGATAAACTGGTTGGCAATCGGCGGGATAACAATCCGCCACGATTGCGGGATAATAACGTATCGAAGCGTCTGGAAACGGGTCATACCGAGCGATAGCGCCGCCTCATACTGGCCGTGCGCAATGGCATTAATACCGGAGCGGAAAATCTCGGCCAGATAAGCTGAATAACAAATTCCGACCGCCAGGACGCCGGCCGTGAAACGGTCCAGATTCAGCAAACCGCCCAAGCCGAAATAGATAAAAAATATTTGCACCAGAAGGGGAACACCCCTTATAACGTTAATATACAGTCCGGCCAACCGGGCAATGGCCGGAATTTTGGAAATCCGTAAAATCCCGATTATCATTCCGAGAACGAGCGCCAGAGAAAAAGAGGTGATGGTAATCAATACTGTCCATGGCACGGCCGGGATAAGATATTTAAAAATATCCCAGTAAAGAACAATCTGTTCCGCCGCCCAATCAAGCAAAACCCGCCTCCATTAAAGAAGTTAAAGCTAAGTCAATGGCGTATCGGCGTCAAGGAAGAAATGATTTAGACGATTTTGTTAAAAACGTCTGATATTTTCCGAATTAAAAGTAGATGATACCGGATAAAAATACTTGACAGGCTTTTTTTATTGGCTATATTCAATGGCTTTGTGAGATAGGATTGAACCGGTAAAACCGGGGGAAAGATGAAGACTTATATACCGAAGATAGCCGACGTTAACAAAGATAAGAAGTGGTATCTGATCGACCTTAAGGGTGTTACGCTGGGTAGAGCCGCTATTGAAGTGGCCAATATCCTGCGCGGAAAGAATAAACCTATATTTACGCCGCACATGGATACCGGAGATTTTGTTATCGCTGTTAATGCCTCGCAAATGAGAGTAACCGGGGCCAAAGCGCAGCAGAAAAAATATTACCGCTATACCGGATATCCGGGCGGGTTAAAGACGACGACTCTTGAGAAGATGATGCTCAATGACCCCTCACGGGTTTTTACGTATGCCGTCAAAGGGATGCTTCCCAAGAACCGGCTGGGGCGGAAGATAATAAAAAAGCTGCGCGTGTATTCCGATGAGAAACATCCTCATCAGGCCCAGCAGCCGGAAATGTTGAAATTATTTGAATCTTAATAGAGAAAGTAGATGACCGAGACTTTATTTTCTGCAACCGGAAGAAGGAAAGAGGCTGTCGCTCGAGTTTCGATGAAAGTCGGCGGCGGCATTTTTCAGATTAACGGCAAAACGTTAAAAGAATATCTAAAGCGTGAAGTTCTGGTCGATATCGTCAATGAGCCGATGAAGGAAACCGACACCCTGGGCAAACTGGATATTACCTGCAAAGTCAGCGGGGGCGGTCTTTCGGGCCAGGCGGGAGCGATTCGTCTGGCGATCTCCCGGGCGATTTCCCGGCTCGACACTGATTCCAGACCGCTTTTGAGGAAAAAGGGTTATCTCACCCGTGATCCGCGGGAAGTGGAACGGAAGAAATACGGTCAGCCGAAAGCACGCAAGCGCTTCCAGTATTCGAAGCGATAATGATAATCCGGATGAATCCGGAAATAAGCACATCCCGTTGAAGATTCGGCGGTCCAAATCTGGCCCGGATCATTGCGCGGGATGGAAGAGAAACTAAACTGAAAGGTCCACAAATGGTTCAACCGCAAATCAAGAATTTACTCGAAGCCGGGGTTCATTTTGGTCATCAGACTCGACGCTGGAATCCTAAAATGAAACCGTTTATTTTTACCGAGCGCAACGGAATTTATATAATTGATCTGAATAAAACGCTTGAAGCGATAAACAAGGCGTGTCAGAAGGTGAAGGAAGTAATCGCGCGCGGGCAGTCGGTATTGTTCGTCGGCACCAAAAAGCAGGCCAAGGATGTCATTAAGGCTGAGGCCATCCGCTGTACGCAGTTCTTTGTTACTGAGCGCTGGCTGGGTGGTATGCTGACCAATTTTTCCACGATCAAGGCTTCTATCAAGCGTCTCAAAGACATGGAGCGCATGAGGGAAGAGGGCGAGTTGGAAAAATTCACAAAAAAAGAAAGGGCCAGTTTCGATCGCAAGATGGAAAAGCTGGAAAAGGTGCTCGGCGGTATTAAGGATATGAATTATCTTCCCGGGCTGGTTTTTGTCGTCGATGTCAAAAAGGAAAAAATCGCGGTTCTTGAAGCATCCAAACTGGGCATACCGATTATCGGGATTATCGACACCAATGCCGATCCGGATCCGATTGATTTTCCTATCGCGGCCAATGACGATGCCATTAAATCGATTAAAATTATCACGCAGACGATTGTGGATTCCTTAGTCGAAGCCCAGCAATCGGTTTCCGAGTCGGAGATTATGGAAAAGGTTGAGGCCGATACCGCGTCCCGAATGACTACTTATACGTCACCTGAAGAAGAAAAATAGCAGGAAGGCACGCATTATGGAAATAACAGCACAAATGGTAAAAGAACTTCGTGTCAAAACCGGCGCGGGGATGATGGATTGCAAAAAAGCGTTGAGCGAAACCGACGGGGATTTTGAGAAAGCGATAAATTTCTTAAGAGAAAAGGGTATTGCCAAAGCGGCCAGCAAAGTCGGTCGTACGACCAGCGAGGGTATTATTTATTCATATATTCATCCCGGCGACAAGCTGGGCGTTCTGGTCGAAATAAATTGCGAGACTGATTTTGTCGCACGGACCGATGATTTCAGAAATTTCGCTAAGGATATCGCCATGCAAATCGCGGCTTCGGCACCACTTACCGTCACACGCGAGGAAGTGGATCAAAACTTGATCGATAACGAAAGGAATATCTATCGTCAGCAGGCCCTTAATGAGGGCAAGCCGGAAAAGATAATCGACAAGATTATTGACGGCAAAATCGAGAAATTCTATTCTGAGGTCTGCCTG
Organism: uncultured Ignavibacteriaceae bacterium; assembly: GCA_964467955.1. Lineage (GTDB taxonomy): Bacteria > Zixibacteria > MSB-5A5 > GN15 > PGXB01 > CAYXTW01. The sequence continues at coordinate 93,428 of CAYXTW010000003.1, read as the reverse complement.
ATGGAGCAACCATTTGTCAAAGACAATGATAAAACAATCGCCGACGTGGTCAAGGAAACAATCAGCAAACTGGGTGAGAACATGAGTATCAAACGGTTTGTCAGATTTCGACTGGGTGAATGAATATGGATTCTGACCCGCCATCGGCCTATCGTCGAATATTGCTGAAGCTTTCCGGGGAAGCGCTCGCCGGATCGAATGGATATGGAATTGAACCGGGATCTATAGCTTCTATCTGCGAACAAATCAAAGAGATAAAAAATCTGGGAATGGAAATCGCTCTGGTACCGGGCGGCGGGAATATTTTTCGAGGCTTCGCCGCTTCCAGGGTCGGTATGAGTCGAACCGATGCCGATTATATGGGGATGCTCGCGACTCTCTTAAATGCCATGGCCATGAAGGACCGGCTGCAAACCATGGGGCTTGAGGTCAATGTTATGTCGGCGATAACCGAAGATGCCTACACGGAAACCTTTGTAATACGTAAGGCGAGGCATTATCTGGAAAAAGGCCGGGTGATAATATTAGCCGGCGGCACGGGTAATCCATTTTTCAGCACCGATACGGCCGCCGCATTGAGAGCCTCCGAGATTGACGCCGATGTTTTGCTGAAAGCGACAAAAGTCGGCGGCGTTTATTCGGATGATCCGATAAAGAATAAAAATGCCGAGTTCTATCCGGCGCTTACGTATATGGACGTTGTTGAAAAAGATTTAAAAGTGATGGATATGACCGCCATCACATTGTGCAAAGAAAATAAAATTCCCGTAATAGTATTTGATATGAATAAAACCGGTAATCTTAAAAAGGCTGTTACGGGCGAAAAAGTGGGTACGATTATCTCGTAATCTTCGGGTGATGAAGGATCAATCACAGCCTAAAGGAGATATCCAATGACCGAGAAAATAATTTCCGAAACCGAAGCCAAAATGAAAAAAAGCCATCAGGCTGTGCAAAGAGAATTCGCTTCGCTTCGAACGGGCAAGGCGGCGACGTCCCTTTTGGATAACGTCCGGGTTGATTATCACGGAACCATTATGCCGCTGAATCAGTTAGCTTCAATTTCGGCTCCCGAACCGCGACTCCTGATTGTCCAGGCCTGGGATAAAAGCATTGTCGGTGAAATATCCAAGGCGATTCAAAAGGCCGATCTGGGTCTGAATCCCTTGGTTGAAGGGAATATCATCCGTTTACCGGTCCCGGCTCTCAGCGAAGAACGGCGTAAGGAGATTGTCAAGCATGCCAAAAAAGTGGCGGAAGAGGGTAAGGTGGCCATCAGGAATATCCGTCGCGAAGCCAATGATGCGCTAAAAAAGGCCGAGAAGGACAAGCAAATTTCAGAAGATCAGCAGGAAAAGGCGCTGGCTCAAATCCAGGAGTTGACGGATAAGTATTCGGAGATGATTGATGATCTGATGGAGGAAAAAGAAGCCGACATAATGGAAATCTGATGAATCCCCGGTATTGTTTGTGATTTTTTGCCGGCGGGAAATTCCCCCGCCGGTTTTTTTATTTCTTCGGATTGGGAATAAGCCTTCGGGCGAGAATAATGCGTGAAAAAAGCTGATTAAAAAATTAAAAAATCCCGTTTGAATGGGCTCTTTTCAGTGTCAAAACGATTGACATTTAAAATATTATAAATATATTATCTGTCTTGATTTTGAAGATGCTGTGAATAATTTCACAAATTGGCATTGAAAATGAAAACAAAATGCGTTGAATCATAAAAGCTTAGGAGTTTATCATGGCTGGCGTGATAGAGTATAAAAATTTTATAAACGGTGAATGGGTGAAATCCCGGAACGGCGAGAAATTCGAAAATCGTAATCCTGCTAATACGGATGAAGTTGTCGGTATATTTCAGAAATCTTCGGAGGATGATGTCAACGATGCCGTCGCGGCCGCAAAGGAAGCATTCAAGAAATGGCGCCTGGTTCCGGCTCCGAAACGAGCCGAAATAATCTTTCGCATTACCAATCGCCTGGTGAAAGAAAAAGAACGCTGTGCTCAGGAAATGACGCGCGAAATGGGTAAAATCCTGAAGGAAACGCGCGGCGATATTCAGGAAGCAATCGACATGGGTTACTACATGGCCGGTGAGGGGAGGCGCCAATTCGGCGTGACGACCCCATCGGAAATGCATAATAAATTCCAGATGTGCGTACGTCAGCCGAAAGGGGTCGCCGGGATGATTACGCCGTGGAATTTCCCCATGGCGATTCCCTCGTGGAAAATGATGCCGGCGCTGGTCTGCGGCAATACGGTGGTAATTAAACCGGCGACCGATACGCCGCTGTCGGTTTACAATTATGTCAAGATTATGGAAGAAGAGGGCTTGCCCAAAGGTGTCGTGAATATGGTCACCGGTTCAGGCCGGGATGTCGGGACGCCGTTGATGACGCATAAGGATGTCGCAGTTATCAGCTTTACCGGCTCGACTGAAATCGGTCGTAAGGTTTCCGAAGCATGCGCCTCCGATTTTCGCGGTTGTCATCTGGAGATGGGCGGTAAGAATTGTATTTTGATTATGGATGACGCCAATGTCGATCTGGCTGTCGAGGGTGCCCTATGGGGTGCATTCGGAACGACCGGCCAAAGATGTACAGCCTCATCGCGATTGATAGTGCATAAGGATGTCATCAAGAAATTCACGAGAGGATTGGTGGAAAGAGCCGAGGCGCTTAAAGTCGGTAATGGACTCGATGAATCGGTTGAGATGGGTCCGGTGATTAATGAAGATCAGATGAAAACGGTTTTGAATTACATGGAAATCGCCAAGAAGGAAGGTTGTCGTTTGCTCTGCGGCGGTGGTCGTCTGACGGGCGGCGAGTATGATAAGGGCTTATTCACGATGCCGACTGTCTACAGTGAAGTCGAACCGGATTCGACCATATTTCAGGAGGAGATATTCGGTTCGGTAACATCGATTACCGAGTGCAGTTCACTGGAAGAGGGAATCGAATTATGTAATAATACTTCCTACGGGTTATCCGGCTCGATATACACGCAGGATGTCAATAAGGCTTTTAAGGCGATGCGTGACGTTTACACCGGAATATTTTATGTCAATGCTCCGACGATCGGTGCCGAAGTGCATCTGCCGTTCGGCGGCGTCAAAGATACCGGCAACGGTCACCGCGAAGCCGGCGTGGCCGGTATCGATGTTTTCTCGGAGTGGAAATCGATTTATGTCGATTTTTCGGGGACAATACAAAAGGCTCAAATTGATGAAGTTGCTATTGATAAATAAGAGGTGCGTCGGATAATCGATGCATTATTCGTCTATAGGCGGTTAATAGGAAGGAGACGATTATATGGCCCAGCGGAAAGTCATAATCATGGGAGCGGCCGGACGCGACTTTCATAATTTTAATGTGTTATACAGAAACAATAAAAGTGTGGACGTGGTCGCTTTTACGGCAACGCAGATTCCTAATATTGAAGGGCGCAAGTATCCCAAAAGCCTGGCCGGAGCGAATTATCCCAAGGGTATTCCTATTTATCCGGAAGAGGAGCTTCTAAAACTTATCGATAAGCATAATGTTGACGAAGTGATTTTTTCATACTCCGATGTTCCTTATGAATATGTCATGGAAAAGGCCTCATTCGTAATGTCGGCCGGTGCCAGATTTTCGCTTGAGGGTGCGGCACCGACGATGATAAAATCCGTAAAGCCGCTTATCGCCGTCTGTGCCATTCGAACCGGCTGCGGTAAATCTCAAACCACTCGCCGCGTGGCCGAAATTCTTTTGAGTATGGGCAAGAAGGTCGTGGTCATCAGGCATCCGATGCCCTACGGAAATCTGGCCAAACAGGCTTGCCAGCGTTTTGCGACGCTCGATGATTTGGTCAAGCATAAATGTACTATCGAAGAGATGGAAGAGTATGAACCGCATATCAACCGGGGCATGGTCGTTTATGCCGGAATTGATTATGGGATGATCCTGAATGAAGCGGAAAAAGAGGCGGATGTGATTTTATGGGACGGCGGCAACAATGACATGCCGTTCTACCTGCCGGATTTGTTTATTACGGTGACCGATCCGCATCGGGCGGGGCACGAACTCAGCTACTATCCGGGGCAAAATAATCTCATGATGGCCGATGTTATTGTCATCAACAAGCTCGATACGGCGCCGCCGGAAGGGGTCGAGGAGTTACGTCAGAATATTCTTGATTATAATTCCAGGGCGATTGTCGTTGACGCCGCCTCACCGATTAGTGTCGAGGATGCTTCTTTGATTCGTGGAAAAAGAGTGCTCGTGGTCGAGGACGGCCCGACAACGACGCACGGTGAAATGAAATACGGTGCCGGCATTATGGCCGCCTCCAAATACGGAGCTGCTGAGGCGGTCGACCCCCGACCTTTTACGGTCGGGACAATTACCGAGACATTTGAAAAGTACCCTGAAATCGGACCGCTTTTGCCGGCCATGGGATATTCGGGTCAACAGATTACGGATCTGGCGGAAACGATAGAAAATACCGAGTGTGATTCGGTGATTATCGCCACGCCCATTGATTTGAGACGTGTGATTGAAATCAGCAAACCATCGGTGCGGGTCTTCTATGATTTACAGGAAATCGGTCGACCTGACCTCGTGGAAATCATTGACGGTTTCATGAAATCAATCGTAAAAAGTAAAGGAAAAGGCAGGAAATAATAAATGTCTGCCCCTGGCGGAAAAACGGCGGTTATTGCGCTGGGTGGTAATGCCATCACCCGGCCAAATGTTGAAGATACAATCGCCAACCAATTTGCCAACACGCGCCGTTCACTCGACGGTGTTATGGATCTCGTAAAAGCAGACTATAAACTGGTGATAATCCACGGTAATGGTCCGCAGGTGGGGAATGCCATCCTGCGCGTGGAGTTGACGCGGGGAAAAGCACCTATTTTGCCGCTCGGAATTTGCGTGGCTGATACCGAGGGTGGTATGGGCTACATGATCGAGCAGTCGTTGCAGAACAGGCTCAGAACCGAAAATATCGATCGGCCGGTAGTAACGATTATTACCCAGGTTATTGTCGATCGCAATGATCCGCAGATTGCCGATCCGTCGAAATTCGTCGGGCAGTTTTATACTGAAGAAGAAGCCAAAGAATTCGCCGCGGAAACCGGCTGGGTTGTCAAGAAGGACGCCAATCGCGGCTGGCGACGAGTTGTGCCCTCACCGCATCCGCTGTCGATCGTGGAAGCGGATACAATAAAAACGCTGGTCGAAAGCGGAACGATAGTCATCGCCGCCGGAGGGGGCGGGATTCCGGTTTACATCGATGATAAGGGCAATCTTGAGGGTCTTGATGCCGTTATCGATAAAGACCTAGCCGCGGCCGTTCTCGGTGAGCAGATTGGGTCCGAAATTCTGATGATTTTTACATCGGTTGATAAAGTGGCGTTGAATTTCGGCCGGAAAGACGAGAAGTGGCTGGATAAGATAACAATCTCCGAAGCGATATCTTATTTAACGGAAGGGCATTTCCCGCCGGGTTCGATGGGACCGAAAATAGGTGCCGCCATCCAGTTTATTAATAGGGGCGGTAAGCAGGTTATTATTACGTCGCTGGAGAATGCCGGGCGCGCTCTTGATGGAATTGCAGGTACGAGGATAGTGCCCGATTGATTATGTGCAGAATTTCAAATGAGGTGGTGTCGGCTATATTGAAAAGAGGCCGAATATATGAAGTCGGAGGCGCCGTGCGCGATCAAATGTTGAAATGCGATCTGCCGGTTAAGGACAGAGATTACCTGGTCTGCGGCGTCCCTTATAGTGATTTATCCCGAATTCTGAAAAAATTCGGTAACGTTGATCTGGTCGGTCGTTCCTTCGGGGTCATTAAATTCACTCAGCTCCGCAATAAAAAGAGCTTTACTTTTGACGTTGCTTTGCCGCGCCGGGAGTATTCCACCGGTGTCGGGCATAAAGATTTTTCGGTCGACTTTGATCCCAATCTGAAGGTCGAAGATGATTTGCACCGGCGCGATTTTACGATTAACGCCATGGCCATTCGACTCGATACGAGCGAGTTGGTCGATCCGCTGGATGGTGAACTTGATTTAAAAAACAGACTTATCCGGATGGTTTCGCCCAAATCATTCCCTGAAGACCCGTTGCGGATGCTGCGTGCCATCCAGTTTGCCGCCCGTTTCAATTTTACGATCGAATCGGAGACGGCTAAAGCCATTGGGAAATACGCAGCTTTGATAAAATCGGTTTCGCCGGAACGAATTATGGAAGAGCTTAATAAACTGATGCTGCTCGCGGAAAAACCATCGGTTGGATTTTGGCTGATGTTGAATCTGGGATTATTGCAACATCTTCTTCCGGAAATGATGGAAATGGTTAATGTCGACCAGCCGGGGGGATACCATAAGTACGACGTATTCGAACATACACTGGTCACAATCGATGCCAGTCCGAAAATATTGCGCGTTCGACTGGCCGCCCTGTTTCATGATATTGCCAAGCCGCAAACCAAGAGGGTCGTGGGGGAAAAGGCGACTTTTTATAATCATGAAAAAATCAGCGGCCGCATCGCCGCCCAGGTTTTAAAACGACTCCACTATTCTAATGATTTGATCCATCAGGTCAGGACGCTGGCGGAAAGGCATATGTTTACGACGGAAGTAACGGATAAAGGCCTACGGCGTCTGATTAAGAGGGTCGGTCAGGATTTAATATTCGACCTGCTCGATTTAAGGCGGGCCGATGTTAAGGCGCAGGGGATGGGGGGAACGACCGACGATGTCGATCAGTTCGAAAACAATATCCGTGAGGAGCTCGAAAGAAAACCGCCGTTCAGCGTTAAGGATCTGGCGATAAACGGCCGCGATATTATGGAGATTTTTTATGTAGAGCAATCCCCGAAAATCGGAAAGGTTCTCGATTATCTGATGGAAAAGGTTTTGGATGAACCGGAAGATAATACTCGGGAAAAACTGATAGAGTACGCCGGAATATTTTTGGCAAAAAATAAAAGCGGGAAATAATAGTGTTTTTAATGGATAAACATCTGGAGACGGCTAAATGAAGATACATGAGTATCAGGCAAAAGAAATTTTTGCCGGGGCCGGTATACCGGTACCTGAAGGACAGGTCGCCACAACGACGGCCGAAGTGGTCGAAATCGCCGAATCGTTCGGTAAACCTGTTATGATCAAAGCACAGGTGCATGTCGGCGGGCGCGGTAAGGCCGGTGGTATTAAATATGCCGAGAATGTGGAGGCGGCGCGGGTATGGGCCCAGAAAATTCTGGGCATGGACCTGAAGGACCTGAAAGTCAACAAGGTGCTGATTACCGAGGCGCTGGATATTTTGACCGAGGCGTACGTCGGTATTGTTATCGATCGGGCATCGAAAGCACCGGTGATAATGGTCTCCCCGGCGGGCGGTATCGATATCGAGGAAGTGGCCGCCGAGACGCCGGAGAAAATTTTTAAGCTGGCGGTGGATCCGATTCACGGATTGCGAGCTTATCAGGCGCGGGATTTGGCCTCAGAGCTTTATAAAGACATCGGGCTGATTCGACAGGCAGCTAATATCATTATGAAATTGTACGAAATTTACTGGAAGATAGACGCTTCGTTGGTAGAGATAAATCCGCTGATCACGACTCCGGACGGTAAAGTCATTGCACTTGACGCAAAAATCAATATCGACGACAATGGCCTTTTCCGGCATAAAGATATCGCCGCCATGCGGGATATCGAATCCGAGGAACCGGCCGAAGTGGAAGCCCGCGAAGGTGACTTATCATTCGTTAAATTAAGCGGCAATATCGGTTGCTGTGTTAACGGCGCGGGATTGGCGATGGCAACGATGGATCTGGTCAAACATTATGGCGGCGATCCGGCCAACTTCCTCGATATTGGTGGTTCGTCCAATCCGCAAAAAGTGATTACCGCGATGCGTATTATCATGCGCGAACCCAATGTCCGCGCGATTTTGATAAATATTTTCGGCGGAATCACCCGCTGCGATGATGTTGCCAATGGAATCGTTATGGCCTGCGAAGAACTGAAACCGGAAATTCCGATTGTCGTTCGGCTGACGGGAACCAATGAAAAAGAAGCGAAGAAGATCCTCAAATCGACCAACCTGGAATATGGCGACACTCTCGATGATGTTGTTAAAAAAGCTATTAAGCTGGCGGAACTTGAATATGCCGAAGCGGGGAGGATATAATGAGCATTCTGATTAATAAAAAGACGAAAGTGATCGTGCAGGGGATTACCGGGCGTGACGGTTCTTTCCATGCAGAGCAAATGAAAAAATACGGGACTGATGTCGTTGGCGGCGTGACACCCGGTAAAGGCGGAACCAAGGTGAATGGTATCCCGGTCTTCAACACGGTGGCCGAGGCGGTCAAAAAAACCAAAGCGAATACGTCAGTGATATATGTTCCCCCGGCCTTTGCGGTTGATGCTGTCTATGAAGCGGTCGATGCCGGCATTTCATTGATTGTATGTATCACCGAGGGTGTTCCGGCCAACGATATGCTGAAGGCTTACTATTATGTTAAAGAAAAAGGCGTTCGGCTGGTGGGGCCGAATTGCCCGGGGATTATATCACCAGATCAATCCAAGGTCGGTATTATGCCAGGTAATATTGTCTTAAAAGGCCCGATCGGCGTCGTTTCGCGTTCGGGAACGCTGACGTATGAAGCTATCTGGGCTTTAACCTGCGCCGGGCTCGGGCAGACGACGTGTATCGGTATTGGCGGTGATCAGATAATCGGCACTAATTTTATCGATACCCTGGAGTTGTTTGAAGCCGACAAAGCGACCAGAGGAGTCGTTATGATTGGTGAAATCGGCGGCAACGACGAAGAAGAGGCGGCCGAATTTATCAGGAAAAAGATGACCAAACCGGTTGTCGGATTTATTGCCGGTCGAATGGCGCCCCCCGGAAAACGTATGGGGCATGCCGGGGCGATTATCTCGGGCGGATCCGGTTTGGCTAAAGATAAAATCGAAGCTTTAAACAGGGTCGGGATTCCGGTCGCGGCCTCGCCGACTGAGCTTCCGGCTTTAATGAAGGAGAAACTCGAAAAAGCCAAAAAAGCGCGCTCGAAGATTGAGAAGAGGTCAACGAAAAAGTCGACCCGAAAGGCAAAAACAAAATCTGTCGGCAAGAAAATCAAAGTAAGGCGTAAAAAATAAGATGTTTTGTAATTTAACATATTTGTCTCCGAAAGGAATTGACAATGACTGATAATAATCCGAAACCCGAGGTTTCGGAACATAAAACGGAAGAGCCGAAGGTCGAACCGGTGAAGAAAGAAATTAAAGAGAAAAAAGAGAAGTACGTCTATGACGGCAAAACTCCGCCTCTTAATATTTTTCTTCACTGGTGCAAGGCGTGCAATATATGTATCGCTTTTTGTCCCGAAAAGGTTCTTGAACCGGATCGCGACGGCAAGCCGATTATCGCGCATCCGGAAGAATGTACACAATGTGCAATATGCTGGCTTCACTGCCCGGATTTTGCCATAACATCCAATTACAAGTGAAGGAGCGCAGGATGAAAAAGGATAATAATTCCAATACCAGACTGCTGCAGGGTAATGAGGCGTGCGTGCATGGGGCGCTGTATGCCGGGGTAAGGTTTTTCGCCGGCTACCCGATTACTCCTTCCACGGAAATCGCCGAAGGCATGGCACGGGAATTGCCCAAGTTGGGAGGCAAATTTATCCAGATGGAGGATGAAATCGGTTCCATCGCAGCCGTGATAGGGGCCTCGAACGCAGGTCTTAAGGCAATGACCGCTACTTCTGGGCCGGGATACTCGCTGATGGTCGAAAATATCGGTTTCGGTTATATGACCGAAACGCCCTGTGTGATTATCAATGTTCAGCGCGGTGGCCCGTCGACCGGCCTGCCGACAAAAATCGGTCAGGCCGATACGATGCAGACGCGGTGGGGGCCGCACGGCGATAATACCGCTATTGCCGTTGCGCCGTCAACCGTCAAGGAATGCTTTGAAGAAACGGTGCGTGCCGTTAATCTTGCGGAGCGTTTTCGGACGCCGGTTACGGTTCTTTCCGATGAGGTTCTGGGTCATATGCGGGAAATGATGGTTATGCCCGGTGATGGTGATCTGGAAGTAATTGATCGTCATAAGCCGGATGTACCCAGCGATTGGTATAAACATTTTGAGATTACACCTTCGCTGGTCAGTGCCATGGCTTCATTCGGTGAAGGTTACCGGTACAATATCTCCGGACTCACACATGACGAAGACGGTTTTCCGACCGCCAAACCGGCCGAGATTAAGGCCAAGCTAAATAAATTGCGCCGCAAAATCGAGCGGTTCGCTGATGAAATCTATAAGATTGAGACATACAAAATGGATGATGCGCATATTGCTGTCTTTTCGTATGGGACGGTAGGGCGCTCCGCTCAACAGGCGATACAGATTGCCCGTCAAAGCCGAATCAAAGTCGGTTCCATTCGTCCGCTGACAATCTGGCCATTCCCGGATGAAAAACTTCGGGAAATGTTAACGGGTGTCCGAAAGGTCATTGTGGCGGAATTGAACATGGGACAGCTGATTCGTGAAGTACAGCGGGTGGCTCCGCGACACACGGAAGTCTTCCCGCTCCAGCGGTACGATGGTGAAGTCATGACGCCTCAGCAAATCCTTGACAGAATAAGGGAGGTGAAATAATGCAACGAATATCCCATGATTCCGAAATTACACATGAATATCTGAGACCGAAAAAAAAGTTCCCTAATGTCTGGTGTGCCGGATGCGGGAATGGTATCATTATGGGCGCATTGATACGAGCTATTCACAACCTGGGTCTGGATAAGGATGAAATCGCGGTTGTTTCGGGCATCGGCTGTTCCAGCCGGATGCCGGTTTATCTGGATTTCTGTACTTTGCATACGACGCACGGTCGCGCGATCGCATTTGCTACCGGTGTTAAAATAGCCAAGCCGCATATGAAAGTGATTGTGATTACGGGTGACGGTGATGCTCTGGCGATTGGCGGCAATCATTTTATCCATGCTTCGCGCAGAAATATAGATATGACGGTTATTTTGGTAAACAACAAGATCTACGGTATGACCGGGGGACAGGCTGCGCCTACCACCCCCAGTGGCGCTTTTGCGACGACGGCTCCATACGGCAACCATGAAAAGCAATTCGATGTCGTAAACCTGGCTGTGGGTGCCGGTGCGTCATATGTATCCCGAGGGACGGTTTATCACGTGGTCCAGCTCGAAAAGCTGATCCAGGGGGCCATCAGCAAGAAGGGATTTGCGGTTGTTGATGTATTTTCGAACTGCCATACTTATTATGGGCGCTTTAATAAAGAAGGTGATTCGGTGGCGATGATCTCCTGGATGAAAAAACATGCCATGCCCATCCAGGCGGCCAAAAAACTACCGCCGGAGAAACTTGCAGATAAATTCGTAACCGGTTTGATCCATGAAACCGACGCCTCGGAATTTACCGAGGAATATCAGAAGCTGATTGATCGTCTGACGAAAAAGGAGGCGGCCGAATGAGTACTGATCATATAAAAAAGGCGACTGACAATCGTTTTGAAATTCGTCTTTCCGGTTCCGGTGGCCAGGGATTGATTCTGGCCGGAGTAATTCTTGCGCAGGCGATCGGTGTCGGCGACGGCAAGAATGCGGTACAGACGCAATCATACGGGCCCGAAGCCCGCGGGGGCGCCAGCCGGGCTGATGTGGTTGTGTCGCCCGATCAAATCTTTTATCCCAAGACAATGAAGCTCGACCTGTTGCTTGCCCTGACGCAGGAGGCCTGTGACAAATACTATCCCGACATGAAGGAAGATGGTCTGTTGATAGTCGATTCCACTCTGGTGACCCAGATACCAACCAAGAGATACTACGGATTTCCCTTCGTCAGGCTGGCCCGGGAAGAAATCGGTAACGCGATGGTGGCCAATGTCATCGCCCTGGGAGCAATTACCGAGTTAACAGGGATCGTTTCGAAAGAATCGATTAAAAATGCCGTTCTTTCCCGGGCCCCGAGAGGCACTGAGGAGAAAAACCAGAAAGCGCTGGAATTGGGATTTAAGATCGCCAAAGCGGCGAAATCATCGGTGGCACAAAAAACAAGGTGATGAGTGGAAAGAACTTTATTGATAATCAAGCCCGATGCGGTTGAAAGAAAACTCATCGGGTACATTATCAGTCGCCTTGAAGAAGACGGATTCAATCTGTACAACATGGAGATGGTACATTTATCTCGACAACAGGCGATGGACTTTTATGCCGTGCACAAGGGGAAATCGTTTTACGACGATTTGATTTCATTTATGACGTCCGGGCCGGTTATCCCTATACTTCTTGAAAAGGAAAATGCCATCGCCGACCTGAGACGTCTCATCGGCGACACCGATCCGGCCAAAGCTGCCCCCGGGACGATTCGCCGGGAGATTGCCGTCGATAAACAGAAAAACTCGGTGCATGCCTCGGATTCGGTCGAGAATGCAAAAACCGAAGTCGCTTTTTTTTTCGACTAAAACAAGTTATGCAGGTAATGATTAACTACGGCCATAAAAAACTGATTCTGCAACTACCTGATGATATTACTTTTGATGAGTACAATCATCTTTCGGCCGGTGAGCCTGTGGATAAGAATGCTTTTATGCAGGTTTTGATTTCAGCCGAGAAAAAACATTTTGACATTCGCGAGGCTGATCTGTTTGTCGTCAATGATGCCTACCGACCCACTCCTACCGGAATGGTCCTTGATTGGCTTACCGAAACCGGCAAATTAAATAAGAATGCGAAATTTCTTATATCGACCGGTTGTCACCGGTCGCCGGATTCATACCAGATGAAGGAAATATTCGGCGGGCTGTATGATTCGCTTAGAAAGCGCATTATCGTGCATGATGCCCATGATGTAAATAATATGGTACCGGTCGGTGAAGATCCGTTGCGAGGGGAGGTTCTCCTTAACAGGAATTATGCTCAAGCCGATAAGGTTGTTGTTATCGGTTCAGTGGAACCGCATTACTTCGCCGGTTTTACCGGGGGTCGGAAGTCGATTTTTCCGGGGCTTTGCGATTACGATACTATCGTACGCAACCATAAACTTGCCACCAGTCCGGACGCCGCGCCATTAAAATTGGCCGGCAATCCCGTGGATGAACACTTATGTTCTTTAATGAAGTTGATCCCGACCGGAGGAATATTCAGTATTCAGCTGGTTCAGGGCGAAAAAGGAGAAATTGCTGCAGTTTTTTGCGGTGATATTTATGAATCGTTCGAACGGGCGAAGGAACGATCGTCCGGGTTATTCGGTATTGAAGTAGAAGATAAGTACGACCTGTTGCTGGCGGAAGTACGGCCGCCGCTCGATGGTAATCTCTATCAGCTTCAAAAGTCTCTGGAGAATTGCCAATCGGTGGTAAGGGATGGAGGCAAAATAATTCTGTTTTCTCCGTGCCGGGAGGGGATAGGCGAGGATAGTTTTTATCATCTGTCCGAGAAATGGGATCCTGACAAGGAAAGAGCGTCGAATGACAATTTCGGCATTCACAAGCTGCGCCGTGTATATGACATTGGCTGCCGAATTGATGTCAGATTGTTTTCGGAATTACCCGGCGGTGTTCCCGACAAAGTTTTTTTCAATAGCATGAAAGAACCGCAGCCGATATTCGATAATTTTATCGAAAAAAATATGCATGTATGTCTGGTACATGATGCCGGACATACGGTAATGATAAATAGGAGTCAGTGAAACAACTCAATAACGTTCCGGAGGAAAGATGAATAAAAAAATCGCTGTGATCGGAGCCGGTAATGTCGGCGCCAGCGTTGCTCAGTATATGGCTGAGGCCAATCTGGGCGACATCGTTATGATCGATATAATTGAAGGTTTTCCGCAGGGGAAAGCTCTCGATCAGACTCAGGCGGGTCCTATCAGGGGCTACAATTGCATGATTACGGGCAGTAATGATTACAAGGATATCAAAGGTGCCGATCTGGTCGTGATGACCGCCGGGCTGGCCCGCAAGCCGGGTATGTCGCGCGAGGATCTGCTGAATATGAACGCGAAAATCGTCGGCGGCGCAGCCGGGAATATCAAGAAATATGCACCGAAGGCGTACGTCATCGTTGTTTCCAATCCACTGGATATAATGACGTACCACATGTGGAAAGTAACCGGTTTTCCGAATAACCGCATTTGCGGCCAGGCGGGAATTCTCGATTCGACTCGTTTCCGCGCTTTTGTCGCCATGGAACTGGGTGTGGCGATGAAAGACATCCAGGCCATGGTGCTGGGTGGACATGGCGATACGATGGTACCACTGCCGAGCTATACGACGGTGGCCGGTATTCCCATAAAGGAATTCATTGATGCCAAGCGCATCAAAGAAATTGTCGAGCGAACCCGTATGGGCGGGGGCGAGATAGTTAAACTGCTCAAGACCGGTTCGGCTTATTACGCTCCGGCGGCGGCAACTGTTGAGATGGCGCGGTCGATTCTTTGCGATGAAAAGAGAGTGCTGCCCTGCTCATGCTATCTCAATGGTCAGTACGGGCTGAAAGATATTTATATCGGCGTTCCGGCAGTTCTGGGCGGTGACGGTGTCGAGAAAATTATCGAATTGAAACTGTCCAAAAAGGATGCCGATGATCTGCAGAAATCGGCAACGAAGTACAAAGGTGTTCTGAAAGAAATCGGATATTGACGGAGGATAAAAGTGCCACCAAAATTCAAACACATTAAAATCCCGAAAGAGGGAAAACGAATAACGGTCAAGAACAAGAAGCTGGTTGTTCCCGATAAACCGATTATTCCCGTTATTGAAGGTGACGGCATTGGTCGCGACATCATGAAGGCATGTCGCCGCGTGGTCGATGCCGCGGTCGAGAAAGCCTACAAAGGCAAAAAGAAAATTATCTGGATGGATACGTATGCGGGCGAGAACGCGAATCGAATTTACAAAGAATGGCTGCCGAAGGAGACATTTGATGCCATTAAGTACTATATTGTCGCTCTTAAGGGGCCGTTGACGACTCCGATCGGCGGTGGTTATCGTTCGCTGAATGTTACGCTTCGTCAGGTACTGAATCTCTATGCCTGTGTCCGGCCGGTACGGTACTTTAAAGGTGTCCCGTCACCGGTTGCGCATCCTGAACGAATGGATATCATTATTTTCAGAGAGAATACCGAAGATGTCTACGCCGGGATAGAATGGAAAAAAGGTACGACTGATGTCAAGAAGGTCATTGACTTCCTTAATACCACGATGAAGTGTAACGTCCGGACCGACTCCGGGATCGGTATCAAACCGATTTCGGTGACCGGAACCAGGCGTTTGATTCGTAAGGCCATTCAATATGCTATCGATCGTAAACTTCCCTCGGTAACGATGATGCACAAGGGCAATATCATGAAATATACCGAAGGTGCCTTCCGCGACTGGGGATATAAGCTGGCCGCCTCCGAATTCAAGGGCAAAGTCATCACCGAGGATGAACTATGGTCGAAGTACAAAGGCAAACAGCCGAAAGGCCTGGTCGTTATCAAAGATCGCATTGCCGATTCGATTTTCCAGCAGATTCTTACGCGCACTGCCGAATATGATGTCATCGCGACACCGAATCTGAACGGCGATTATATCTCGGATGCGGCCGCGGCCCAGGTCGGTGGTCTGGGAATGGCGCCAGGCGCCAATATCGGCGATTTCATCGGTCTCTTCGAAGCGACGCACGGCACCGCACCGAAGTACGCCGACAAAGATATGGTCAATCCCGGCTCGCTGATTCTTTCGGCGGTGATGATGCTTGAATATATCGGTTGGAATAAGGCAGCCGAGATGATTAACAAGGCGATTGAGAAGACCATTCAGAAGAAGACGGTTACTTACGACCTGCATCGTCTAATGAAGGGTGCCAAGAAGGTATCGACCTCCGGCTACGCCACCGAAATCATCAAGAACATGCGGTAATTGTATTTGTCGAATTCTTTTTTAGGGCAGGATCCCCGTGATCCTGCCTTTTTCTATAGATATCTTACATCCTTGGTGGCTGTATGCCGAGGATTCTCAGGTATTGATGTATCTGGCAGCGGTGGTGGATGTCATGCTCCAGCAAATGCGTGAAGACCCACCAGCCATCAAGTTTGATTGTCTCCGTTTCAAATTCGCGGACGTATGTTTCGGCGAAAACCTCTTCCGGCTCGGAAAAAAAGCGCTCCATCCGTTTCCAATGTTCGGTCATATAATTGCTTATTTCTTCTTTTGTCGGAGTCGGAGTGTCCGCAGTAACCAGTTCGATTGAATTATTGCCCTTAATAAAATTATCGTACCACCAATCGGAACACTCGGCAATATGCA
The DNA here is from genome assembly GCA_964467955.1 of uncultured Ignavibacteriaceae bacterium. Classification (GTDB taxonomy): domain Bacteria; phylum Zixibacteria; class MSB-5A5; order GN15; family PGXB01; genus CAYXTW01. The sequence goes on along the minus strand of CAYXTW010000003.1, from coordinate 77,090 downwards.
GAAATATTTTGCCCAGTGGAATCATATCTTTGGCCGGTGTAAAATCCAGTTTGTCATCCGGCGCTTTTTCCAGCGCTTCGGCCAGATTCGGTTTGATATATTTCCGCCACAGCCGAACCTGGCTTTTCATGAGCAGGTTATCTTCGGAATACATACGACCTCCCTTTATAAAATTTATTCCCCTGTTATTTTTTCGAGACCGACTCCTTCTTCTCTTCTTTCTTCTCCTCGTCTTCTCTTTCGTCGAAGGGGATGCCCATGACGTACTTATGAATAGCGCGGGCCGCGACCTTACCGGCGCCCGCGGCAAGGATGACAGTGGCGCCCCCGGTGACAATATCACCCCCGGCAAAAAGGCCGGGCCGTGAAGACATCATCGTTTTTTCATTGACAACGATGTTACCCCATTTATTCGTCTCCAAACCGGGGGTCGTTTGGGGGATGAGCGGATTGGAGGAGTTACCAATGGCAACCACGACTGTATTAATCGGAATTATGAAATTGGAGCCTTCAATCACAACCGGGCGGCGGCGACCGGATGCATCCGGTTCGCCAAGTTCATATTTAACACATTCCATTTCCTTTACCCAGCCATTTTCATCGCCATAGTATTTAACCGGGGAGGTCAGGAATTTGAACTGTACACCTTCTTCTTCGGCATGGTGTATCTCTTCAATACGCGCCGGCATTTCGTTACGGCTGCGGCGGTAAATGATATATGCATTTTTGGCACCGAGGCGGAGCGAGGTTCGGACGGCATCCATGGCCGTATTGCCGCCGCCGAGCACGGCGACGTTTTCGCCAACAAAAATCGGGGTGTCAGCTTCGGGAAAGTCGTACGCGCGCATCAGATTCGAACGCGTGAGAAATTCATTGGCCGAATAAATACCATTGAAATTCTCACCCTCGACACGCATAAAATTGGGCAGTCCGGCGCCGGTTCCGACAAAGACGGCATCGTAGCCCATCTCAAAAAGTTCATCGACCGTATCCAGCTTACCGATGACGTAACTGGTATGAATTTCGACGCCCATCTTTTTCAGGTAATCAACTTCAGAGGCGACAATCGATTTCGGTAAACGGAATTCGGGAATACCGTAAATCAAAACCCCGCCCGCTTTATGCAGGGCTTCATAAATAACTACTTTATGTCCCATTTGCGCCAGATCAGCGGCGACCGTTAATCCGGCCGGTCCGGAACCGACGATGGCGACTTTTTTACCGGTCGGCGGGGGAAGTTCGGGGATTTCTATTTCACCCATTTCACGTTCATAATCAGCGACAAAACGCTCCAGGTATCCGATCGCGACGGATGTATGTTTCTTCGCCAGGACACAGACCTGTTCGCACTGCTCCTCCTGAGGACAGACGCGTCCGCAGATTGCCGGTAATGCATTAGTTTCTTTGATCTTTTTGGCGGCACCGATAAAATCACCATCAACAATCAATTTTATAAAAGCCGGAATATCCACCTCAACCGGGCAGCCGCCGATACACACCGGCTTTTTGCATTCAATACAACGCATCGCTTCTTTTTGAGCCAGCTCGACTGGAAGCCCGTATGGGACTTCATTGAAATTCTTTATTCTTTCTTTCGCATCCTGCTGGGGCATTTTCTGCCGCGGGATCTGAAGTCTCTCTTTTTTGCTGATCGGTTCTTGTTTCTTTGCAGTCATTATCTATTGTCACCCAATCTAATTACGTGTTCTCAACCTGCTTTTTTAAACGGCATTTCTCGTTATCAAGAAATTTATCATAAGCGCGTTTTTCATATCTGACATACATCTTCAAACGTTTGGTCATCTCATCGAAATCGACTTCATGGCCGTCAAAGTCGGGGCCGTCGACACAGGCAAATCGCGTCCTGCCACCGACCGTCACGCGGCAGGCGCCGCACATCCCGGTTCCGTCAACCATAATCGGATTCAAACTGACAAATGTCTTTATTTTCGGCTTACGGGTCGTATTGACGACCGCCTTCATCATCGGTACCGGCCCTATGGCCATAACGAAATTGACTTCTTTACCGTCATCGAGCAACTTCTGAAGAACCGTCGTCACAAAACCATGAGTGCCGTACGAACCGTCGTCAGTCGAGATCAAAAGTTCATCCGAGGCTTCGGAAAGTTCTTTTTCATATATTAGAAGCTCTTTGGTTCTTGCCCCGATTATTGTCGTAACATGATTTCCCGCCTCTTTCAGCGCCTGTGCAATCGGATAAATCGGCGGAATACCGACCCCGCCCCCGATACAAATGCAATTGCCGAATTTCTCGATATGGGTCGGTACACCCAACGGCCCGACGACATCGGAAAAAGAGTCGCCGACCTTCATTCGATTCATGGATGCCGAGGTTTTTCCCACTTCCTGGATCACGACGGTTAAAATCCCATTTTCCTTATCCAATCCGCCAATTGACATCGGTACTCGTTCACCCGTCTCATTTTCTCTGAGAATCACGAACTGCCCGGCTTTGGCTTTTTCAACGAGATGCGGCGCCTCGATTCTAAATTTATGAACTTTTTCGCAAAGTTCTTTTTTGGCGAGTATCTTATTCAACTATCCTCCGGATCATTTAAGCTTTTATTTTTTGCGACTTTTCCACTATGTTAAGAGTATCTCTGGCGATAACCAATTCTTCGTTAGTCGGTATGACAAAAACCGTGACTTTCGATTTTTGTGATGATATTTCGGTTTCTTTTGCAACCGCGCTTTCATTTTTGCCGGGATCGAGTTCGATGCCCAGAAATTGAAGACCTTCGCAGGTCATTTGCCGGATTACGGGGGAATTTTCTCCGATACCGGCGGTAAAAACGATTACATCCAATCCGCCCATAGCGGCCGTGTATGCGCCGATATATTTCTTCAGCCGGTAGCAGTATATATCCCTCGCCAGGGCAGCGTGCCGATCCCCCTCATCCGCGGCCTTGTTAATCTCGCGCATATCGGAGGATATCCCGGAAATGCCGTTTAAGCCGGAATGTTTATTAAGCAATGCGTTGGCTTCATGCAGGGATAATTCTTCACGTCCCATAATATGTAATATGACGGCCGGGTCAAGGTCACCGGAACGAGTGCCCATCAGAAGTCCTTCCAGCGGTGTGAAACCCATCGACGTATCCACCGAGACGCCTTTATCTATTGCCGTAATAGAAGCGCCGTTACCGAGATGACAGGTAATAATTTTCAAATCGGTGATCGGTTTACCGAATAGAGCGGCCGCTCTTTCGGACACGTACTGATGTGACGGGCCGTGAAAACCGTAACGCCGGATTCCGTACTTTTTGTACATAACATAGGGCAAACCATAAATGTATGCTTTGGGCGGCATACGATGATGAAAAGCGGTATCAAAGACTGCCACCTGCGGGACATCAGGCAAGTTTTTCAGACAAGCGACTATGCCGGTGAGATTATGCGGATTGTGAAGCGGCGCCAGATCGATCAATTTGCGTATCTCTTTATTTATTTCGTCAGTGATTAAAGCCGATTCGGAAAATAACTCGCCGCCGTGCACGACTCGATGTCCGACCGCGTGGATTTCCGATTTATCCTTGATGACGCCGTATTCGGGGGAAAGCAGCGTTTCAATTACATATTGAATGGCGATAATATGGTCAAGAATTTCGCCGGTGATCTTGATTTCGTCGCCATCATGTCGCTTATGTGTCAGGACAGCCCCGGACATGCCGATACGGGATACGACGCCCTTGGCAACCGCCGCCTTTATATTCATATCAAAGAATTGATACTTGACGGATGATGAACCGCAATTTATTACCAGAATATTCATGGCTGCATCGATTGACTTTTTCCGACGAAAGGTGTTTTACCCGGGATACGATTACCGTCGTGATCGTATTTAAAAAATCCCTGTCGCGTTTTTACCCCCAGGTAACCGGCACGGACCATTTTTCTCAGCAGGGGACAGGGATTGTACTTATGTTCGGATAGTTTATCCAGAAGGTTTTCCATCCATGACATAACGACATCCAGACCCATTTGATCGGCCAGTGCCAGCGGACCCATATTGAAACCATAACCGAGTTTTATGGCGGTATCGATGTGTTCGGCCGTGGCGACACCCTCCATCAATACATGCATGGCCTCGTTAAGAAGCGGGATAATTACCCGAGTGGTGATATAACCGGGATATTCAAAAACTTCGACCGGCGTTTTGCCTAGCAAATCGGCGACCTCGCAGGCAATGGCGTACGTTTCATCCGACGTTTTCATGCCGCGGACAATCTCGACCACCGGGATTCTGGGAACCGGGTGAAGAAAATGCATGCCGATAATTCGGTCCTGACGGTTGGTTACCGAGGCCAGTTCGGTGACGGAGATTGTCGATGTGTTGGTTATGAATATTGTCTCGGCCGGGCAGAGATCATCGAGTTTTTGGAAAAGTTCTTTTTTATAACGCAATTTTTCGGGAATGGACTCGAAAATCAACCTGGCTATCTTGGCCACCTGAAGATCGGTCGAGGGAATGATTCGTGATAAAATCGCCTTTTTATCAGCCTGGGTTAAACCCCATTTATCTATCTCGCGATCGATATTTTCGCCGATTCGTTCGATTCCCCTTTCGGCCAGACGGGCGGTCCTGTCAAGTAAAATGACCTCGGTTCCGGTCGTGGCGATACCCTCGGCAATACCCTGCCCCATCGATCCGGCCCCGATAATTAAGATCTTCTCCAGCGCCATAACTTCACTTCTTATTGGCCGGCAAATATGTCCGGCGTAGAGTGCCAATATATATTTTTACCCCATTGTGGCAAGTTTTTTTTCAGGCAATAAGATACGACAAAAACGCCGACTAATAAACGGCGGAAAGCCTTTGTCAAAGAAGTTTGAATTTAGTATTAATTCCATGGATAGGCGATTTCGGGGCTTGTTTTTGACAGGCATCCCGCATCGTGAAATGCTCATTTAGACTGAAAAATATGTTGGTATTAGAATAATAGGCGAGGTTCTAATGTTTTATCAAAAATCAAAGAAATACATTTTCGTAATAATGCTTATAGTCGTTTCACTTGTATCGTTTTCGTGTTCGTGGTTACGAAAAAAAGAGAAAATGCCGGTGAGGTATGGGGCGATTGACGCACAGATAAATAGCTGCCTTGAGGGCTATAACCGTACGCATGCAACGTTATCGCTCGAAAAATACTTCAATCACAATTTTGATACGAGTTTTACCGAAAATGATATTGATACGACTTTTGAACTACTTGAAATAGTCAGCGATTCAATGGGTCATTGTACGTATGACAGCCTTACACCGGGCTACTATAAGGCTATAGCCAGAGGAGGATCATACAATGTTTTCCCGAACATGTCGCCGCTATTGAAAGGCGTCTATCCTAATAAGGGCTGTGGACCGGTGCGAATTGTTAACATTCGCATTGGGGCTGATTCTACATCCTTTCTGGATGTCGATCTTCCGGGTGGAAAATGGGAGTGGAACTATTATCGCCATTATTATAAAAAGACAATAATGTGGGAAGAGAATATTAGGCCAATTATTAGTAAAGGAGGTTATTATGAATAATGCAAAACGTCTTTTTACCAATATAATATTTGGTTTTTTATTGGTTATGATATGGATATTTCCCGGGATATTGCATGGAAAGGAAATATATGATACGGTTAAAGCCGATATTCCTACCGATTTTGCGATTGATTTTTCTAAAGACACGCCTACAGTCGGTCTTTTTCTTATGATCAATGGCGATTTTACTGAATTGGAACAAATGGGCGTCAATATTCACTCGAAAATTGGCAATATTGTTACTGTTCGCGTCCCTATAGATATGATTGATACAATTGCCTCACTGCCGTCGGTATTAAGTTGCGAAATTGCGAAAAAAGCGTATCCAAACCTTAATGTCAGCACGCCGTTTGTACGAGCTCCGTTAGCCAGAGATTTTTTTGATGCGAATGGGAGCGGTGTAATCGTAGGGATCGTTGATGATGCCATAGACATTACTAATCCCGATTTTAAATATGGCCCCAATGATTCTCGAATATTATACTTATGGAACCAATGGGGAACTACCGCACCATCACCGGGCCCGTATAATTACGGTACTGAATATACCAAGGACGGAATTGACAACGGCAGTGCCAATCTTGTTGATTACTTTAATCATGGGACCATGGTTGCCGGTGTTGCCGCCGGCAGCGGCAGGAATAATACAGCCGGTGTTCCGGATTCTGCATATGCTGGCATAGCCTATGGCGCTAATATAATTTCTGTCTGGGCCAGGCAGGGAACCGATTCATCGTTAAATATGTTTGCCGCTGATTTTATTTTGGATGGAATAACATATATAGTTGATAAAGCAAACAACCTTAATATGCCATGTGTGATAAATGTTTCTCTTTCATTAAAATCGGGGCCAAGAGACGGAACCAGCCTTATTGAGGCCGCTATTGACTCGTTGTTGGCAAATCATACGGGCAAAGGCCTGGCCATTGTCGTTGCGGCGGGAAATGGAGGATATGACCCAAACAATCCCGATGTTATATATCAGGATAGCGTTGGTTTCGAATGGGCAAAAAATAAAAGCCACAACGTTTTTTATGGCAGCGATACTCTCTTTGTAGAAGTTGGTGCATCGCCGAACAATGATGATTATGTGGCAATTGATATCTGGTATCGGGGAAATGACACTTGTCTTGTTACAATTAAACCGCCAAATACGCCCCATGATCCCATATTTGGCCCGTATGGCCCCGGATACGGTACTGGGGGCCCAGGTCATGGTTACGGTTCTAGTGTTGGACTTTTTTCGATTCATAATGAACACTGGGGTGCAGGCTTGACAAGAGACCCATGGCCAAATACTTCCGATAATGTAATAAGAATTATACTTGCCGAGAAAGCAACAGATGGATCAATATTTCCTCTTATACCAGGTGTTTGGCAAATAAAGATACTAAATTATGGGGGGACATCGCGATGGGATGCCTATTTAATAAATCAAAATCACACACCATCAGGATATATTTCTTTTTTCCAAACGTGGACAAATAGTGGAAAAGTGGAGGAACCGGGCTGTGCCAATAATGTTATAACAGTCGGCTCATTTAATACAAAGCAAAATTGGTATAACTGGGATAATAATTATGTTCCCGATCCCGGTAATCCAGAGTTTATGGAAGCCGGATATACTGTCGGCGATATTTCATTTTTTTCTTCCGAAGGGCCCACCCGTGACGGCAGACCGAAGCCTGATATATATGCCCCGGGCGCCTGAATAGCCACGACCTATTCAGCCAGTTCTATGTGGCATTTGTTCGATGAGTGGAGAATGGCTGATGATTCCAGTCATATTTATTCTATGGGCACAAGTCTGGCCGCACCTCATGTGACTGGGACTATTGCTTTGATGCTGGAGATGAATGACACGCTGTCTTTTTCAACGATTAAGGACATTCTTGTTCAAACCGCAACGATTGACGGGTATCTCGACGCATATAAAGCGGTTGCAAGTCTTGGCTGCGTACCCGGTGATGCAAATGGCGATTTGGTAGTTGATATATTGGATGTGACCTATTTAGTTGACTCTTTATATCTTGCCGGTCCTCCTCCCCACCCTTACGAAATTTGTTCAGGAGATGCCGATTGTAATTGTATTGTTAATATATTGGATATTACCTATATTATATCTTACTTATATTTAGGTGGACCTGCTCCGGGAAGTCAAAAGCACTGGTTAGATGCTTGCGGAGAGCCATTAAGGAAGGAATGAAATTTCATAAATCGTAGACAGACATTGAGTATAAAACACCAGCACCAATATGGGAATATTTGATAAGTTGTTCAATAAGCCGCCGAAACCTGGGAAGCCGCAACCGATTACCGATGAGTCTTTCAGGGAGGAAGTGCTTTCTTCGGATTTGCCGGTAGTTGTCGATTTCTGGTCCAGGACCTGCCCGCCCTGTCAGGTTATGGGTGGTTTATTGAACGAACTTGGGCCTGAGTACATCGGGAAATTGAAAATCTTTAAGATGAACGTGGATGAAAACCGGCAAACGCCCGGGCGATTTCAAATCCGGAGCATACCCACCTTGATTCTATTTTATAAGGGGCGTCCCGTGGATTCGATAATCGGATTAATGCCGCTGATTCCTTTAAGGAATAAGTTCGACAGTCTTGTCAGGCGGGCGTCATAAAGATAATTAAAGACCGGAGAATTTCGAGAAAGAAGTAATCACTCGCATACCGGTGGCGGGCCACCGAGATATAGATAGCCTACAAGACGACTGATATCAAATATATTTAAAGGCGGCGCTCCGTCACAGTCGGCCGC
>CAYXTW010000003.1:0-68675 GCA_964467955.1 uncultured Ignavibacteriaceae bacterium | reverse complement strand
CGCGCCTTCGCCATTAATAATGTTGAAAAAGTGAAAATCATACGGATTACCGGGAGCCTCGGTCAGGTAGTTTTGAAAATCATCGTACCAATATCCGCTGTCATATCCGGCGCCGATGCAGCTTTCAATTCTTATTTCCTCATCAGTGTTATCGAGATATCCGAGAAAATTGACAATTCCGTCCTCAGGCGTCGATAAATCGGAATTCCGAACCGTTCCGAAAATGGTTCCCTGCGAATAGACGGAGAAGAAAGGCATTAGAATAATTGATATACAAATCAGGACGAATTTGGGTTCTGATATTTTATGCTTAAATTTCTTCATAAAAACTGACATCAAGAATGCCCTTTATGTAGTAACAGCTCTACTACAATATAAGAATCGGTTTCAAACGGTCAAGCATTAGCTTCAAAAAATCCATTGCATTTATCCATAAGTCAATACGATATTAAGGGCCCTGGGAAGGCAAAATTTTGGTTGACAAAAGCTGCGCAGGCGGTTTCTTAGGTCGTTATGAGAGGACTGGGCATTGTCGATATCGCTTATACCGGTATCATTGCGGCGCTTTACGCGTTCCTTACGGTGGCTCTGGCTCCCTTCAGCTATGGCGTTTATCAGGTAAGAATCGCCGAAGCCCTGACCGTTCTGCCATTTGTATATCCCCCCGCCATAATCGGACTTTTCGTCGGTTGTCTGGTCGCCAATATATTCGGCGGCAACGGCTTGCCGGATATTATTTTTGGTTCGCTTTTTACCCTGATGGCCGGCTTTCTTACTTATCGGATTTCAAAAATAAAATCAAAAAGAGTGGCCATCGGTTTGGCACCACTGCCGCCGGTGTTAATAAATGCTTTCGGTGTGGCTATTTATTTATCGAAAATCACTGAAATGTCTTACTTTTTTGTGGTTCAGATGGTCGGCCTGGGAGAGTTGGTTGCCTGCTACCTGCTTGGCATACCGCTTCTTATGTTTTTGATTTCAAAGAAATCACCTTTTAGATTAATAAATAGAGCCGATTACACGACCGAAGCTGGAGGTTAAAAAATGAATAGCGGTCTGGTCATATTCGAAGATGAGAAATATCTGAACTTTTATCCCCTGACAAGCCTGCGGCCAACATATTTTCTCAGGCCGGGAATCCGATATCTGTTCGAGAAATTCGTTGATGCTTTCGACGGCTATCGCCCGTTTCTGTTTTGCCGTCCGGAAATGTCCGATATAATATCATCGCAAACTCAAATACCGGTGAATAAATTCGAGGATGCGGATTTCGAAGAGGTTACTTTCATAAACGGCCGCGTAAAATATAACCAGGAATTTATCGCCGCCCTCAAGCAAGCGGGAAAAAATGTCATTTTATATTCCGGCGAAGATATCGCCGCCTTTAAAAAGGTCGGTAAATTGAATGAAGATGAAAAAGAAATTCTGAAAGAGGGCGACCTCGCCAGACTTCTCGATAAACTGACGATGAATGCCCAGACAATGGAAATTGAATTGCCGATGTATCATTATCTCTGGGACGTGGTTAATGCCATTGAAAGCGAGATTGAGTACGATTTTGCATATTTTAAGGCTCGTTCCGATGCGGTGGGATTTCTAAAGAGCGGAGAAGAATTGCGGCTTGAGGGAAAATCCATTCACGGAGTGGAGTTGATATACCCGGAAAAAATCCGCGTGGCACAATCAGTGGAATTGCTGCCGGGCGTGGTGCTTGATGCCACCAAAGGCCCGATTTTCATCGGCAATTCGGTTAAGATAGAACCGCAATCGTACATAATCGGCCCGGCATATATAGGTAAGAAAACGATTGTCGTCGGGGGCAAGATCAATAGCTGTTCCATCGGTCCGGTCTGTCGCATCGGGGGAGAGGTGGAGGAGACGGTTATTCAGGGGTACACCAACAAGTATCATGCCGGATTCATAGGCCACAGCTATCTGGGTGAATGGATCAATCTGGGGGCCATGACGACCAATTCTGATTTGAAAAATAACTATGCGGATATAAAAGTTATGGTCAATGGCGAACCGATCGACACGGGTTGCCTGAAAGTCGGCTCGTTTATCGGTGATTTCACCAAAACTTCGATTGGAACGCTTCTGAATACCGGTATTAATATCGGCGTCGGCTGCAATATAATATCGGATGGGCTGGTGACCGATGCTGAAATTCCACCATTTACCTGGTATTCGCCCCGGCACAAAATGGCCTACAATTTTGTTAAAGCCATAGGAACGATAGAAAAAACCATGAGCCGACGCGAAGTGAAGCTTCCCGAGGCCCTAAAAAAACGCCTTGAAGAATTTTGCAGGGGACGGGAGGAAAAGAAGGCTTAAAACTGAATGGTGCAGGCTTTATGTATTTTGACGATAATATAATAATATGCGGGATTTACTCACTAAATTGCAAGCTTAGGAAAGACATCCATGCCTGAATTTCGCAAAGATCCTATTATTGGTCGCTGGGTTATAATTTCTACCGATCGCGGCAAAAGGCCATCGGGTTTCGGAAATATTCCCAAGCAGGAAGAACCGATGATGTGCCCGTTTTGCCCCGGTAACGAGTCCAGCACCCCGCCCGAGGTCCTGGCCTTCCGGGAGAGCGGGTCGCAGCCAAACAAACCGGGCTGGTTTGTCCGCGTAATCTCAAATAAATACCCGGCGTTGAGAATTGAGGGGACACAGGGCCGCGAACCTAAAGGTATCTACGATAAAATGAATGGAATAGGGGCGCATGAAGTTTTTATCGAAACACCTGACCACAGGCGAGACCTGGCGGATTTGAAAGTCGAAGAAATTAAAAATGTTCTCTGGGCTTATCGTGAAAGGGCGCTTGATTTGCAGAGAGATCAGCGCTTTAAATATATACTCATTTTTAAGAATCATGGCGAAGCGGCCGGGGCCTCGTTGGAGCACAGCCACAGTCAATTGATCGCGACACCGATTATACCGAAAAAAGTCGAAGAAGAGATTGAAGGCGCCCGCCGGTACTTTGACTTCAAAGAACGCTGCGTGTTCTGCGATATTATCCGGCAGGAATTGACCGACAAAGAGCGCATTGTCAATGACTATGGCGATTTTATCGCCTTTGAACCGTACGCCTCCCGTTTTCCTTTTGAAACCTGGCTGTTGCCCAAGCAGCACGTCTCGCATCTGGTCGATTTCTCCGATGATACCTATATTTTTCTGGCCGAGGCATTAAAAGATATCCTCAACCGAATCCGCGTGGCTTTGAACAACCCGCCTTTTAATTTTATTCTCCATACGGCTCCGATAGGTCGGGAGTATAACGAGTTGTTTCACTGGCATATCGAGATTATTCCCAAACTGACCAAAATCGCCGGTTTCGAGTGGGGTTCCGGATTCTATATCAATCCGACTCTTCCCGAAGATGCCGCGACTTTTATGCGCGATATCGATGCCTCGCGGGCCACCGAGCTGTTTAAGGTCAATGCCGTTCGATAATTATGTCTGATTTGAAAATTGCCTTCGTAACGTCGGAAGCGGTTCCGTTCGCCAAAACCGGGGGATTGGCCGATGTTTCCAGGGCGCTGCCGAATTATCTGGCAAACGCAGGCCATGAAGTAAAGCTGTTTATGCCGAAATATCTGCAGGTCATCCGCGGATATTATGATCTCGAGCGTGTCGATGGTAATATAGAATGCCGCATCGGTGATAAAAAATATGAAGGCGCTGTTTTTCGATTGCCTGAGGGCAAACCAAATCTCGAATTTTATTTTATCGAAAATGATTTTTTCTTCAACCGGCCGGAATTGTACCGTGATTCGGAAGCAAATAAGGACTACGCCGACAATGATGAACGATTTGTCTTTTTCAGCCAGGGAGTACTGCAGGTGCTTAAAGCATTACGGTGGCAGGCGGATATCATTCATTGTAATGACTGGCAAAGTGCCCTGATCCCGGTATATCTTAAATCGCATTACAAAGATGACCCGTTTTTCGCCAGGACAAAATCTGTTTTCTCCATTCATAATATGGGCTACCAGGGGATATTCCCGCCGGATACTTTTAAAAAGCTCAACGTGGATGACTCATTATTTTATTCGACCGGGCCGCTGGAATTCTGGGGCGATGTTAACTTCATGAAAGGGGCGATTCATTTCGCCGACCGGATTACGACCGTATCGCCGACTTATGCGCAGGAAATTCAAAAATCGGAAGAATACGGCAACGGACTTCAGGATGTCCTTAAGGAACGAAGCGGGAAGCTGTCCGGGATACTTAATGGTGTCGATTATGATATATGGTCGCCGAAAACCGACAACTTGATTCCATTTAATTATTTTTCCTCGAATCGTTCCGGGAAAAAGAGAAATAAACTTGAGCTATTGAATCAATGCGGTTTGCCGGTTCGTATGGAGCAGCCGCTAATCGGGATAATTTCGCGTCTTGATGCCCAGAAAGGTTTTGACCTGCTGGAAGAGATTATGAATGAGGTCTTAGCCTTTGACATTCAATTCGTGCTACTTGGTACCGGAGATGAAAAGTACCACAGATTTTTCAGCGAGATAGAAAAAAAGTATCCCGATAAGTTCAAAGCCTTTCTGCAGTTTGACAACAGCCTGGCGCATTTGATCGAGGCGGGAGCGGACATTTTCCTGATGCCGTCGCGCTATGAACCATGCGGATTAAATCAGATGTACAGCCTTAAATATGGCACGATTCCAATTGTCAGAAAAACCGGCGGTCTGGCCGATACGGTTGAAGATTTCGATGAAACGACCGGGAAGGGGACAGGTTTTGCCTTTGAAAAGTACGATTCGGCGGAACTGCTAAAAACCATAAAACGTGCCTGTGAATTATTCGGCCGTAAAAAAATCTGGAACAAGATAGTCAAGCGGGGGATGGATAAGGATTACTCCTGGAACCGCAGCGCCGAGAAGTATGCGGAATTGTACCGGGAGGTGCTATCGCGATAAACCGTACTTTGTCAGCAGTAGATTGCCGTCTTTAGTCAAGCCGACTCCCGGAGCATAAATTTTATATTCGCGGACCCCCGGCTCCAGAGGGGTCGACTCTTCAACCATCAGACAATTCTCAAAATGCCCGGCAGGTGTATCCAATGTATCGCTTAAGCTGATAATCCGGGCACGATCCATGGCGATATCAGGCGCAATTTCCTGATAATAGCCTGCTCCCAGAAGCGCCAAACCGGGCATCATCAAACCGGCGCGATTATCGTTTAATCCGGCTCGCCACGATCCTTCATGGTTGACGATTTTGCCGTCGCGGTAAATATCAACATCTTCACCAAAATAAAAAATACTCTGGTTATTTTCGCAGAAGGCGAGAAAATTTCTTGATACTTCGATTAGGTGACCGTTTACCGATTCTTTTTCTTCCACCATTCTTGTCTGCACGCCGGCCACCCTTTCCGTGTCATTCAGTACGGTTATAATAAGCTCGACCGTATCCTCGTCATCCATACCCTCCAGAACCAGTTCATAGCCGGGTTCCAGCATGAAGTATCTATTACTGCCGTGTGAAGACCAATCGCAGCTTTCCAAGTCAAATGATTCAGTCCAGCCTTCTTCAAGAATTGCACCCTTTGCAGTATCCGAGCAATACCCTGATATAGAATAAAATAGAATCCAGAGGATAGCATACGCGGCTATCCCGAATAGATATTTGGTTTTTATCTTATTTATCTTTTACTCCGGTTAATGGACTACTATCACACCACGATCAGCCAGTGAATCGATATAAGTCGAATCGGTAAACGGATTGCCGCGGATTGAAACATAATCGCCACTGCCCAGACCGGTATTTTTAACCAACGGATAAATACTTTCGATGAGATTCGAATCCAGATTTATATAGGCCAGGTTGACCAAATCGGCAAGGGCATCGATGCTGTCGATCAGGTTGCTATCCAGATATAAATATTGCAGATTGGTCAAAGCGCCAAGCGAATCAATATCGGTAATTCGATTATACGACAGATAGAGTGTATCAAGCCGCCTGAGATGGGACATAACGTCAATATTATCTATTAAATTATTGGCCAGATTCAGCCTGGTAAGCTCGGCGGCATAATAAAGTTGTTCGATATTTGAGATGTGCCTGTTCTTGCCGTTAAGCGTATCCAATCCCAAAAGCTTTGAATACGTGATAATACTATCCAGAACCGAGTCAATCGGCAAATAATCCCAGATATGTTCCCTTAAAACAATATCAAGACTATCATCATTGATAACAACCGTTGAATCGAAAAATGGTCGTCCGCTGGCGATATTTGAAATATACGAAACATTGCCGGCTTCATCCAAGCTTCTTATGGCGAAATAATATTTGAAATAAAATGAAAGACCTTCGACCAATAGAGATTCAGGCTGACCGGCCGGGGAAGGCCTGGGGACATTGGGAACGCCGACAGCATCATTCCAAAAATATATCAAATAATCGGCTGATGAAGCAATCCTTATATCATAGGCCGAGGCGGTGCCGACGAGGCTGTCATCACCCGGGGCCGTCCATCTCAATTTAAGCGCCGTGGCCATAGTGTCGCTCACACGAAGGTCATTTATTGCCGCCGGGTAAACGCCGTCGACCTCGCCCACGCCGCTGTCCTTATCGCTGCAGGCCAAAAAGCCCAGCGTTATGATTAAAACAAAAATCGCCGATTTTTTTAGCACGATAAATCTCCTTATATCAGAGCCGTCTTCCGGCTATCCATTTCGCTGATAATATAAAAGCACCAAAACCGGGTGTCAAACGGAAACAGATTGGCCGGTAATAAATTATACAAATTAAGCGATGGTAAAATTATTGAAACCGCATTTATAAAAAGTTGACAAACTGATTTTCCGATATATATTTATAGAACACCATGCGGGAATAGCTCAGATTGGTAGAGCACCACCTTGCCAAGGTGGCTGTCGCGGGTTCGAGCCCCGTTTCCCGCTTTTTTTTGGCGGCTTAGCCAAGTGGTAAGGCGGAGGTCTGCAAAACCTCTATTCTCCGGTTCGAGTCCGGAAGCCGCCTTTTTAATTTTCTTGCATTCTTATCTTATCCAATGTATATTTTCTGAAATTCATTTGCTGTATAAGCGGTAAAGATGTTAAAGTTGAAACGATTTTGTAAATCGCGCAAAATTCTATTCTTTTCGACATTTTTATTTTTTGCCCCGTCATTATTTGCTCTGGACAAACCGATAAATCCTGTAATCTATGCCGGTTCCACAGGCGAAATCGAGCTTTACTGGTTTTACCCCGGTTTGCATTGTGAAATTTTGGGTAATGTTAGGGATCAGGCTGATGGCTATTTTTTTGTCAGCGAAAAGGATCGGCAATACTCGGTTTTGACCCGATTTCCGATTAACCCGCCGGTCACTGTTTCTCAAGCTTCGACCTATATATCAGCGAATGATGTTTTCCCGGAGTACCCGGGAGATCAATTCAGCCCCATTGGATTATCGATTAAAAAGAGAGGTCCGGAGGGAAATTTTGCCGACTACTGGCAGCAGTTGATACGATTGGATTCAAACGTCGCCGGTAACGGCGCACGAGTAGATTGTCAGACTGATATATTTTTAAAAGACGCATTCGACATCTGGGCCGGATTGGAATGGCAGCCGGGATTTCCGACCGCCCCGCTGATCGGCGTCAATTTGGGCCCGCGAACTCTCGAGCAGTATATTTGTCCGATGGACGATTCCGCTTTTAAATTGCAGGAGTGTAACGAGGAATACATGATCGGATTGGAATTGCTTGGTTGGACGGTTGTCAATAGCCATCGGTATAAGCTCAGCATTAACGACTCGATATTTTTTTCAATTTATTACGGTGCTGATACGACGGATTTTATGTCAGTCTGCGTTCGGGTCGATAGTCTGGGGATCGATTCATTATGTTCAAAACAGGGGATTTTATCCGATGGTTATTTATGCATCGTTGCCTCTGACGGTTCGGATAGTATGTCTTCCGATTTCGTACATGTCGATGTCAATAAATTGCCTTCCGTCATAATTCAGCCAGCGCAAGTTAATGGATTGGTTGAAAATGGCGAGATAAACGCATTTGCAATCAATATTCAAAATACGGGGGAGGAGTTGGTATCATTAAGACTGAATTACGATAAAGATTTGTTGACAGTTTCTGCGGATTCCTTTTCTATCGCCGGCGGCGAAAATACGGATATAGACATTATGCCGATATTTGAATCGATTGAAGACTCTCTGATAAATACTACCATGCTCATAAATACATCGGATACCAATTATTCGATTATCTATCACCTGCAGTTTAGCCTTAATGAACCCAGTCTTGTTGAGGAAGGCCAAAAGATTCAGCCATCAGAATTTTTTGTCAGCCGGCCGTGGCCGAATCCATTTAATAGCACCGTAATGTTTAACCTGAAAGCCGTCGACAAAAAGAGAATTGCCTACGATATTTACAATATTCTGGGGCAGAATATCAATTCCGGAGAACTCCTGCCGGAGAAATCTATTAATTTCTATTGGAATGGGACCGATTGCACCGGTGGGTCGGTACCTACCGGAATATATTTTTTTCGGTTTGCGAGCGACGATTATCAGGTATTTCGGAAAGCTCTGCTGCTAAAATGAAAACAACCGATTTTCGGCTGTTTTTTTCCTTTACAAAGACGAAATAATTTCTATATTTCCCGCCGAAATGATATTTAATACGTATATACTTCGGAGGTGTTGAACATGGCAATGATGATTACAGACGAATGCACGGCATGCGACCTTTGTTTGCCGGAATGCCCGACTTCTTCAATCTCGGAAGGGGACATATATGTTATCGATCCTGACACCTGTAATGAGTGTGAAGATCAGGATGAAGGTCCCCATTGCGTTGAGGTTTGTCCGGTAGACTGCATTGTCAAAGCCGAATAAATCCGACCGATTTGCAGAAAAGCGTCGCTTGTATTTTAGCGGCGTTTTTTTTATTCTTATAACTATATGCCATATAAAATTACAGATGCGCACACGTGCGCCGATGTCGGGCTATCGGTTTCAGGAGAAACTCCGGAGCAACTATTTGCCGATGCCGCGGCCGGTTTGACGGAAATCATGGTTGAACCGAAAGGATTGGAGAATGAAAAGAAACTATCTTTGGAACTTGAAGATGACAGTCTTGAGGAATTATTCTATAGTTGGCTGTCAGAATTAATTTATATAAAGGATGCCAGGGATTTTTTAATGAAGCAGTGTCGGCTGAAAATTAAAAAAAATAACAGGTATAAACTGGCAGCCTATTTGACCGGTGATAACGTCGACCCGAAACGGCAGGTTCTTAAGGTCGATGTCAAGGGCGTTACATATTATCGTTTCAGGATTGAGAAAATCGAGGACACGTGGCAAGGAGAGGTGGTGTTCGATTTATGAGTAGAGAGAGTTTTAAAAGATTGAGCAATAATATCTGGGAAGTTCCGATCGATTTTAAGCCGGGTATGAATGTTCCGGCGCGGATATTATCTTCACCTGAACTTTTTGACAGCATCGATGACAGAGTCATTGACCAGATTACTAATGTTGCTTGCCTTCCCGGAATAAAAAAGGCGGCCTTTTGTATGCCGGACGGTCACGTCGGTTATGGTTTTCCGATCGGGGGAGTGGCCGCATTTGCCAAAGATGACGGTATTATTTCTCCGGGGGGGATAGGCTTTGATATCAATTGCGGGATGCGTTTGCTTCGAACAAATTTGACCTTGGACATGATTAAGCCAAAGATGGAATATTTGTTAGCCTCACTTTTCTCAACTATTCCTTCAGGGGTCGGGTCGAAGGGATTTGTAAAATTGAGCCGGGGGAGCTTTAACCGGTTGATGGAGAGCGGGGCTCAGTGGTGCCTGGAAAATGATTTCGCAACCGAAACCGATCTCGAATTTATCGAAAATCAGGGATGTATCGAAAATGCAGACAGCAGCGCCGTATCGGAAAAAGCGATATCCCGAGGAATAAATCAGATGGGTACGCTCGGTTCGGGCAATCATTATCTGGAAGTAGAAGTGGCCCCGCGAGAAGGCGTTTTTGATCAAACGCTGGCCGAAAAATTCGGTGTTACCGTCGACGATCAGATTCTGATAGCTATCCATTGCGGCTCGCGGGGATTCGGGCATCAAATTGCCACCGATTATTTGCAGGTATTCAATAAGTGTATGGGGAAATATGGCCTGGAGGTCCGTGATAGAGAACTGATGTCGGCGCCGATTGATTCCGACGAGGGACGGCGATATTTCAGGGCGATGGCCTGCGCCGCTAACTCCGCTTTCGCCAATCGCCAGCTTATTGTATCAGGAATACGGCGGGTTTTTCGTTCTGTCTTCGGCCAGAGTGATAAGGAACTCGGTATCGAAACTATTTATGACGTGGCTCATAATATTGCCAAATTCGAAAAGTACGAAATCGACGGCAGGGAAGAGACGCTTCTGGTCCATCGAAAGGGCGCGACGCGGTCATTTGGCCCGGGGCGGGCCGAAATTCCTGCACAATATCGAGATATTGGCCAGCCGGTGATTGTCGGAGGTTCGATGGAGACCGGCTCGGCCCTGCTGTGCGGGACGAAATATGCCGACGACGAAACCTTCGGCTCGTCGCTTCACGGAGCCGGTCGAACAATGTCGAGGATGAAGGCCAAAAAATCTACCCGTGGTGAACAGGTTCGCCAGCGGATGAAAGATAGCGGCATTCTGGTAAAAACGGGTTATATGCCCGGTTTGGCCGAGGAGGCGGCTTTTGCCTATAAAAATATCGATGCTGTCGTCGAAGCCGTTCATGAAATCGGTATTTCAAAGAAAGTCGCCCGCTTTTATCCGGTCTTGAATATAAAGGGATGATTTCGTTTTAGCCTTCTATTTTGAGTGAACAAAGCGCATAATAAAAGAGGGCGCCTTTCTGGTTGGGTAGAGGGGGCTAGGAAACTACCCAGGGACAGCAGAGAGTCACCCTCCGTAATTATCGAGAATTTATACTATTTCAACTTGTTGTCAAGTATTTTTTTTCTCTAAACTCCCCTAAATTGGCTATTTTATTGCCTGTTCCGCCCACATGCCCGTCGCGCATTATCGAATCGCGCCCATTACGAATATAATTCGATACATGTACTATTTCGGCACTTGTATCGGATTTTTTAGGAAAATATTGGATATTTTTGGTATATATTTATTAGTGAACTTTGATCGGAATTTTAAGCCGCCAATTAACTATTAATTACTCTTATTTTTTTTCTCCAGGATACGAACACGGCGGAACAAGTCCGGAAGTTTTGCCAGACAGGCTTCTATCCGCATGGCAAATGTCTTCTCCCGAGCCGGATAGCCGAAGTAGCTTTTTCCCGCCGGAATACTATGATTGATTCCTGATTTAGCTCCCACCTGAACGCCATCACCCAGCTCAATATGACCGACGAGCCCGACCTGACCGGCCAGAATAACACCTTTTCCAAGTTTGGTCGATCCGGATATGCCGACCTGCGATACGATTATCGAATAATCTCCTATTTCGACATTATGAGCGATTTGAACCAGGTTGTCAATTTTTACGAAATTGCCGATTCTGGTCGGTCCCAGAGCACCCCGGTCAATGGTACTATTGGCCCCGATTTCGACATCACTGCCTATCTCGACCCAACCGATTTGTTTGACTTTCTTGATGCCCTTATCATGGCGGGCGAATCCGAAACCGTCAGAGCCGATGACAACGCCGCTGTGGAGAATAACATTATCGCCGATTCGGCTACCCTCCATAATTTTAACACCGGGATAAATCCGGCAGTTTCTGCCAATGTGAACGTTATCGGCAATATGAACCTGCGGATGGATAATACCGCTTTCTCCGACTGAGCTTTCGCGGCCAATATAGGTCATCGCTCCTATAGCGCAATTACCCCCGATTTGGGCTGAATCGGCTATAATGGCCGAAGAATCTATTCCCTGCGGCAGATTGATGACTTCCGGGTATAAAATATCGAGTGCCCGGGCAAAAGCGTAGTATGGATTATTGTGTTTTATCGCCGCCGGATGGCTGCATTCGTATTCAGTTTGAAGTATTACCGCCGAGGCCTTGGTCGTTTCCAAAAACTTCTCATACCTTGGATTGGCCAGAAAAGTAATCTGCCCTTTCCCGGCGCTATCTATCGGGGCGGCCGACTCGATTTCAATGTCGCCGTCGCCGAAAAGTTGGCCACCTATCTTCTCGACTAACTGTTTAAGTTTTATTTTCAAAACCTGAAAGCTCTGGTTTTATTCTTCTTCAAGAATCTCCAGGATTTTGTCGGTTATATCATAATCCTTTTTGGCATAGGCCAGGCCGGTCGAATTGAAAATAAAATCATAATTCCCTTCGGTGGCAACTCTCTCGATGGCATTGTTGATCTTCTCCAGAAGAGGTTTAACAAGATTGGCGTTCTTTCTTTCGGCCGAGCCGTCAGGTCCGAAGATCTCCTTGGTGAAGGCATCCAGTGCGGAGCGCTTGGCTTCAATGGCCGCTTCCCGTTCCTTCTTTTTTTCCTCGGAAAGAATCAATTTTTGCTTTTCATATTCTGCCGTCATATCATCGAGTTCTTTTTGCATATCCTTGGCCTCATCATCCCAGGCTTTGTATTCGGTATTGAATTCGT
This sequence comes from uncultured Ignavibacteriaceae bacterium, assembly GCA_964467955.1. Classification (GTDB taxonomy): domain Bacteria; phylum Zixibacteria; class MSB-5A5; order GN15; family PGXB01; genus CAYXTW01. The sequence goes on along the minus strand of CAYXTW010000003.1, from coordinate 56,073 downwards.
CCTGTGCTTTCGCCCAGTCTTTGTATTCGGTGAAGATTCTGTCCGAATCGACATATCCGAATTTCCCGATTTGAGCCAGAGCGGTTGAGCCCAATCCGGCCACCATAAACAGGACTATGATGCTGGCGGCCGAAAGGAGTTTACTTTTTTTCATAACGATCCTCACACCCTTAATAAATTATTAATTGTTTCTATCTGAACGTTGTGCCGATTTGGAAATGCGGTTTCCAGCCCTTTTTCTGGTCGGATCGTTCATCCAGGGAATAACCGAAATCAAAACCAATCGTCCCGATTCCCGGAACCACTAATCGAAAACCCAAACCGACTCCTCTATATAAGTCATTTAATTTAATATCACTGCTGTTCAGCCAGGAGTTACCGGCGTCATAAAATAAAATGCCGTACAACTGATTTTCCGAAATCGGAATCTGCAGTTCCAGATTGCCGACGAGCAAATATTTTCCGCGAACAGTGGTCGTGTATTTCGATGTCCGGGGAACGACGGAATCAGGCGGCTGTGCAAGATCCGAATCACCATAGTAGTACGTCAGATCGGTCGACGTAATGGTCGTATCCGGTGTCAGGGAGCCGGATTCATACCCGCGGACAATGCCGAAATAATCGGTTCCGCCCGGCGAGAAGCGGTCGAACTCGAGGATGTTTAAATCGTTCTGGGCGGTCACGGCCCCGAATGTCAATTTTCCGGCCAGTGCGATTTTGCCCAAAACCGGAATAAACTTCGAAGCTGTCAGAATGTGTTTGCGGTATTTCCAGTATCCGCCGAGCCAGCCCCCGACAACTTCGATGGAGTAGGATAAAACCGAGCCGCGCGTGGAAAATTCGGGCAGGTCGCGGCTGTCACGGGTAATGGTGAATTGCAGGCTCGAGGAATTAAACCAGCTGCCGTCGAATCTCGTCAGCGAATTCGGCAACGGACCGCCGTAAAAAATATTGGTATGTTGCACCGTGTCGCCGGCGACCTTGGGATATATGTATGTCTCTTCCGTCATATATGAATGTGCATTCCGATAGACGTCGCTGAAATCATAAAAGCGATCATCCTCCAAACGATATTGCCCCACAATACTGAAATAGTCATCGGGCCAGCGCAGTCGCCGCCCGATTCTGAATGATCCGCCACGACGTCCCTCCGTGTAATCGGAGTACCACTGCCGGTTGGTATAGTACACATCCACCCCCAGAGATGTCGGCGTGGAAAACATCCAGGGTTCGGTAAAGGATATGGAATACGAATTTCGCTGACTGCCGATATCGACATTTAATGAGAGATGCTGACCCATACCGCGGAAATTGGGAATTCCCAGACCGAGTGTTCCGACAAATTTATCGCGCCCCGAATAACCCGCCCCGGCCGAAATCTGCGCCGTCGGTTTTTCCTCGACATCGACGACAACGTCAACGTCACCCGAGGGAAGAGGAGTAATATCCGGAGTTACATTGGCAAAATAATTTAACTGCATGATATTCCGTATAGAGCGAAGCAGAAATGAACGATGAAAAACCTGGCCCGGCCGCATAACCATCTCACGCCTTATCACCTTTTCCCGCGTCTTGGTATTTCCCATTATCCTGACCAGATTTACTTCCGATGGAAGCCCTTCAATTATATCGAAATTTATATCGATAATACTGTCGCGTGTCTTCCGATCGTCGATAACCCGGACATGAAGATAACCCCTTTCCTGGTATAGAAAATATATTTCATTTATCGATTCTTCGAATTTCTCATTATTAAAAATCCTGCCCTCGTCATATTTGAGTGTTTTATTCAGAGTGTTTTCATCAAAAACTTCCTTGCCCGACCAGGTGGTTTTGCCGAAAATGTATCGCGGCCCCTCATAAATGTTCAGATAAATCGTCATTTTATTGGAGGCGGTATCAATGGCGATTGAGTCGGAAATGAGATACGCGTCGATATAACCTTCTTTATGAAGGTAATCGATTATCTTTTCTTTATCTTCCGGATATTTTTCCTTGTCGAAATTTGAGGATTTTAAAAAGCCTCGTTTTCGATTGCGCATTTTGCCTATGATTTTGTCGGCCTTAACCTGTTTGTTTCCGGTCAGGACGACCTTTTCCACTTTGACTTTGGAGCCCTCGGAGATTTTGTAGGTCAAAATGGCTGTCGTTGAATCATTCATATAATCCAGGTCATAATCGACCTTGACCATGAAATAACCCTTCTCGCCATAAATGTCAATGATCTTGTTTTTCTTTTCATAGATTAGATTATTCGACAGGTAATTTCCCCCGGTAAGTTCCAAATCTTTGCGCAAATCATCCGAGTCTATTTCCTTATTGCCCTCGAATTCCACTCTCTCCAGTTTGGGCAATTCTTTGACTTTGATTACAAGACTCAGACCGCCGGTGACTTCTTCGGCCAGAATCTGAACATCTCGAAAAAATCCCAGACCGTATAAACGGCGGACCGCATCCTGTGATGCCGAGGCGGTCAGTTCATCGCCTTTATTTATCCCGCTGACCGATAGAATCAAACTGGTTGCTGCTATCCGGTTACCTTCGACTTTAATATCGACAACATTGAACGACTGCGCCGCGACTTGTCCCTGGTGGATTAAAAAAAGACAAACCAGAAGTATAAAAGACCGTAAGATGGTCTGTCCGCGCCAATTATGGGCGATATTTTTTACTGGATAAATCAACTTTTAGGCGGCGTAATCTTCTTGATTTTGATTTCGGTAAATTTTTGACGATGCCCGCGTAACCGGCGGTAATTGGTTCGCTTTTTAAACTTATAGACATCGATTTTTTTGGCCAGCCCTTCGTTCAATATTTCGGCTTCAATTAAGGCTGAGTCAAGATAAGGCGTACCGACCATTGAATTCTCGCCGTCGTCTATCAATAAAACCTTATCGATTGAGACCGTATCACCGGGAGAGGCTGTCAAATGCGGAATCTTAACCGCCGTACCTTCCTCCACTCTGAATTGTAATCCTCCTGATTCGAATACCGCAAACATTTTTTATCCTCCTTTTAAGATCAGACACCATAAGCCGTTTTTCAAAGGCTTAAACTTATGTTTTTGCCGCTTACTGTCAAGATAAAATTCGCCGTGCGGCATTAGTATGAATATATCCCTTATGTTAATTATCCCGTTTGTATATTAAACATTTAAAAGGGCTGTCCGTTTCAAATCAAAATTTGAACAGAGGTAGCGGCAAGCGCGTTCTATAATGTGCTTGCAGGAAAGTGAGTATGATGTATATTGGCTCAATAATGCGGCACAAAAATGAAAAAGAGGTTTATAAACCTCGGATGAAAAGCCATTTTAGAGGAAATACTGATTTCAGGCTGGTTTCCGGCTACTCGCCTTGCGGCGATCAGCCGACGGCCATCGATCAGCTGATGGCCGGACTTAGAAACAATGAAAAATTCCAGACTTTATTGGGTGTTACCGGTTCCGGGAAGACCTTTACGATAGCCAATGTCATTGCTCAATATCGCCGCCCGACACTGGTTATTTCGCATAATAAAACGCTGGCCGCGCAATTATTCGGCGAGTTGAAGGCGTTTTTTCCGCATAATGCGGTCGAATTTTTTATCAGCTATTATGATTATTATCAACCGGAGGCTTATCTGCCGACGACGGATACGTATATCGAAAAAGATACCTCCATGAATGAGGATATCGACCGGCTGAGGTTAAGGGCAACCGCTTCATTGTTGGAGCGCGATGATGTTATAATCGTTGCCTCCGTATCCTGTATTTACGGCCTGGGATCGCCGGCCGATTATAAAAAACTCCTGTTGTTCCTCGAGCGGGGGCAGCAGGTAGATCGGGATAATATCATCAAGTCCTTGATTAATATCCATTATAACCGAAATGATATCGATTTCTCGCGCGGCAATTTCCGGGTGATGGGTGATACTATTGAACTGATCCCGGCCTATCAGGAAACAGCGCTTCGGATTGAAATGTTCGGCGATGAAATCGAACGGATATCGGAAATCGATCCTTTGACCGGCCAGATAATATCGGAGCGTAACAAGATCGCTATATACCCGGCCAAACACTTTGTGACGACGCCTCCGCAAATGGAAAGGGCCATCGTGCAGATAGAGGAAGAATTGGAAGCGCGATTGCAGGAACTTCGCAATCAGAACAAGCTTCTGGAAGCCCAAAGGCTGGAGTCGCGGACAAATTATGATCTGGAGATGATGAAGGAAATCGGCTATTGCAGCGGTATCGAGAATTATTCCCGGCATTTGACCGGGCGAAAGGCCGGTGAAAGGCCGGCGACGCTGATCGATTTTTTCCCCGATGATTTTCTGATGATAATCGATGAATCACATCAGACGGTCCCGCAAATACGCGGAATGTATGCCGGCGATCGCTCGCGCAAGGAAGTCCTGGTCGAGCATGGTTTCCGGCTGCCGTCGGCCCTGGATAATCGGCCGCTTTTTTTTGACGAATTCGAAGCTCTTATAAATAGAGTCATATTTGTATCGGCGACACCGGCCGATTATGAACTCGAAAAAACCGGTGGGGTAATTGTCGAGCAGGTTATTCGCCCGACCGGATTATGCGATCCCAGGATATCCGTTCGGGAATTAAGCACTCAGGTTGATAATCTGATTGAGGAAATCCGCCGTAGAGTATCAGTCAGGGAAAGGATTCTGGTGACGACGCTGACAAAAAGAATGGCCGAAGACCTCGCCGATTATCTCAGTAAACTGGATATACGGGTGCGCTATCTGCATAGCGAAATCGACGCCATCGACCGAACTGAATTGATACGAGATTTGAGATTATCCGAGTTTGATGTCCTGGTCGGGATAAATCTTCTTCGTGAAGGGCTCGATCTTCCCGAAGTCTCCCTGGTGGCGATTCTGGACGCCGACAAAGAAGGATTTTTAAGGTCGGAGCGCTCCCTTATTCAGACGGCCGGGCGCGCCGCTCGCAATAAGAACGGTGAGGTCATTTTTTACGCCGACAAGATCACCGATTCGATGAAAAAAGCGATTGATGAAACTGACCGGCGCCGGAAAAAGCAAATGGAGTATAATATTGAGCACAATATTAATCCCGAGACGATATATAAGACACGCGATGAAATCCTGAAAGCGACCCGCTTCGCTGATTCCAAAACTGAAGTAAAGACCGAGTTCGAAAAGCCTGACTTCTTCAGCGAGATGACCTCCGAAGACAGAATCGCGTTTTTATTGAAAGCGATGAAAAAGGCGGCCGATAATCTCGAATTCGAAACCGCCACAGCCCTCCGGGACGAAATCAGAGCTATTAAAGCAGAACTTAAAAATAAGCGCAGAAGAAAATGATTATCAGTATATTACATAAGAATAGCACAATTCTACTACTGTTTTCTGCGCTTATTATTTCCGGCTGTGGCCGGAAGCCGACGGTGGTGAGTACTTCTTATCAGCAAGAGATGGTAAACTTCATAAATAATACTCAGGAAGGCCAGGAACTATTTTCTTTCTATCTATATCCGGAACGGTCTGAATCCTTTTTCCAAAACGGCTTCTACTACTTCTACGAGCTGGAATCCGGCCGGAGATATTATCAAGTCGATATCGGCGGGCAGGCAAGTATGTATGGTTTTGAGGATATTTATGATGCCGTGGTTCGCATCAATGATACACTTTATGGTACGCTGCACAGGATCGTCGGTGCGGATACTTCAATATATCGTCACCTCGAGATTGCCGTGACAAGATATGCGTATTTTCTTAAATTGTTCACTGACGATAATTCTTTTCATGGCTGGCGTTTTTGGGGTTACGGCGTAGACAATCTTGATCCCCGGCAATACGGGACTTTGCTGCCGGGGAGCGGTGGTTCGTTTTCCGCTTTTCAAAGCGGTGACGTTATTGATGTTAAAAGTACGATTAGAAGCAAAATGGGCTTTTATTTTATATTTAAAAATAATATAGTCAAGCTCCCCCGCGGTGACACCCTGACTTACCGAAGTGTAAACAGGGATATCCTTTTTGCCGAAACGAATGACGGTGTCCGGCGGAATATAAGTTTAAGCAGCGACGGATCGAATTATACTGGCGGTTGGAGAACGCCGCCAGGCAGTGATAAGTTTTATCGGTTGATTACATTCGAAGGCCCCTATTTCGAGAGAATCGATACGGTGACAGTCGGCGGTATGCAGCAGATTTACACGACTCGTATCAGATATTCCGATGTCATCATCCCCTTTAAGGTAGATATCTGATACCTTTCCCAGTTTTACCTTGATATTACAATTCTCATTTAATACTATTTATAAGTACAAGATGGACTTTAACTAACTTTAAACATGGAGGTTGTATGCGGGCCAAGAAATTCAACCAAGCGAAACTACTGCCGCTCCTGATAATCCTGATATTTATGTCGGGGATTATCGGCTGCGGAACGCAGATACCCTCGGGGCACAGGGGGGTATTTTATTCCAAATTCGGAGATGGAACAGAAATGGGCCGAATCTATCCCGAAGGATTCAACTGGCACTTCCCGTGGAACAGCATGTTTGTCTATAAGACTCAATTGGATGAGCGGCGCGAAGACTTACATGTTCTTTCCTCGGACGGGGCTTCAATCGGGTTGGAGGTTACAATCTGGTTTCGTCCGATGCCCGATAAATTGGATTCACTTCAGGTGACGGTTGGAAAGGATTACTACAATGTGGCTGTGGCCCCGGCGCTTCGGGGTGTCGCGCGAAGCGTGGTGGGCAAGTATAAGCCGGAGGAAATATATTCATCCAAGCGCGAAGCTATATCAGGGGAAATATTGACAGAGATGCAAAAGATAATCAGCCAGAAGTTTATTATGGTAGAGAATGTTATCATTCGTAACGTTACACTGCCGCCCAAAATTACCGAGGCAATTAATTTCAAACTGGCTGCCGATCAGGATGCACAAAAGATGGAATTTGTTCTGCAAAAGGAGAGTCAGGAGGCGGAACGAAAGCGCATTGAAGCCAAGGGTATAGCCGATTTTCAAAAAATCGTTGCATCCGGCGTGACACCGTCGCTTCTGACATGGAAGGGTATCGAGGCCACTGAAAAGCTGGCCGAATCGCCTAATACCAAAATCATAATAATCGGTAAATCCGATAATGGACTACCGGTAATTCTCGATACCGGGAAATAAGATCATCACCTCTAAAAGGGCGGCGGCCATCACAGCCTCCGCCCATTTTTATATGAAATTCCGCTCCGAAAGCAGTATTTTGTGAAATCAAATGCATAAATAGTGAGGCTGCTTTCAGGGAGTCAGACAATCGGCCGGACGTACTCATTGCCGGCGGAATACAATCCTTAGATATAAACCTCCGGGATAATCGGCGTAACCTGCTTGATTCATTTGTGTTACGAATTATTATTTCCCATCTATAAATGACGGATATGATTAATTACTGAACAGTTTTCGATTGGTAATCCGGAAAATTTTGCCTGTATCAGGAAGGCAAGCCAGTTGCTGAAATAGCAATGGCAATCTATAGTTTTATGTCGGATTGCATGGGATGATTTTGGACGAAAGGAGAAGATGTTGAAGACCCGTAAAGATTCGTTAATAGAATGTCAGAAAACGACTTTCGGGCGGAATAGATTTCCAGAAAATTCTTGACTTATCGGCGTTTTGGGATATATTTATTGTGGTTTTGTGGTAGTACTCGCCGGAAATTATTACCAGCCTTAGTTCCTCACCCAATAGCCGAGGCAGGTAAGAAGAAGAGATTGAATGTCATAATGATTGAAGCAGAAATCCTGTAACCCCATTACCGCCGAAGCCAAGATTCACAGGAGAGATTTTTATTATCTATGGAGGAAAGATGATTAGACGAACACGGCTAAAAAAGGCCGCGGTTTCTTTAATCTTTCTTATAGCCGCTATTACGATTGGCACCTATGTTCAGGCAAAAACCCCGGAAGCCGCCGTTTATGATACGGCCGATCAGGTATCAATCGGGGGGAATTATAAAACGAACGGTACGGTATCGAGCGTTCCGGTGAGTGGAGACATCGAGGCCATCGATATCGGCCAGCCGCTGCCGTCGGACGGTAGTAGCTGCCCCGACAGCCAGCTGTATTTCAATAATTTCGATGACATAATCGATGTTTGTCTCGGGACAACTATTTATGATACGATTATAGTCTCCGGCAAAGATTTGCAATCGATAATCAATCTTGAAAAAACATCGGGGCCGGGCGATTTTGAATCGACGCCATCAATTCCGCCTGCCTACGGATATTATGAATATACGCCGATATCAGCGGGCAGCTCTGATGTCACCTTTATGGCGTACAATGATGCTGGCGACACTCTTTTTGCGACGCGAACATATGTTGTATATGAAAATCAGCCGCCGGTAATAATAACCGGTGATACCAGTCTTTATAATTGTTACGACAATGACTTTTTTGACATTTATGTAGAGGCTGACGACCCGGATAATGACCAAGTCACGTACCGAGTACTATCGGACAACGGTTATATTGATTCCGTTACCGGCTGGTTTCGTTTCTGGACGGATTTAATGGGTGAGAATTGCCATACATTTGAAGCTTCCGATGGCTGTTCTGCCGATACCGCTGTGATATGTATAAATGCTCAATGGAATACGTTTCCGAGCTTTAATAATCCGGACCGAAAATTCGTTATATGCCAGCCCGATACAATCTGTTTTGATATCGATGCTTTTGATCCCGACCTTGAATACGATTCTCTCATTATTAGCCAGACAGCTGGGCCGGGGACATTTACCATGACCAGCGATACCGGCGGTGTTACCTGCTTTCTGCCCGATGCCGTCGACTCGGCCGACTATGTTTTTATTTACGAGGCCACAGATAAATGTCTGCGCGGCGAATTACCGAAAGACATGGCCTGCCCTCCCATTCCGTATGATACGGTAGTTGTTACGGTCGTTTATGGAGAGCCGCCGTCGATTGAATGCCCAGATGACAGTGATGTATTTATATGTGAGCCGGACACGATTTGTATTCCAATCGGTGAACTTCCCGGGGGGAATGTGACGATATTTCCGCAATCGGTATGGTATGATGCTGATAATCAGTCGATTTGTTTTTATACCAACTGCTCGGTGAAAAAAGATATTACGGTTGTCATCGAAACCGGCTGCGGTCTGACCAGTTGCGAATTTTCAGTCAATGTCACTTTAAACTCCCCGCCGCTGGTAATGGCGCCGCCGGATACATCGATATTTATTTGTGAGCCGCAGGAGATTTGTATACCGGTGGGAGTAACCGATATGGACGGCAATATCGAAAATACTTTTATAACCCGAGACGGATTTTACAATCCTGATTTGGGGCGAGTTTGTTTTACGCCGACAGTTTCAGGGACGTATCCGATTGTTGTTCACGCCGTTGATTCCTGTGGTGCCGAAGATACCGATTCGGTGAATGTCGCCGTCATAATCAACGCCAAGCCGGTCGTCAGCTTGCCGGCGGATACAGCTGTTGACCTGTGCCGGCCGGAACAAATTTGTCTCGATGTCGAAATTTTCGACGTCAATTTTAATCTTTTCAACGTGACGGTTTCACCGACCGGTTTTTATGATGCCGGAAATGAACAGATATGTTTCACACCGGATTCCGATGGAGTTTATAACCTGACTGTGTCCGCCGTCGATGAATGCGGGGCCAAAGGTGCGGATACTATAAATGTCGACGTCAGCCTTGGCAGTTCACCGGTGGTGGTCTCATCGCCGGATACATCAATCTTTATGTGCGAGCTGAGTGATTACTGTTTCCCGGTCTCGGTAACCGATCCGGATAATGATAATCAATCAATCTCTTTGACAGGTGATGGTACTTACTCGAACGGTTATGTCTGTTTCACTCCGCAAGCTTCCGGTGAGTTTACTTTTATAATCGAGGCATCCGACTCCTGCGGTAATACGGCATCCGATACGACCGTCATTACGATTGTTCTTAACACTCCTCCGCAGGTGGTTACGGCCGACGATTTTGAGGTATTCCAATGCGACTTCGAAGAAATTTGCTTCGATGTCGATATAATTGACCCGGATAATAATATTTTTATTGTCAGTACGAATCAGGCGGCGGTTTATGATTCAGTAAATAAGCAAATTTGTTTCACTCCCGATAGTCCCGGAGTCTATGAGATCGCTGTGACCGTAACTGATTCATGTTATACTTCTGATGTCGATACCACGGTCATTACCGTTACGACCGGTGATGCCGCCTTTATAGATTGTCCCGAAGAACCAATCAGTCGAAGTATTTGCGGTCAGGAAGAAATCTGCGAGCCGTTGACAATTGCGCCGCTTGATGCCGTCGTGACCGTTCCCGATGGTGTTACGTACCATGATGGAGAGATATGTTTTACGCCCGATACGACGGGAACGTATATAATAGATGTTATTGCCACCGCCGATTGCGGTTCCGACACCTGTCAGGTTGTATTTGACATCAGCATCGGCGAAATTCCGCAGCTGACCTGCCCGGCGGATACATCAGTCGAATTGTGCGGCGCCGATCAGATTTGTCGCCCGGTGGGATTGTTGCCGCAGAACGCCGTCGTGACTGTAAGTCCTGTCGGTGTGTATGATAACGGTGAGGTCTGTTTTGAAGTTGACACTTCCGGATTTTATGAAATTTTCGTAAAGGCGGAAACTGACTGTGGCCTTGACAGCTGCCATTTTGGTGTCGATGTTATATTTAATAGCGCGCCGCAAATTGTGTCGGGCGATACCGCTTTCTTCAGCTGCGAGGCCAGTGAAGTTTTCAATTATAAGGTTAAGGCCATTGATAATGAAGGGGATCCGATTACTTTTGCGTTGCTTTCATCTTTTGGTACAATCGATCCGAACACCGGTGAAATAAGCTTTACTGCTGATTTATCCTCAGGCATATATTGGTTCTCGATTGAGGCCGCTGATGGATGCGGAGCCGATACGGCCTTGATAGGTATTGGCGTAGAACTGAATAGTCCGCCGATTATCATTTCGGCGACCAATGACACTATCTTTATGTGTGAGCCGACCGAGTTTTGTTTCCCGGTTGAGATCAGTGACCTTGAACATAATATAACGGATATAACTCTTATTGGCGAGGGTTCTTATGATAACGGTTATGTATGCTTCACTCCGACCGGAGCCGGTGATTATACATTTATTATTGAGGCGACCGATGAATGCGGCGTCATGTCGGCCGATACGACCGTAATCGCTATCATGTTTAATTCTGCTCCGTTGGTGAGTTCGGCCGATGATTTCGGAGTTCTCCTGTGCGGACTTGAGGAAATCTGTTTCGATGTCAATATTACCGATTATGATAACAATTTATTTATAATTTCCACCAATGAAAGCACCGTCTATGACTCGATTACGGGTAAAGTCTGTTATACTCCTGATGGTCCCGGGATTGATACGATTATCGTTACGGCGACCGATTCCTGTTATGCGACAGGTGTGGATACGACCGTTATCGATGTTGTTGTCGGTGAGATAGCCGAAATCAATTGTCCGTCGGAACCGTTTGATTATAATTTGTGCGGTTTGCAGGAGATTTGCATCCCGCTTGATATTACTCCGGATGATCCCACTGTGGCTGTTTCCGAAGGTGCTTATTATTCTAATGGTGAGTTGTGTATCACTCCCGATACTTCCGGGACATATATCATCAAGGTTATTGCCACCGCGGACTGCGGTGCCGACAGCTGTGATATCATATTTAATGTTCAATTGAATCAACCGGCTGAAATAACTTGCCCCGACGAACCGATTTATGAATCCATCTGTCCGGGCGAGACGGTCTGTTATCCTCTGACGATTACACCTGATAACGCTGTCATTACTATTCCCGATTACGCGACCTATACTGACGGCGATCTTTGTTTCATGCCGGATACGGCCGGAACATATAACATGGAAATCATCGCCGCCGCCGAATGCGGCGCTGATACATGCCAGTTGGCCTTTGTGGTTGACTTAGGTGAACCGGCGCGCATTGAATGCCCAGTTGACCAGATCGTTGAATCGATTTGCAATCCGGATACGATATGTTATAATTTGCCGATATATCCTGTCGATGCGCATGTTACTGTTCCAGAGGGAACATATTATGACGGTCAAAATCTTTGCTTCATGGCGGATACGACTGGTGTTTATAATTTCGAAGTTATCGCCTCGACCGAGTGCGGGGCCGATACATGTAATCTGCAATTCTCCGTCGAGATAGGCGAAGCACCCCAGGTTATCTGTCCGCCTGATACAGCGCTCAAACTTTGCAGCCCGGAGACTATCTGCCGCCCTGTTGTTATTACGCCGAGTGATGCAATCGTAACCGTATCCCCGATGGGGATGTATGCCGGCGGTATGGTTTGTTTCGATGCCGAGACTTCGGGCAGTTATGTGATAAATGTCGAGGCCGAGAACGAGTGCGGCAAGGTGGATTGCTCCTTCACCGTTGACGTAGTTATCAATGTACCGCCCGAAATTATTTCCGCCGACACAGAATATTTCATATGCGATCCGGGGATGACAATTGAATATATGATACATGCCGCCGATTCGGATGATGCCCCGCTTACTTTTGGTTTGAATTCCGAATTCGGGCAGATTAATTCCGAAACCGGCCTTCTAAGTTTTGTGGCCGATACAGCGGGATCATATTGTTTTGAAGCTGTCGCTCTTGATTCCTGTTCCGCCGATACGGCGATGATTTGTATCACAGTTGATTTAAACAGCCCACCAGTAGTTGTTTCCGGACCTGATTCGACGATTACGGTGTGTGCATGGGATAGAGAAATTTGTGTACCTGTTGATGTATCAGATATCGACGAAAATATCAATTCGATAGAAACGAGCCCGGGAAGTTATTCTAATGGTTTTGTCTGTTTCACTCCTACCGGCCCGGGCGAATATAATGTTGTGACGACTCTTACTGACGAGTGTGGGGCTCTCGATTCCGACACGACCGTGGTAACCGTAATTGCCGGTCAAGCGATAAATCTCGATTGCCCCGTCGATACATCGGTATTTATCTGCGGGCCGGATACGCTCTGTTTTCCAATAAACGGCATACCCGATGATGCTAAAATTTCCATATTCCCGCCCTCGGCCTGGTATGATGCCGACGACGGGACAATCTGTTTCTATACCAATTGTGAGGTAGAGAAAAATCTCAAAATAGTTGCCGCCAATGATTGCGGCATCGATAGTTGTGAATTCACGGTCAGCGTGACTATGAATTCACGGCCGCTGGTGCTATTGCCGCCGTCAAAAACGATGACGCTCTGCGGCGAAGGGGAAATCTGTATTCCGGTTGGTATTGCCGATGCCGACGATAATCTGGTCGATATAGCATTTTGGCCCGAGGGCGCCGTTTATAATCCGATCTCGGGCCGGATATGCTTTACGCCGACCGCGGCCGGAGAGTATGTCGTCAAGGTGACGGCGACCGATGCGTGCGGTAGTACCGATTCCGACTCGACCATAATTACCGTTATAATGAACAGTGCCCCGACCATTACTTCGGCCGAAGATTTTGCAGTGTATTTATGCGAGCCGACCGAGATTTGTTTTGCGGTGGATATAAATGATGTTGATAAGAATCTGCAGGCCGTTACGGTTTCGCCGGATGGTGATTATAACGCCGAAACCGGTGAAGTTTGTTTCACTCCCCAATCGTCAGGATTGTACAATATAGAAATTAGCGCGACCGATTCCTGCGGTAAAACGGCATCAGCGGCCACGACTGTTATGGTTACATTAAACTCACCACCGACCGTTAATATCGAACCGTATACTTCAGTGGTTGTCTGCAATTACGACCCGCTCTGCTTGCCGTTAATCGTGAATGATGTCGATAATAATTTAGATTCAATAATCGTTACCGGTGCTAATCTTGTCAATGAGTTTGTCTGTCTTGAGGATGTGACACCGGGGATTCATGAAATAATTATTTCTGCCTATGATAGCTGCCGTGCCGTTACCATCGACACGGCCATTGTTGAAGTTATTTTAAACAGCCCGCCGGTTGTCCGGGCGGCTAACGATTTCGATATCTTTCAGTGCCAGTTCGAGGAGATTTGTTTTGATGCGACCGTCTCCGATCCGGACAACAATATCATAATTGTCTCGACTGATTTGGGGACGTATGATTCTGAAACCGGCCAGGTCTGTTTTACTCCAGATGATACCGGCACCTACCGGATTATCATCACGGCCGTGGATGATTGCCAGCGTTCAGCGAGCGATACGATATTCATAAGGGTGACATCAAATGAGGCGGCCGATATCGATTGTCCGCTGGACCCGATAGATTTCTCATATTGCGGGACTACGACGATATGTTATCCGATTTCATTCACGCCTGATGATGCGGTCATAAGTACTATTCCCGAAGGCGTTTATGAAGACGGCCAGCTTTGTTTCGAGGCAGATACTTCCGGTACGTATTCAATTGAAGTTACGGCCGAGTCTGAATGCGGTACCGATATGTGTACTTTCGAATTTGCCGTAAATATCGGCCAGGCGGCCCAGGTTATCTGTCCTTCTGATACTTCGATATTCCTCTGCGGTCCGGAAACGATTTGTTTGCCGGTATCGATCATGCCGGATTATGCCGAGGTGACGGTTCTTCCTTTCGGGCAATATAGCGCCGGCGAGATATGTTTCATGGCCGACACGGCCGGCCATTATGCATTCGACCTTCTGGCCGAAACCGATTGCGGCGACGATAGCTGTCGATTCGATGTCGATGTTATCTTCAATACGCCGCCGGTTGTCGATGCCGGTAATGATACCGCTTACTTCCAGTGTGACTTCGAGGAAATTTGCCGATCAGTTTCTATTATCGATACGGATAACGATATCGATTCGGTTGTTGTCGCACCAGTCGGATATTATAATTCCAATCTGGGCTTTGTCTGCTTTACTCCCGAGGATACCGGCACGTATTGTCTGACCGTAACCGCTTATGACGAATGCAAAGATTCCGGTTCAGATGAAGTTTGTATCATCGTCACGACCGGACCGGCAGCAGAAATCGAACGCCCCACTGAGCCATTTAACGTAAGTCTTTGCGTTCCGGAGGAGATTTGTATCCCGTTGGTGATAGCGCCAGCCTCGGCGGAAGTATCTCCGTCATTCGGCAATTATTCCGACGGACAGCTTTGCTTTACCGCCGATACGGCCGGGACATATATTATAGACGTTGTCGCTTCGGAAATCTGCGGCGCCGATACGTGTCAGGTAACGGTCAATGTTACTTTTAATGAATACGTTGAAATTATATGTCCTGACCTTGCGATAAATAAAGTGCTTTGTGGACCGAGTAATATTTCGGTTCTTCTGCCCATCTCGCCGATTTCTGCGACCGTCACAGTCACACCGATTGGTCAGTACAGCTTTGCCGATAGCCTATTGACATTTATGGCCGACACGTCAGGTCATTATGAGATCACGGTTATCGCCCAATCTCCATGCAATGCCGACACATGCACGGTCAGGGCCAATGTAGCAATACTTAATCCTCCGCAGATAACTTGCCCCGGCGATATCGACACTTTGTTATGCTTCACCGACTCGACCGACATTTGCTTCGAGGTCGAGCTGACCGGTGACAGTATCGACGTTGTCGTCCGACCGGCCGGAAGTTATGATGACGGCATGGTCTGCGTTCCGATAACAGATGAAGGAACTCAAACGGTGACGGTCGTGGCGTCGTCGGTGTGCGGCGTCGACAGTTGCAGCCTGGATATAACCGTTACGCGGAATCAGACTCCGGAATTGACGATCCCCGAAGATATAATGGCTCCCTGGTGCAGTAATGATACCGGCCAGATTTGCATAGATGGAATTTTTGCCGTTGATCCGGACGGCAATCCGCTGACGATAACCAAAACCTGCGGCCCGGGCACATACACTCCGATCCGGGATGACAGCGGTGTCGTATGCTTCACGCCCGATAATATCGACACGACTTATGAATTTTGTCTGGAAGCTTATGATGGCTGCTCGACTGATTCAAAATCGCTTTTTGTAACGGTTTTCCCATCAGCCATCTGTTCGGTTTGTGTCAATGTCTCAATCGAAACCGATTCCTGTGTGGTTGTCGGTTCGCGCGTGCCGGTCAGAGTGAAAGTCCAGACTAATGATCTTATCGCAGGATTCGATCTATTGATCGGATATGATAACTCAGGAATGTCATTCTTAAATGTAAACAAGGGGCCGGCGATTCCGGATTGGGAATATTTTACATACCGTCTTTCTACGGAAGGCAACTGTGGCTCGAACTGCCCGTCCGGATTAATAAGATTGGTCGGGATTGCCGATCAAAATGATGGGCCGCATCACCCGCCACAGGATCAGTTGACGCCGGAAGGCGTGGTTGCCAATATCACTATGATTGTATCCAATGATCAGACTATCGGGGGTCAATATTTACCGATTAGTTTCTACTGGCTGGACTGTGGCGACAATTCCTTTGCCGATCCGACCGGTGAATTGCAATATGTAGAGGCTCGGATTTATAATTATTCCGGCCATATTATCTGGGAGGAGTCGGATGATATCCATTATCCCGAAGAGAGCCGCCCGATAGGTTTCGGAACTCCGGACAGCTGTATGATCGGTGATAAGGTTTCTCCTGTTCGCTGCATATATTTCTATAATGGCGGTATATGCGTCAAGCATCCCGAAGATATAGATGCCCGCGGCGACCTTAACCTCAACGGAGTCCCGTACGAAATCGCCGATGCTGTTATTTACACGAACTTTTTCATTTACGGTATGGCCGCCTTTACCATAAATCCCGACGGACAGATGGCCGCTTCCGATGTTAACGCCGACGGTTATGCTCTGACGGTTGCCGATTTAGTTTATCTCATAAGAATTATCGTTGGCGATGCGCTGGCGATACCAAGGTTATCGCCGAATTTTGCCCGGATGGAGTTGTCGGTCGAATCGAATAATGGCGGTATTTCCATCAACGCGGAATCGTACTGTAATGTCGGCGCGGGGGTGCTGGTTTTTGAATACGACGGTATTAATCCGGCGATTCCACAACTTGGTGAAATGGCTGAAGGGATGGATTATATATATAGTATCAATGATTCTGAAATCAGAGTCCTGATATACAGTCTGGAATACGGCCGGGCAATTGGTATCGGCGACGGTAACCTGCTCAATATTAATTGCAACGGTTCGGGTGATATCAGGCTTAAAGAATTTTCATTCGCGACTTTTCACGGTGATATGATGCAAACGAAGATCAAATCCGCTCTGGTTCCCGATCGATTTGAAGTCTCGCAGAATTATCCGAACCCGTTTAATCCCATGACTTCAATCGATCTCTCCCTGCCCGCGGCGTGCACATGGACCATGACCATCTATAATATCAATGGCCAGGCCATCAGAAAGATTTCAAGGCATGATGAAGCGGGCGTTGTAACGATTGAATGGGATGGCACCAATGATTTCGGTCAATCGGTGGCCTCAGGTGTCTATCTCTATCGGGTTGAGGCCGGAAACCATGCGGTTTCGAAGAAAATGATACTTCTTAAGTAACCATAGATGCAGTGTACTTTCCTCTATAGGGAGCCGGTCGCCCAGCGATCGGCTCTAATTTATTTATGATATTTACCGCCGGATAAAATCGAAAAGCCGCGATAAAGCTGCTCGAGCAATACCGGCCGAACCAGTTGATGCGACATCGTCATGGGGGAGAGGGAAATTATATCATTGCATTCATCGATTATGGATTCGTCCAGCCCATACACGCCCCCGATAATAATTTCAATCACACCGCCGGAATTCTGCATAAGCTTTGATATGAAATTCGAAAATTCCTCTGAATTGTACTGCCGGCCTTTATCACTTAACGCAACTTTATAATTGGGGCTGAGTTTTTTCTTTATTTTTGATGCCTCCAGCTTTTTTACGTCATCATCGCCAAGGGCGCGTGTCTTCTTTATGTCGTGGATGTAGACAAATGAAAGTTTGGCGAATTTTGTCAAAAGTTTTTCATAATGCTTTATCGCATCATCAACCCATGCTTCTTTATTTTTTCCTACCGTGATGATTTTGATTTTAAGCATCAATCCGAAATGGCTTTAAGATATAACTTCCTTGTCCGAGGGCCGTCAAACTCGCAGAAATATATTCCCTGCCATGTTCCCAGAACAGGCTTACCGTCCGAAACGATTATTTGCAATGAAGCACCGACAAGTGATGATTTTATATGGGCGTCCGAGTTCCCCTCGCCATGATGATAATCATCGCTCTGAGGAATTTCTTTATTGAGTTTATAAAGAATATCCCGCGCGACGTCGGGATCGGCATTTTCATTAATCGTAACCCCCGCGGTTGTATGAGGTACGTACAAAACTATCAAGCCGTTTTGTAAACCTGCCTTGGTGATATAACTTCTTACCTCGCCGGTAATATCGATCAGTTCTTCCCGCTGATGCGTCGGTACTTGGATCTGTTCAACTTTCAAAGAGCGCCTCCACGTATTCTTCGGAGTTAAATGGTCGCAAATCATCTATTTTTTCACCGATGCCGATAAAATCGACCGGCACCGACAGATCTTCCGCTATGGCTACCATGATCCCACCACGCGCGGTACCGTCGAGTTTGGTAACGATTAAACCGTCGCATCCGACGGCATCGGCGAATATTTTTACCTGCGATAGTGCATTCTGGCCTGTAGTGCCGTCAATAATTAACTTGGCGAAAATCTGTTCGGGTGGAATTACTTTTTCCGTAACGCGGCGGATTTTCTCCAATTCTTTCATAAGGTTCGCCTTGGTGTGCAATCGACCGGCGGTATCTATCAGGAGATAATCGATATTTCGTGCAATCGCCGAATTAGCCGCGTCGAACGCAATCGCGGCAGGATCGGCCCCCGAGTGCGCCTTCACGAAGGCAACCCCGGAGCGTTCCGCCCAGATGCCCAATTGCTCGACCGCTGCGGCGCGAAATGTATCGCAGGCGGCAATCATTACCGATTTGCCGTTGCTTTTGAAGTAATGCGCCAGTTTACCGACGGTAGTGGTCTTGCCGGTGCCGTTTACACCGGTTATCATCCAGACGATCGGTTTGGATGAAATCGCAGACGAGGCTTCGGATCCGGTTTTGTTTAAAATGTCTGAAAGTTGTTTTTTAAGAAGTCTGAAGACATCATCGGAACCGGTGGGCTTTTCATTCCTCGCCTGTTCGCGGAGGGTCTCAATCGCTTTTTCGGTGGCGGCAACACCGATATCGGCCTTAAGCAGAATTTCCTCGATTTCATCCAGCAGGTCATCGTCGATTTTCCGCCCGCCTATTAAACCGCTGATTTTCCCTAAAATATTCTGTCGTGTTTTTGTCAGAGATTCCTTGAGCTTTTTAAATCCGGAAGCCATAGCCGTTCAAACCTGTCATTATTCCTTACCGTCGGCCGGTTTGATATTAACCTGTGGAGTTATTCTTTCTTTTATCGCTTCCGGGATTTTTGCCGGCGCTATCGGCTCAATATCAGAAATAGAAGTATTAATCAGTTTTTCCGCGCCCGGCTCATTGAATCGCACCGAAACAACCCGTGAGACGCCCGGCTGCTCCATGGTTATACCGTAGAGAATATCGGCCGCCTCCATCGTGATCTTGTTGTGCGTAATAATAATGAACTGTGTCTGGTCGGAGAAAGTTTTAATAATTTTCAAGAAGCGGTGAATATTGGCATCATCGAGTGGTGCATCGATTTCGTCAAGGATACAGAACGGCGACGGTTTGACCAGATAGATGGCGAACAAAAGCGATATTGCGGTCAGCGCCCTCTCACCACCGGACATCTGCGTAATCGATAAAAGTCTCTTCCCGCGCGGCCGAGCAATGATTTCAATCGGAGATTCCAGAGGGTCGTTTTCATCGAGCAATCGAATATCTGATTCTCCACCGGTAAACAGCTCTGCAAATACTTCCTGGAAATTGGATCGAACTTTGGCGAAGGTCTCCATAAATAACCGCCTGGCGGTCTGATTGATTTTAATGATCGTCGATTGCAACGTCGCTTTGGCACTCATCAGATCGTTCATCTGCGAAGTCAAGAACTCCTGCCGCTCTTTGGTAACTCTATATTCCTCCAGCGCCAGTAAATTGACCGCTCCGAAATCTTTCATCCGTTCACGAAGATGCAACATGCGTTCCGGTCTTTTTTCGAGAGGGATTTCAGGATTCGGAGCCGCAACCGCAATATCTTCCAGATTGACATCATACTCGTCACGTATCTTCTTCCTGATATTTCTCGTTTCCGCCTCGATTTCCGTATTCCTGATTTCGGCGGTATGCAATTTACTGTTTATTTCTTCACGTGATTGACGCAGTTGTTTTATTTCTTTTTCACGAGCATCGAGACTTTCGCGGGTCGAATCATGCATCTCCTGAATCTTCTTCTGATTTTCCGAGACAGCATCACGCTGATCGAATATTTCCCGGAGCCGGCGCTCCAGAAAAATATTCTTTTCGGCAGAACCCTCTATTTCGGAGTCCGCCTGGCGGTTTTCCTCTGATTTTCGCGTGGTATTAGTGTCTATTTCATTTATTAATTCCCGCGTGTGCCTGATCTGACTTTCAAGTTGCTGAAATTTGCTCTTTAATTCGACGCGTTTAATTTGCAGCGAAGAAACCAGTTTTTCGATGTTTTCGGAGTCATTCTCGAGATTCTCGATAAGCGCCCCCTGTTCATTTAGAGAATTGACGATTGTTTCCTTTTCTTTTGCCAGTTCTTCATGATTAAGATTTAAGCTGTACTGTCTGGTGCGCAGTGCATCCAGTTTTATCAATAACTCGCCTCGTTCTTTTTCCAGCCGTTCGATTTCTTTTCGAGTCGATTGACGCCCAAAATCGTTCGCAGTCAACTCCTTTTCAATACTCTCCAAATCATCTTTCAGATTATCAAGTTCGCTGATCATTGACTTATGTTCCGCTTGAGAAGCACCAATTGAGGTCGTAATATTATTCTTTTGTTTTCTGAGTTCCTCGGCTTTTGAATTTAACTCCGCAATAGTTTTTTCCTGTTCAGCGACTTTTTCTTTTCGACCCAGAAGCGATAATCCCTCCCGAGATCCCCCGGAAATTATGGCCCTGCCCCGAAACATCCTGCCGTCGGTAGTTACCGCTGAATAATAGGAAGGAAGCTGATCCAGAATATCGTTGACGCTTTCGGGCTTGACGATAGCGACGGTTGCAAGCAATAACGATGCCAGTGTTTGTAGCTCATCAGAAACACTGACGAAATCGTCAGCCCAGCCGATAAAGCCTTCGTCGGTTATCTGCGGACGAATTGAAAGCGGATCGGGTCCCGCGCACTCGAGAATTACCAGTCCGGCTTTGCCTTTTACTTCGCCTTTGAGGTAATCGATTATTTCGTCAGCCGTTGCTCGTTCACGGCAAATCATAAATCCGGCCCTTTCGCCCAGAGCGGCTTCAATCGGTTGTTCATGGCCGGATTGAGGCGTCAAATTATCCGCCACCGTGCCGATTAAGCCGGGCCATCTTTCGCGGCTTTCCATGGCGGATACGACCCCGCTGCCATAACCTTCGAACTGTGCCACCATCTGTTTCAAAAGATGATTCCTCGCCTGGGCGGCTTCGAGCGACGATGAAAGCTCATATATTTTGCCGGATATTTCATCATATTGCTCGTCCAGGGCTGAGAGGTCATTTTCCAGAGTACTTTTCTTTGATTTGGTTTCGTTGATTTTATTTTCCAGTTCGGCCAGTTTAATCTCGCAATCTGTTTTTTTGCCGAGAAGAGACTCATGTTCGAGATTCAATTCCCCAATCCGCTCATCGAGTGTCGACATGCCGGAGCCGATTTCGTTCTCCTGTTCCCTGAGATTATTGTCATCGCTTTGGCCGGCCGACAATCTTCCTTCCAGGGCCATTAATTTTTGATTAATTTTTTCGCGTTCGCGACGGGCCTCGAGAATTTTTTCATCGACAGCTGTCAGCGCTTCCTCTTTCTCCTTGATTTCATTTTCGAGCCGACTCAGCGCTTCATCGATTGATGTCATTTCTCTCTGATGCTGTCCGATTTGCTCAAGGAGATTCTCTTTGCGTATTGCATAAGCCTCAATGTCGAGGACGTTTTTTTCTCTTAATTGGCGCGCATTATCACGCCTTTCATTCAGGACTGAAATCTCGCGCTCGACGGTGTGTGCTTCCTCGGATTTTCTAAAAATATCATTGGAAATTTCAGCAAGCTGTTTTTCCAGATCAATCAACTTCTTTCGTTCAGTCTCCTGCGAGGCGCTTATAATATCAATATCCGTTTCCGATTTTACTTTGTTATCCGCAAGCATCTCCCTCTGATTGGATAATTCCCTGTATTCATGGCTTAGTTCATCGATGGCGTTCTTGCTTAAAAACAATTCCCAGCCTTTTAATTCGTCCGAAAATTCCTTGTATCGCCTCGCCTTTCTCATCTGGCGGTTAAGCGAATTCACCTGCGTATTAACTTCGGATACGATATCGTTCAATCGCACGAGATCGGCATCGGTGGCTTCCAATTTGCGAATAGCCGCTTTTTTTCTGCTCTTGTATTTGGAAATACCTGAGGCTTCCTCGAATAAAAAGCGACGGTCATCGGTCCTGTCGGATAGGATGGCATCGATCATATCCTGCTGTATCACGGAATAAATATGCGCCCCGACCCCGGTATCCATAAAAAGGTCGATAATATCCTTTAAGCGGCAGGGGACTTTGTTAAGCAGGTATTCCGATTCCCCCGAGCGGAACAGGCGGCGAGTCACCTGCACTTCGCTGTATTCGGTCGGAAGGACCCCTTTATTATTTTGAATCACGAGCGTGACTTCGGCCATACCCAGCGGTTTGACATCGTGCGTCCCATTAAAGATAATTTCTTCCATTTTCGCGCCGCGAAGAAGAGATACTTTCTGCTCGCCCAGCACCCAGCGAATCGCATCCAGAATATTGGTTTTGCCGCATCCGTTCGGCCCCACCACGGAAGTGACCCCGGGTATCAGTTTGACCACGGTTTTATCCGGAAATGATTTAAATCCGAGAAGTTCCAGTCTCTTTAGGTACACTTATCCTCCGGAAATCATTTAAACATGAATATTATTATTGGATTGCGCGGGATTTTTCAGACGATCAATAGTTTCAATAATCGATCGATAGATTTTCTTTTCATCACGCACAAACCTGGTTTTTATCTCGATATTATAATGCGGAACACCAAGGCTGTTTCGATTGCCGATTCTTATGGCTTCGGGGAAAGACAGAAGTATCGATTGAGCAAAACGATTAGGGTATAAATTCAAATCCAGAATCAGATCGTAGGTGTTTTCTTTCAGCAGATTGATATAGTTTTTGGTCGCCAGACCGCTCCAGCTTACGTGATTTGAGGAAGGTGTCATAATACGGTATCCTTTCCGTGGGAATATATCATAAACGGAGCGTCCCGGTGAAGCCATCAAATATATTTCCGATTCATTGAAAATCCTTGTCAATTCCGGTAATAAATCTTTGATCATTGTAAGCTGACGCTGGCCGGGGGGAAGGCAAACCAGGACATTCTTGATATTGAACAGGTCATCCGGAAGAGAGAATGAAGCGGGTCGAAATTTTCGCCGAAGCATTCGCAAATGAAATCCGGCCGCAAATTTGTGCAGTCTATTCAGCAAGACTATCCTCCGGAATATAAAATAAATCCGCTTTATTCAAGCGATTAATCTCAAATCCTTTTACGACTCGACCCTGATTTGAAATATCCCGAAGAAGCGTATCATTTATTTTCAAATCGACATTGTACGGGTTACCCATGGAAATTAAAAATCGATAGTCGGCAGTGTAGCTTCTTCTCGCCCCGCTTTGCAAAGTATTCTTCAAAACCGTATCGCCATCAGCAGCAACCATTATCCAGCATGAATCCTTGATAAAGATGCTCAATCTCATGGGGAGCTCGACCGGCTGCGGCGTGCTATCTTCGGGGGGAGCAACATTTTGCATGAGAAGAGATTGGCTGTCCGGATTGCTCTCGATCGTATCAATATTTTCCTCCACATTGCCGGTCCTGCCAATTTTATCATTATGGGGAACTAACATAATGATAATGATAAAGGCGATGATTACTATAATGGCAAGTATAATGCCGATTTTTAATAACGGCGTTTCGCTTTCGGGTCGTCTTCTTTTCTTGACGGCAGTTTTCTTCTCGGAAACGGACCCGTCATCCCCCTCGACAGATTCATCTTCTATCTCAAACTGCTCGAGCAACTGGTTGCCGTCCAGACCCAACTCCTGAGCGTATGAGCGTACGAACAATTTATAATAGACAATCGAGGGCAAGGCCTTAAAGTCGCCCTTTTCGATAGCTTTCAGATACTCCGACGAGACCTTTATTATTTCTGAGATTTCATCGATTTCCTTGCCCAGCTCTTTTCTCTTCTGGCCAAGTTTGTTACCTATATCTTTATACTCATCCGGCATATAACCTCAACTTTTCACCCAGTCTGCCAGCAAGTTCATCCAACAGCGTCATGGGCAGACCGATAACATTATCAATATTTCCCACAAACCTGTCAACCAAAAAAACCCCGCGCTCCTGTATTCCATAGGCCCCCGCCTTATCCAGAGGCTCTCCGCTGGCCGCATAATCTTCGATTTCCCGCAATGAGACTTTTTTAAAATAGACATCGGTCAACTCAAAACCTCCAGCCGTTTCATCGTTTGCGGTCGACAGAGCAATTGCCGAACAGACAGTGTGTTTGTTTCCGGCCAGTTGCGCCAGCATTTGTACCGCCTCATTTTTCGACGAGGGTTTACCGAGTATTTGCTCATTGAGGACGACAATCGTATCGCATCCGAGGACAACTTCATTATTATTAATCTGTTCCACGACCGCTTGTGATTTTTTCCGGGCGAGCAACATCGCCAATTCATACGGCTTCAATTGCTTTGAGTTCGCTTCATTGATATCAGGGATTATCTGCCGAAAAGCGATTCCGGCCTCTATTAAAAGCCCGACTCGTCGGGGCGAACCGGAGGCAAGCACCAGATTATAGATATCAAGCAGCCGCCGCAGATTTTTATATTTCGTCGTCATCAAGCGATATCGTAACCGGGCCGTCATTAAGCAGTTCTATTTGCATCTTTGCCCCGAAAACGCCTCTTTCCACCTTCAATCCCGAGCGGGCAAATTCCTCGATTAGTAGTTCATAAAACCGGTTAGCTTCATCCGGAAGCATACTCTGATCGAAACTCGGCCGGCGACCCTTATGGCAGTTGGCATATAAAGTAAATTGGGAAATGACAAGCAATTCGCCTTTAATGTCCAGCAGGGAAAGATTCATCCTGGACTCCTCGTCCTCGAAGATTCTCAAATTAATGCATTTATCAGCCAATTTTTTTATGGATACCTGTTTGTCGCCCTTTCTGAAACCGGCCAGAATCAGTATTCCGTGGCCAATCTGACCGATGATTTTGTCGTCGACCATGACCGAGGCGGAAGCCACTCTTTGCAGCAATAAACGCATAATTATAAAAGATAATACAATCAAAAGAGCTTTCAGTCAAAATATTATGTAATTTTCGAAAAATATTTAATTGGAATTAATCGTAAAACTTCTTAAATTCACGAAATTAGGCGGGAGAAAAGTAGCGTGAAGAACTATTCGGTCGGTATTGACATTGGATCGGTTTCGGTTAAGGTCGCGGTCCTTGACGGAACGCTGGATATAATCAAAACCGCTTATCGACGGTTTCACGGTCAGCCGTATTTGACATTAAAAAACCTTCTCGAATCCGAATTTGAAGATATCCTCCGGGATGAGGTCAAACTCGGCTTTACCGGAATCGGTGGTAAAACAGGTGTATTAGTTCTTGGAGGTGAATCTTACGGGGAGATTAATGCCTTCAGCGCGGCCAATTTTCTGCTGCAGCCCGAAGTCCGTACTATTATTGAAATGGGCGGGGAGGATTCGAAATTTATCCAGCTGGATCCTGAGAAAAAAACCGTCGTCGATTTCAGTATGAACAACCTTTGTGCCGCCGGAACGGGTTCGTTTCTGGATCAGCAAGCCGGGCGATTAAAGATATCAATAGAGGATGAATTCGGGCAACTGGCGCTGAAATCGGCCAAACCGCCCCGCATTGCGGGTCGATGTTCGGTCTTCGCCAAGTCGGATATGATTCACCTGCAGCAGATTGCCACTCCCGATTATGATATTGTCGCCGGCCTGTGTTATGCGGTTGTCAGGAATTTCAAGAGCGCCATAGCGCGCGGTAAAAAATTTCTTCCGCCGGTTGCCTTCGAGGGCGGCGTTGCGGCCAATCCGGGTGTTGTCAGGGCGTTTATCGATGTTCTGGAACTTGAGAAAGACCAGTTGATAATTCCGGAGCATTATAATGTTATGGGCGCCATTGGCGCCGCTATTCTCGCTTCCCAATCGGAAAACGGCAACATGACCGTTATCGATCCGGAGAAAATCACCGGATATTTAAAATATCGTAATGTGCCCACAGGTGGACGGGAAAAACTAACCTTTGATTTTCCCGATACAAAATATTATTCGGTAACCAGAGAAAAATACTGCAATAACATCGATAATCTCGAGGTTTATCTCGGCATTGACGTTGGCTCACTATCGACCAATCTGGTCTTGATCGACAAAGATAAAAATGTCGTGGCGCGTCGTTACTTGATGACCGAAGGTCGGCCGATTGAAGCGGTGCGGCGAGGCTTGGCCGAGATCGGCGATGAGGTCGGCGATCGGGTCAATGTGATCGGCGTGGGGACGACCGGATCGGGGCGCTATCTGACCGGTGATTTCGTTGGGGCTGATACGATTAAAAATGAAATTACAGCTCAGGCAACGGCAGCTATCGAAATCGATCCGGAAGTGGACACTATTTTCGAAATCGGCGGGCAGGATTCGAAGTATATTTCTCTGCATGATAAAACAGTGATTGATTTCGAGATGAACAAGGCGTGTGCCGCCGGTACCGGTTCATTCCTGCAGGAACAGGCAGAAAAGCTTGAAATCAATATTGAGCAGGAATTCGGCGACAGGGCATTATCGGCATCTTGCCCGGTCGGGTGCGGCGAACGATGTACCGTTTTTATGGAATCGGATCTGGTCAGCCATCAACGGGCTGGTGCCGGGACCGATGACCTCGTCGCCGGATTGGCTTATTCGATAGCGTCCAATTATCTGACTAAAGTGGTCGGGGACAGAAAAATAGGTGAAAAATTATTTTTCCAGGGAGGTGTCGCCTGGAATAGGGGGGTTGTCGCCGCCTTCGAAAAACTTACCGGGAAAAAAGTTACCGTTCCGCCGCACCACGATGTCACCGGGGCGATCGGGGCAGCAATTTTGGCTATGGAAGTAGAAACGGGAAACGGTACCAAGTTTAAAGGATTTGATCTTTCACGTAAACAATATACTTTGAGCAGTTTCACGTGTGAAGACTGTGATAATATGTGCGAAATCCGCAAAGTGGAAGTTGAAGGAGAGGAACCGCTTTATTACGGAAGTCGCTGCGAGAAATATGATGTCAAGCGTAAAAAAGAGAAAGTCCGTATCCCCGATTATTTCAATATCCGCCAACGTTTACTAATGAGGCGATATATCGATATCGACTGGAAACGAAAATCGAAAGGTCGGGTCGGTATTCCCCGCGTGCTGCACTTCTTCGAATTTTATCCGTACTGGAAGGCGTTTTTCGAGACGCTTGGATATGAAGTTGTCAATTCGGATTTATCCAATCATGAAATCGTCGAGTCCTCGCTCGAGAAATTTGTCGCCGAGACATGTTTCCCGGTAAAGATGGCCTTCGGGCATGTGGATAACCTGATTAAGAAAAAAGTCGATTATATTTTCCTGCCGGGAATTATCAGATTTTCTGATAACAATGAATTGGAGGATAACGGCAGCTATATTTGCCCGTACGTCCAAACGATCTCGAATACCATTCAGGCCAGCTTTGACTTTGAAAAAGAGGGGATAAAATTTATCGGGGCGCCGATAGGGCTGCATCGCGATAACGCCAAAACAATGGGGCACTTACGTCGACCACTTAAAGTATTGCATATATCGGAAAAGGAGTTGAAAAAGGCCGTCAACAACGGTATGAAAGCGTACGACATGTACTGCCGCAGCATCGCAGATGTCGGCCGTAAAGTCCTTGGCCAATTGAAAAGCGATGAAAAATGTATGGTGATAATCAGCCGACCATATAATGGCTTCGACCGTCGCCTGTCACTCGAGATTCCGGGCAAAATAAGGAAAATGGGTATAACCGTCATCCCGATTGATTTCCTTCCTCTGGACCTTGATTCCGAGGATCTTTCCACGATGTACTGGTTATATGGCCGGAAGATTTTATCGGCTGCGAGTTATATTCGCAAACATCCGAATCTGTATGCCGTCTATTTGACATCATTC
This sequence comes from uncultured Ignavibacteriaceae bacterium, assembly GCA_964467955.1. Lineage (GTDB taxonomy): Bacteria > Zixibacteria > MSB-5A5 > GN15 > PGXB01 > CAYXTW01. Next base: position 27,641 of record CAYXTW010000003.1, on the reverse strand, counting down.
GGCTGCGGGCCCGATTCGTTCATAACTCATTTCTTCCGGCGGGTTATGTCGGGCAAACCTTACCTTCAGCTGGAAATGGATGAGCATTCGGCCGACGCGGGCATGATAACGCGCGCGGAAGCATTTCTGGATTCGCTTCGGTTTTATAATTATAAGCCACCGGTTACCGAGTACTCTCCGGCGAATAAAAACTTTTCGCCGGCTGATAAGGTTATCTATCTTCCGAATATGTGCGATCATGCTTATGCCGTACGCGCCGCGTTCGAAAAATGCGGCATCCGGGCTGAGGTGCTCGATGAACCGGATCAGGAAAGCCTGACATGGGGAAAGAAGTTTACCTCCGGCAAAGAGTGTTTCCCCTGTGCGGTTACGACCGGAGATATGATTAAAAAAATAAGGTCGGACGGTTTCAAACCGGATCATTCGGTATTCTTTATGCCGGGTGCCGATGGGCCGTGCCGTTTCGGACAATACTGCCAGTATCATCGTATTGTCCTTGATGATCTCGGCTATAAAAATGTACCGATTTATTCGCCCAATTCAAACACCTCGTACACCGATTTCGGTATGGACAGCACTGCTTTCCGCCGTTATGCGTGGAAAGGCATGGTATATGTCGATTGTCTGATCAAAGCTCTATTAAAAACCAGACCATACGAATTAAATCCCGGTCAATCCGAAGAAATGTATTATAGGTATCTTCATAAGGTCAATGACTACGTGGCCGGTAATGGGGATTTATTAAATCTGGCCGGGACCGCCGCAAAGGAGTTTGCTCGAATTCCGGTAGATGAATCGCCGAAGCCGGTTGTAGGCCTGGTCGGTGAGATATATCTGCGAAATAATCGTTTTTCCAACAATTATCTTATTACCAAACTTGAGAATCTGGGGCTGGAAGTAAAACTGGCGACATTTGGCGAGTGGATTAATTATACATCTTATACTTACCGGCTGGACTCAATTTATAAGAAAGAGTGGAATAATATCCTTCGCGCTATCATTCAGGAGTTTTATCAGCATCACGATGAGCATAAGATCGAAAAACATTTTATGAAACATTTTCCGATTGATGCGGAAACCAAAGTCGACCGGGTTATCGCGATGGCCTCGCCTTATCTTTCGGTGGACGTCAGGGGAGAGGCGATTCTGTCGATCGGTAAGGCGATTGATTTTGTCGAAAACGGCGCCGCCGGGATTGTCAATTGTATGCCGTTTAATTGTATGCCGGGGACGATTGTCACGTCATTATCGCGTAAAATATCGAACGATCTGGGCGACATTCCCTGGCTTAACATCAGCTATGAAGGTCTGCAGGATACCGGCGAAGAGACGCGATTGGAGGCGTTTGTCGGTCAGGTCGTCAGCAAACATACGGCGATAATCGGAAAGGTCTAATTAAGTGCAACTATCTGAGTTCAATGATGCCACCTTTGTTGATATGGTGGATAGCTTCATAGATGAATATCTTCAAATGTATCCGAGCCGGGCCACGTACATCGGTATTCATAAATTCGATCATCTGCTGGAAAATGTTAGTCAGGCCGCTATCGATGATTTTATAGAAAAGGAAAAAGAATATCTCCATTTATGCGAAAGTTTCGAAGCTGAAGGATCGCTCAATAAGGAAAGTCAAATCGACCTGGAAATCTTGACCGGTATTCTTCGGGCTGATCCGGTTTATCATCAGGTCTTTAAACGTTATTTTCGTGACCCTTCGCTTTATATTAATCTAATAACGTCGTCATGTCATATTTTATGGCTCCGAGATTTTGCGGACAAAGAACAAAGATATGCGGCCTTGGTCTCTCGTTTGAAGGCTATACCCGAATTACTGTCGGAAGCCAAGGAAAATCTTCGCAAGGCTGATTTTATTCCCGAGATCTGGCTGGAAGTTGCTCGTGATATGGCCGATTCGGCCGGAATATTTTTTTCCGGGACAATCGGGGCTATTTCAGGAGAAGTTCCTTCTCTAAAAAACGAGCTCCTCGCCGCCAGTGACCTCACCATTAAGGTCGTCAAAGATTACAGGAGATTTTTGGATGATGAGTTGTCCGCCAAACCGGATGGCAGCTTCGCTGCCGGTCGGAAATTATATGAATTACTCCTTAAAGAAATCCATATGCTGCCCTATACCTCTAACGAACTTGAGCAAATTGGCCTGGATTATATAGACAAGACGACTAACAGACTCAATGAATTAAATAATGAAGTCAATCCCGGCAAAAGCTGGCCGGAAGTAATCGAAGAGATCAAGAACGATTATCCTGCCGCCGAGGAGCTTCTTGATTATTATAAAAAAGAAGTAGCCGCGACGCGTCGGTTTATTATGGAAAGGGAAATTGTCTCGGTCCCGGATAATGAAATGCTGGAGCTTATGGAAACACCAGCCTTTATGCGCGCGCTTCTTCCGTATGCCGCCTATATGATGCCGGCGCCCTTTGAAGCCGATCAAACCGGATTTTTTTGGGTGACGCCGGTTGATAGGTCGGCGTCGGATGATAAAAAAAGAGAGCAGCTTTCCGGTCATAGTCGATCCGCAATTACGGTTCGATCGTTACATGAAGGATATCCGGGGCATCATCTGCAGTTATGTCATGCCAATCTTATCAAATCGAAGATCAGGAGAATATTCCGCACTTCCGTTTTCGCCGAAGGATGGGCCCTGTACTGTGAAGATTTGATGAGGGAGACCGGTTTCTATCGTGATAAACGAATAGAATTGATGCAGCTAAAAGATCAGCTTTGGCGGTCATGTCGCGTGGTCCTCGATGTCAGACTTCATGCCGGGGAGTGTACATTTGATGAAGCTGTTACCATGTTGGTTAATACGGCCCGGCTGGAAAATTCCAATGCCCGGGCAGAAGTCAGGCGTTACACGCAAACACCAACGCAGCCAATGAGTTATCTGATGGGTAAAATCGAGATAGAAAAGCTTTTGAGGGATATCCGATTCCAATCCCCCGATATGCCGATCCGGGACATCCATAATAGATTGCTTTCCTACGGTACGATTCCGGTGACCCTGGTCAGACAGGCGATGCTGGGAACAAATTGATTTTGAATATGTTAAAAAAATAACTGTTAACATGATTGTGAGGTTTAAAAATGAGCAAACCGGTCCAGATAACGGATAACACTTTTAATGACGAAGTATTGAAGTCCGATATTCCTGTAATCGTCGACTTCTGGGCGCCCTGGTGCGGACCATGCAAAATGATTGCACCGATTTTGGAAGATATCGCGGCCGAATATGACGGCAAGCTGAAAGTCGCCAAAGTGGATGTCGATACCAACGCCAGAGTTGCCGGCCAATTCAGAATTATGTCGATACCCGCTCTGCTTATTTTTAAGAACGGTGAGTTGGTTGACCAGGTGATTGGGGCACTGCCGAAAAATCAGCTTTTGGAGCATGTAACCAGAGTGCTTTAGCGGAGAAAGTGTATCGTAGAACATATATATTGCTGCTTACTTTTTTTGCCCCCTGGCAGATAACCTGTTGTAAAACCTGAGCCGATGACAAAATGACGTCAAGGGTTCAGCCATTCCGTTTTAACCTGACCTCGCAAGTAATTTTACTGATTTAAGACGGAGAACCTGATAGTACCGGGTTGTGGCACAATGGATTTTTATGATATTATATTCCTGCTGCTTTTTCTGGGTGTATGGGGTTTGATATTAAGGTTTGTTCTGCCAAGCGGCGGTATGGGCGGGTGAGTGCCCACAAGTTGTGACATTCAGTTGAATGAAGACAGACAGAATAAGATTGATCGACAAAAGGGGGGCAATCTTGGGGATTAAGGTCAAGGAAAACCGCTTATAATTGTTGACTTTGGCCCTTGTTATTCATAGAATATAAACGGTTTAAGGCGGGCAAAAGGAATGCCGATAGGATGAAGTATGAGGCCATATAGCAATTATCGAGGTTTCCAAAGCGGTTTTCGGATCGGACCGGGCTCAATCAGTCCGGTAATCAAATACCTGATTATCGCCAATGGCGTTGTTTTCCTGCTTCAGGGGCTTTCGTCGATTCGGCTGGAGCCGATTTTCGGTCTGGTGCCGGCGAAAATATATAGCGACTTTCCCAATAATCTCTATCGCCTGTATCAGGCGTTTACATACATGTTCTTACATGCCGGTTTTTTTCATATTCTGTTTAACATGCTTGTTCTGTGGATGTTCGGAACCGAGATTGAATATAAATGGGGTTCCAGGCCGTTTTTCAAATATTACATATATTGCGGTCTTGGCGGAGCCTTTCTTTCTCTAATTTTTAATTACAATCTGGCCAATCCGATAATTGGTGCCTCAGGCGCGATTTACGGTATTCTGGCGGCCTACTGGCTAATGTTTCCGGACCGGACGCTGTTGATTTTTTTCCTGTTTCCGATGAAGGTCCGCTGGGCGATTCCGTTACTGGCTATTTTGAATTTTGTGGCGTCGGGTCCGCATGTGGCGCATCTGGCGCATCTTGGGGGCGCCCTGGTTGGTCTGGCGTATATAAAGCTTGACTGGCGTCTGTATCGGCCGTCCATGTGGTTTAAAAGGAGGCGTATCAAAAAACAGGAAAAGAAGCTTGAAAAGAAACGCCAGCAGGCCGGAGAAATTATGAAACGTGTCGATAATATTCTAGACAAAATAAATGAAGTCGGTATTGAGAATATTTCCCGCGAAGACAAGAAATTTCTCGAGAACGCCAGCGAAATTCTATCCAAGAATGACAAGCATTAGTATGTGTCGGGGACTATAATGAGAAAAAAAATCGTGGTTGCGGAAAAGTCCGATGCCATTAGAAGCATTGCGGAAACCATCCTTCATCAAAACGGCTATGATGTCTTATCGGCGTCGAATATCGAAAAAGCCAAAGAGCTGATTATTGCCGTGCGGCCGAATATGGTTATTATCGGCGCTGACCTTCAGGATGCGGGAGGCAATTATCTCTATGATTCCCTGGAGGAGAATGACGTTACGTCATCGATACCTCTTCTTATAATCTCTGATCCTGACGGCAGGTCGTTACCTTATCCTGAAGAAGTAATTCTTCCCCGCCCCTTCGATCCGGGTGAGTTTCTCGAAAGAGTAAAGCTGTTCGTCGGGGGTGGATTGGATGCGGATACGCCTGGAGGCCCGGGCACCGATGAATCATTTCCGATGGATTCCGTTGATGATGAGTTTCTCGATTCGGCCCTGGGAGTAGATAATATCGAAGTCGAAGAATCGGAGGTTCTTAATCAAACGGGCATTACTCAAATAAGGAAATCGACGGAAAAATCAAAAAAGAAAGATGTTTTTGATACGCACCAGCCGGATTTCGATGAGGGCGGCAAATCTGATAAGGCCGAAACGGTCGAGTCATTATTGATACGTGACGAGGATAGCGGTCAGGTCCTGGCTGACCAGCAAAAGAAAGGCGAATTTCCGAAGGCATCAAAGATAGAAATTGCATCAGACCAGTACGGTCTTGTGGAACCAAAGGCAGTCCCGGAAAAAATAACGGCAAAGCCGAAACCTGATAAGGAACATGATTATGACTGGTTTATCGATGAAATGAAAAAGGAGACGGTGGGGCCCGATGGCAAGTCTCTGAAAGCCGAAACAGATAAATCTGAACTCAAAAAAACACCGGCCAGTGATGCCATTGAACCGGTTAATCCTCCGCGTCCTAAAGAAAGTAAGGGATATTCGGACAAAGCAAAATCTCAGGCAGAAATAACGCCGGGCGGCGTGGATAAATTCATATCGGATTTCAAAGAAGAGGCTGAACGGATAAGTACGGAAATGGGCAGTGCATCTCCGCAAAAAACCAGGACTCCGGCCGGGAAATCAACGGCGGAAACAGTAAGTACGCAAGTTATTGAAAAAGAAGCAAAGAAAGCCGAAGCAGTTTTATCTGCGGAACAGATTGAAGAAGAAGTCAGGCATTTCTGCAATAATCTGGTAGGACTTTTATCGGAGAAGCTGGCTAAGAAAATAGTCGATAAAATAGATAAGGATAAAATTTATAAAATCATTCAAAATGACCTCAAAGACCTGATTTCAGGTTCGAAATAGACTGCCGAAAATTCGAAATTATCAGCGAGATTATCATAGGAAAAGATGAGGAGCCGATATGTTTGAAACCAGCGTAAGCGTAGGCTATTTTAGCGCCCTACTTGCGGGAGGATTGTCGTTTGTATCACCGTGTGTCCTGCCCCTGATCCCCGGTTATATATCTTTTATTTCGGGGGTATCTCTTGACGAGCTGACCGATAAGGATAAGGCCGGCAAACATCTTGGCCGCATCGCGGTTAATACGGTCTTTTTCGTCATCGGTTTTTCGCTTGTTTTTATTGCCATGGGCGCCTCGGCTTCATTCATCGGCGGCTGGCTGTTCGAGAATAGGGAACTCATGAGTAAAATCGGCGGCGTTCTTATTTTTCTCTTTGGTCTGCATGTTGCCGGAGTTTTTAAAATTAGGGCCCTCAACTATGAAAAAAGATTTCACACATCCGAAAAGAAATTCGGAATTCTCGGATCGGTAATAATCGGGATGGCTTTCGCGTTCGGATGGACACCATGTATCGGGCCTATTCTTGGTTCTATTTTGACGCTGGCGGCCGGCCAGAATACGGTCGGCCAGGGCGTTTTGCTGCTGTCTTTCTATTCCGCCGGTTTGGGCATACCATTTATCCTGACGGCACTCCTTTTCAATTGGCTGATTGGCATCTTCGGATTCATCAAGCGACATTTCCGCGCCGTGGAAATTATTTCGGGTTCATTGCTGATGGTCATAGGTGTACTGATATTCTTCAACCTGTTTCAGGTCATCGCCAATTATCTTTTGCAGGCGTTCCCGGGACTTAATATGGGTTAGATATATTTTTAGCCGCAAAAAATACCTTCAACCGCTTGACGGCGGTGACTCATCATTTTATATTTGCACGGATTGAATTAATTGAAAAAATATTTGTGATTTGATATGCCCGCACCGAAAAAGAATCATTCAGCTCTGGCCATATGTGTTCAGGAGGTTGTCGAAGACGGCTCGGAGATGAACATCGGCGATAATTTCAATGCCGAAGAAATCGATTTCTTGCATCATGCGTTTATTGCCGATACGATCGTCAATGTCCTTGAATTAAACTCAATCGATTTACACCTATTCTATGCCGATTTGCCGAGTACAAAAAAGGGCGTCGATACGATAATTAAGTACCTCTCGGGTAAACTGAAAGGGAAAAAAGCCAGAATTCTTTCCAACGGGCTTTGCGTCACTGCTCTGCCGCCCGATCGCTGGGGCATCAAGATGGAGAAGGTTTTCCAGCATTGTTTTTCCGGAGGTTATCAACATGTTCTTCTTATTGGCAGCCGGACACCGACACTGAAGGCAAAGATGTTGAAACTGGCGCTGAAACTTCTAAAAAAATCGGACGCCATTTTCGGGCCGACGGTTGAAGGCAGGTACTATTTGCTGGGGATGTCGGAAAAATGTCATGTCGACCTGTCGGCTTTTGACTGGCGGTCGCCCAATATTTATTCGGAGGTGGCGGCTCATTTTAAGGAAAAGGGACTGAGCTGGTCTGAACTTGAGTTGTGGTATGCGGTCGAACATAATGAGGATTTGGAATATCTGGTGCGTGATATAAATCAATATCGACTCGAGGGCGATGAAATCTGCGCCAAAGAAACTGAAAAAGTCCTTGAACGAATCCTGAACAAGTAGGGCCGAACATGCAAAAAGAATTGCAGAAACTCAGCTGGAAAAAAATACAGGAACTGGTTCCCCATAAAATCGATACTGTCCTGTTCCCGGTCGGGACTGTCGAAGCTCACGGTGCGGCTGCACTGGGAACCGATAATCTGATTCCCCAATCGATGGCGGAATATCTGGCCGGCAAGATCGAATGCCTGATTGCGCCGATTTTGAATTACGGTATCACGAAATCATTGTATGGTTATCCCGGTTCGTTGACACTAAGACCGGAGAGTTTTGAAATGGTTGTAACCGATATTTTGAAATCTCTGCATGATGTCGGATTCAAACGCATAGTTATTCTTAATGGTCATGGCGGCAATAATAACGAGCTGAAATCGGCGGCCTTGCAGTTTTTTAATACATATAGAAAGAAGATAGCGGTGATACACTGGTGGATGCTGTGCGATGATCTGGTCAAGGAGTTTTACGGTCAGGAAGGGGGACATGCCGGTATCGATGAAACCGCAATGGTGCAGGCGATTGATGAAAGCTATGTCGATAAGTCGCTTTATGATGAAAACATGCCGTACTTGTATCGGCCGGGCGCCGATATTTATCCGATTCCCGGCTCGATACTTCTTTACCGGGAAGGGGAGGGGCTGCCGGATTTCGATCTAACCAAAGCCGGAGAATTTCAGAAAAAAGTATTCGAATACATCGAAAATTATATCCGCCTTATTTTTGCCCGCTGGGATAAGATTTAGATAAAAAATAAAAAGGCGGCCCAAATGCGAACCGCCTATTAATAAGCTACTATAATTCTAAAATCTGTAGGCGCCGGTCAGGTAGACACGATTGTAAGAGACGTTTTCCGTCAGTAAAACGGAGTTATTAAAATTGGCAATGGCGTTTCTGTAATAATCGTTTTCGTATGAGCCGTGCACATAAGCAACATCAATCGTCATCATTTGATCGACCAGGAATCCGATGCCGAAGCTGTATCCTTGCCGGGATTTGGCATCGTACGTTTTAATGCCGCTTTGCTCGATGTCTTTGAAAGGTAGTGGATTGTTAAAATAGCCGCCCCTGAGTGAGAGCCCCAGTTCGGGAAAGACATATTCGGCACCCATTTTAAGACTCAGGACCTCCCTGTAGTAATCTTTAAACTGGCTGTTATAATCGATTTCCATTTCGGGATTATTGCCATACTCCAGTTGCGACCAGTCAATATAATTTAAATCGGCCATGCCGGTAAAGTTGTTAAAACGAGCGACCAATCCCGAAGCAAAGGCAAACGGCTTTTTAATATCATATTCCGCATATCCGTAAGTCTCGGTGCCATTTTCTATCAAACGGGCATCCTGCTTGACCTTCAATGATGTCGGCGATTCGACCGTTATCCCGATTCCCAGATGACGTGATACCTGCATGGCAACACCGAGCTGTGCACCGATTCCCGAATATCTATAGGAAAGGAGTTGGCTCAGCGGGTCATATGCTCCCGCCTGATACAAATCAGATTTCAGATTAAACTCGTGCTTGCCGCTGTGATAGATAAGGGAACCCCCGAAAGAGATGCGAGGGGATAGATCCATTCCGAATCCGAAAGCATATTGATTTAAACCACCGGACTCAAAGGCCTCTTCCTCAAGCGACGTAATGGCTCCGCCGATATTTTCCTGATAATAAAATTTAGAGAGTCTATCAAAATTATTCAGGTGTCCCACGCCGAGGGCGAAAACAAGTGAACCTCGATAGGTCGGGTACGGTATCGAAAGGATTAATGAATTCAACCGCGTATTCGTTTTTGTATCGCTGGCATTGTACTGTTGAGATAATCCCACCGATTGGGTACTGGAAGCGCCCTTATATTTCTGGTATGATAGACCCAGGTTAAATTCGATTCTCGGTATCCGGGCCAAGTTGGCCGGATTATAGTAGAGAGCGGTACCATCCATCGACATGATCCCGGCCCCGCCCATGGCCATCTGTCGGGCACCGATTCCGAAATAATTGCCGGCGATTGGCTCATCGAGCTCATTGAAATATCCACCTAAAACCAGCGGGGGAAACAGGAACAAAAGGAAGGCACCTGACAGGAAAATGTGTTTGTTCATTTCTTATGCCACCTTCCTGCTTCCCGGGTCGGTTTATTGCTTTCGCTCTCTTCCTGTTTCTCTTTGGTTTTTACGTTTTCCGAATCGGCGTCAGACTTCTGTTCGGCCGGTTTCTGTTTTGAGGCGGTGCCGGACGGCGAAGATGATGCCCCGGATGAACCTGAAGCGGAGGGCCCTCTGGTGATAGCCGGCGCCCCGGGCGGTTGCACTTCCTGAAAGCGGCTTTCCGGTAAGGCCTTTTCTCCACCGGAAGATCGCGGTGAACCGTCGTCGTCATAATAAATATCTTTACTGCCATGATAAAAACCGTAATCCCACCACCACGGGACGGCATAATAATGACCCCATCGGGGGCTAAGTGTCCAATATGAGGGATAATAGTATTGCGAATAGCCGTAATCTTCATTATAGTTATCGCCATAATCCGCAGAACCCTGCTCATCATTGGAATGTTGGAGGACAGTATAACATCCCGAACCGGTCATTAATGTGAAAATCATAATAATTAATAAGACTCCATATTTTTTCATAAAACATCAACTCCAATCATAAATTAAAAAAATTCTATATAGGTAAAACGTAACTCTCGGCCAAATGTCGTCGCGCCTTCGCGGCGGTTTACAAACAAATCGCGCAAAATTATCTCCAGTTCCAGGTTCTCTTTATACAACCATTTAAGCCCCAGGTTTAGATATCCCCGGCCTTTGGCGTATTCTGCTTTCGCTCGATCGTCATTGAGAGCCATATCATATTCGGCGACGAATCCAATGTCATGAGCGAATCGGGCATCGAGGCCGAAATAAATCGATGGCTCTCTGTCATGATCAACGTCATTCTCGAGCGAATAGTTGATGCCTATATGGCCCCCGACGCCGATGCTGCCCACATAAAAGGAACGACTGACGACCCCATAAAACCCCTTCGATTTATATGTATATCGCTGCCGGTCATAAAGATACGCCCCATATCCCTGGGAATTAAAACCGATTGCAAAAGCCGGCAAAAGATATTCCTCATTGATAAGTTTGAGCTTGACCTGAAACTCTATCTGTGGGTCACGAGTCGTGGAGCGGTCAGATATTATTCCCTCGGCACCATATGACATGCCAATCATAAGGCTGTTGGAAAGGCCGATGGCCGCTCCGGCCAAAATACCTCCATTGTTATATACGCGCATGACAATATCAAAACAACCGCGCTGAAGAGTTCCCGCGGTCGGGGCGTCGACTAAAATACGTGGCGCGAATTCGTAAAGCGAGCCGGACGGTTCGCTGCCGTAATAATCGGGAGATTGTGAAAAAGAGGGAATCCAGGCAAAAAACAATATACCGGCAAATTGGATCGTCATTTTTAATGACCAATGCATCCTGACCTCCTTAGAATCAAAACAAATCCATTTACCGGCGATACTATTGTTTTTTTCGTAACTCGTCAACATAAAACTACTTACCACTATCTATCGTTAATACTGCAATTTCCATACCAAATCACCGGGGAAAGCCAAGATCAATGAACGCTGCATGTTACGGCGCTTTATCCGGCAATAATGCACAATTATTGTTCCGTATTCGGGTTGTCGTGCACTCTATCTATTCAGTTTGATTCATTGACAGATGCGGTTAATCCAATATATTAGCGGCCTATGACTGAATTTATTAAATTGGCACTTGTCTTTATCTTAATTGTCATTGGTATCCGTAGCAAAATTTTCGTCGGCTATCTTCTTTTCGGAGCCGGTCTGCTGACTGCAATATTATATCGATTGAATATCGTTGTAATATTCGGGGGATATCGCGATGTGCTGCTCTCGGAGCGGTTTATTTCCTTATACGCCATTATAATTTTAATTACTTTTCTGGGGCGATTATTAAAAGAATTGGGCTACCTTGACCGACTTGTCGATGCCAGCGAAAGTCTCGTTGGTGGAGCCAGGACAGCTTCAGCGGTCCTTCCGGCCCTGGTCGGGCTTATGCCGATGCCGGGCGGGGCGCTGTTATCGGCGCCACTGGTTGGAAAAGTGCTGGCAGACGACAAATACACTCCGGCTTTTAAAACCGCCGTAAATTACTGGTCGCGGCACGTCATGGAATTCTGCTGGCCGATTTATCCCGGTCTGATACTGACGGCGGCTTTGACATCGGTTCCCCTGGGAACGATTTGCCTCATGCAGCTGCCGATGACGTTACTTATGATCCCGATCGGGATAATATTTTTAATCAGGAAAATAGACGTAAATAATCGAGGAATGGGACATTTATTCAGGCCGTTTTTAAAAATACTGTCGACAATCTGGCCGATCATTCTGGCGATTTTAATCGCGGCCATATTTTCAATCGAATTATTATATGCCGTCGCTTTGTCTTTAATCGCCCTTTTGATTATTGAAAGGCCGAAATGGCTGCCTATTCGTGAGGCCGGAAAATCGGCAATATCCTACAGGCTGCCCGTCCTTGTTTATGGTGTTCTGACCTTCCAGAAAATGCTGGAACTGACCGGTGCGATCGGCTCGATTCCTCAACTCTCGACCGAATTTGGCCTTCCCGCCGATCTGGTAATTATAGCCGTGTCATTTACTGCCGGTTTACTGACTGGAATCCTCTTTGCCCTGGTGGGATTGGGATATCCATTGCTGGCCGGTTATCTGTATCATCCCGATATAAACCTGGCCAATATTTTTCTGGCTTTTGTTTCCGGTTATGTCGGTATGATATTTTCACCGACTCATTTTTGTTTAATATTGACAAATGAACATTTTAAATCGAACTTGGGTCAGGTATACCGTTTGCTTACCAAACCTTTAATAATATTATTTCTTGGAGGTTTGGTTTTATATTTAGCGGGGTATCCGTGGGATTTATTTTGATTTATTTATATTCCATTGTTTGATAATGACTTATAAATGTAAACGGCAGAGAATTAATGGAACTTTTGAAACGGCCGAATGTATTAATTATTAAAAGATAGGGGTAATGTGGTAAGCAAAGAAACTGAAAAACAAATAGACCATGACTTAATAAGGAAAGTTCAGAACGGCGACATGGTGGCCTTCAATGAATTGGCGACCAGGTATAAAGACCGTTTGATGAATGTCATAACAAGGATGATTAACAGCCAGCAGGAAGCGGAGGATATCGTGCAGGAAACCTTTATGCGTGTTTATCAGCATCGCGATTCCTTTGACTTCCAGCACTGTTTTTCAACCTGGATTTATACAATTGCCCTGAACCTGGCGCGGAACGAACTGCGGAAGAGGAAGCGATTTAAGTTCTTTGATATTTTTGATCTTCAGGGAAAGGAAAGCGAGATAGCGGTCGAGATGAAACTGCCCAGTAATTTGGGCAAAGCTATCGAAAATGCGATGGCGACACTCCCGGAGAAGTACAGAACAGCTTTTGTACTTCGCGATATCCAGGAGTTGCCATATGAAGAAATCGCGAAGATCATGAATATCCCGTTGGGGACGGTAAAATCGAGGGTAAATCGCGCCCGGGCCATGCTTCGTGAAAGACTAAAACCGAGAATGGAGGAATATAATGCGTTGTCGAAGGGTACGCTCTTACCTGTCAGCTTATTGTAGGGGAGAGTTGGCAGGGTGGCGGCACCAGGCGGTGCGAGAGCATATCGCCGCCTGCCCGGAATGCCGTCGGGAAGAGGCAGTATTTTGGGAAATCAACAAATCAATTGGGAATCTTCCGGAGCGGAAAGTTTCGGCTGATTTCAACAGCAAGCTTCTGGATCGAATTGCGAAGGAGAGATTTCGGGAGACGCGCACCAAAGCATATCTTCCGCGAAGGGCGCCGATCTTTGGCCGCGGCAAACTGATTCCGGCCTTCGCTTCGGCGTGTCTGGTATTGGCTTTTGTAATGTTCGGCGGCGTCGATTTTGTGCATTCTCCGGACAGATCGGATATGTATGTGAACCGACCGGCAGATGTTGAGCTTGACAGTTCATACATGCATGTCTTACCTCAAGAGGATAGACAGGATGTCATAGTTGAACATCAGAGAAATGCGTGGGCGTTCAAACAGAAATTGGCGAAGGCCAATCGGATGAGAAATCTGATGAATCGTCTGGCCGGCCAGAATAGTTTCGGTTCCGGTTACTCGCATTCACCCGACAATCAGTTGATACCGGCCAGCCAGAGTTTCATTACATATCGGCCGGTCGGCAGTACGCAGACGCAATTGACGTCCGGAAATTAAAGCCATAAAGGAGATTTTATCGGCGATCGGTAATTGTTAATGATGAATCGGAAAAAAGACCCGGATTAGTCTGTTTTGGCAATCCGGGTTTTATTTTGCCGAATGCTTTCCGTCTAATCGATTTCCCTGTCACATAAATTTCGATTTGGTTTGGCATTTATCAGTCGAAACGATTATAATACTTCCCATGATAGACGAATCAGGTTTTGAAAAATATTTATTTTCATTAGAACTGTCAGCTGAAAACAGGTCGGTTAGATTATTATCGATTTTATCGGCGGTTATTGCCGTCTGCCGATCAGAGTTGACCGAATCAATGCTGGGTTTTTTACATAAACGAAAATTCGATAAGGATGCGATTTATGAAACGATTTTACAGAGTTACCTTTTCCTCGGATTCCCGCGGACGATTGAAGCGGCACTGGCCTTTAATAAAATTTTCGGCAAAATTAGAGAAGGAAGAGATATAGAAAAAATCTCGCCTGACGAATCGGAGTCATGGTTTACCAATGGTCTAAGATTATGCCGACGAGTTTACGGAGCAAATTTTGAAAATTTAAAAAACCGCTTCTCCGATGTCTCGCCGGAAATATTTCGCTGGATGGTCATTGAAGGTTATGGTAAAGTATTAAGTCGTCCGAAAATGACGCACATTGAAAGAGAATTGGCCGAGGTCGCCGCCCTGATTGTCGACGGGCGGGAACGGCAGTTGCTGTCGCATATTCTGGGAAGTCTTAATGTCGGTGCGGATATGAAGCTGCTAATGCAGGTCAATCGGGATATTAAACCGCTGGCGGGTGATGAAAATTCCGCCCTGGCCGAAAAGATCATGGCGAATATCATAAGTAAATATGAAACGAAGAAATAAAATATTAATATCGATTCCTCTGTTGATATTAATCCTGGGTTTCGGACTTTATCTTTGGTTGTTTCATTTTGGTCTGGCCGAAAAAATCGCCACGAAAATTTTAAATGATCAGGTCGGCCGCAATCTGGGAATTCGGTTTCATATCGAAAAAATCTCGGGTGATTATTTCTCGGCGCCCGTTATAAACGGTATCGATGTGATTTATGAAAACGGTGCCGAGTCATACGCGATGGCCCACGTGTCAAAACTGACGGCGGAATATTCCCTTAAAAAGCTCTGGAGTGGGGAATTTATTTTCAACAAAATTGAAATCGACTCGGCGGCGTTTACGCTCAAAAAAACCGATCAAAAATGGTTGCTCCCGAAGCCGTTGAAAAGTTCGGAACGAAAAGCCACCAGTCTTGATTTCGAAATTCAGGAATTGACTTTAAATGATCTTATTTTCAGCATGCAATCTCCCGATGATACATTGACCTTTGAAGATATTATCCTCGACGCACGCGTCGAGGCGCGCGATAAAACCTATTCGGCGATTATAGATCGCCTTAGTTATCGCTCATCCGACACTCGCTTCAGCCTGGTATCCGCCGGCGGAACGGTTACATCAACCGGCAATCAACTCATGTTCCAGGATTTCAAAATAGTCACCGATTCTTCCGATATCCTTGCGGGCGGCCGGATAATCTTTGAAGATAAACCTCAAATTCAGATCGTCCTGCAGGCGAAAAATATTAATCTGAATGAGCTTTCTTCGTTTATAAATACCGGCCTGGACGGTAATATCGCCGCAAACGGCAATATTAATTTTTCCTATGGCGACCTTTCCGGCGACGTAACTATCTCGGGTACCTTGACCGGGCGGTACTTTGATTCATTGAAAACCAGTTTTCATTTTGCCGACAAGATACTTGTTTTTGATACCCTGAGTGGGTTCATATTAAACCGGTGTCATATCGAGGCAAAAGGCGATCTTGATTTATCCCAGGAACCGGTATTATATCATATCATTGGTGCCATTGAACATTTTAACCTTAATAATCTTGCCTCCGATACGTACAAATCGAATTTGAACGGCCGGCTTAATCTGAGCGGTCAGGGATTGAAATCGGAAGAATTGATGCTTGATATCGTTGCCGAACTGGATGAATCATGGTTCGATGAATATCATATCTCTCAGGCAATGGGGGAGATGACCATTTATTCCGATAGTATCCAGCTTCATGATAAATTCGCCCTCAAGTATCAAAACAACAAATTCATAATATCCGGTAAACTGGATTACCACGGTCCGGTGGAGCTGACCGGCTATACTGAGTTGGACGATCTTTCAGCTTTTAATGGGCAGACATTTGTCGATAAAATGGGCGGGCGGGCGGATCTCAATTTTATGGTTAGCGGCGAACTCTCCAATCCCAATATTGCCGGCCGATTCAGTTCCGATTCGCTCTGGCTTTATAGTATTATGGCCCGAAATGCGGTAATGGATTTCCAGGTTGAACATTTTCTTTACGATCGGCTCGGGAAAATCGATCTTTCCTTGTATGATGGTACTGCCTATGATGTGCCGTATGATTCAATTTTATTGAAGATGCAGGTCGATTCACAATTTGCCATAATAGACGATGCACTGTTTGCCAATGATGATGCGGTTGTCACCGCACGCGCGGATCTGGATTACGCGTCATATCCCCAGCGATTGAGCATGGATGATGTCTTTATTGATTTCCTTGGTTTGACATTCAGAAGTGACAATCCGATTACAGTTGAGATAGATTCTTCGGGATATAATATTCTAAGTTGCCGTTTGCGTCGCCCGGAAGGATATATTGAAGGCTCCGGCCGAATAAACAACAATGATTCAATGGATGTTCGTTTATCAGCTGAGAATGTCAACATCGCCCCCTTGGTTAAACTATACAATAATGAATATGACGTTGGCGGTATTTTGTCTGGCGAAGTCCGTATCGCCGGTGATTTCAAGTCACCGATTATCGATTTTCAAGGTGCAATAGATTCCATGACATATCTGAATTTAGTGCTTGGTGATTTGACCGCCGATTTTAACTATGCCGATAAGCAGGTTGTCATTAATAATATATCCTTAAAAAGCAAAATTGGTAACTATGTTGCCACCGGTGTATTCCCTGTCGATTTGACATTTGCTTCCGTCGCCGACCGGTTCTATCAGGAGCGTCCTCAGAATATCCGCATAACCGCCTACGATAAACGCCTTGACCTGGCCAGCCTGCTCGTTGACGAAGTGGAGGATTTTACGGGCGAGTTTAACGCCGACATCAATGTGACCGGCACCACCCGCAATCCCGAGATCGAGGGTTTGGCCAGTATAAAAAACGGCCGGTTGAAGATTTATGACTTGATACTCCCGCTTGAAAACCTGAATGTCGATATGAAAATGAAAAACAAGACTATCAAGTTCGATAATATTTCGGCACTGTGTAAAAACGGAAAAAATAAACCCGGTCGAGTAAATGGCAGCGGGACCGTTATCATAAATGCGATTGATCAATTCGATTATAATCTTGCTATAAATATCCGGCAATTCCCGGCGAAATACGAAATGGGCGATATTTCCGCCGTCGTCGATGCCGATCTGAAAGTCCGTGGTGCCACGCCGCCGACCGTTAGCGGCGATGTGACCATTCTCTCGGCCAATTATAGCGAGAATTTCGCTGGCAAGGACGAGGGGTGGATTTTACTCTCATCATTCCAGGAGACGAATAGTTGGAATATCAACCTGAATGTGGAAGCAACCTCGAATCTGTGGATAAAAAATGATGATATCGATGCCGAATTGGCCGGTCAAATTAATTTCGTTCGAGAGAACGACCGGTATCATTATTTCGGAACGATGGAAATTTTACGCGGCAAGGCTTATTGGGCGGATCGAAGCTTTAAAATCGAATCCGGCGGTACCGTCAGCTACCAGGATATCGAAATCCCTAATCCGCAGCTTGATATCTGGGCATCAACCAATATCAGAACCGCCACGCAAACCGGTTTTAATAATGAAATCGAATATACGAACGAGGACTTGAGAGTGCACGTTGGCGGTACTCTCGATGAACCGATAATTGAAACCGATGAAAACTCGCCAATGGGCAATTCAAGTATTCTGTCGGCGCTTTTGTTAAATTATAATCCGAGTGACACCGCCGGAAAAGTGGAGCCGACGGACCGCGTTATTTCCGGGGCATCCAATTTCATCAGCCAGCAGGTCGGTCGTCTCGGTTCGCGATATATCGGCGTGGAAACGCTGGAAATCGACCCGGTCTATGGCGACAAATTCGACCCTCTGGGAACGAGGTTTACCGTCGGATCATATTGGGGATCGAGTTTTTACTGGTATTATCGTTCGGCGATATCATTCGAGACCGGCCAGGAATACGGCGTTGAATATCGCCTTAAGCGATTTCTATTGATGGAGGGGCATCGCGATGAAGATAACCTGTACCACTTGAACCTTAATTTTAACTGGAATTACTAATTTGTTAAGGTACGCAAATATTCTTCTGATATTTTTCCTGACCATGCTGGCGGCCGATGTGACCGGGCAGGTTTCCCGCGGACTCGATCAAAGGCGGTGGCTAAGCAAAAAGCCGGTAATTGATAAGATTATAATTGAAGGAAACACCGTTTTTCCCGACTCCAAAATTAAAAACGGTCTCTATTCCCGTGAAAGCAACATCTTCCGCGCCATTAATAAAGACAGGCGGCGCCGGGTCCAGCGAGAAACGATGATGAAAGATACATCGGAAGTAAAATTTCTTTATCTTTCATCCGGTTATCTCGGGGTCCAAATCAAGGAAAGTTTTGAACCATTACCCGATGATTCCAATGCTCTGGTTAAGATTTATATTAATGAGGGGCGACAGTTTTATTACGGCAATATCAATCTTAAGGGGGAAAATGCTCTTAGCGGTCGCTGGGAATTTCGTCAGATTATCAATCGCTTCAAAAAAGGCAATCCGGTCGATCCCTTTTCGCTTAAGCAGGCCCTTTATGATATAAAGTCGGTCCATGCCAACAACGGTTATCCGTATGCATATGTGGAATATAAGATTGATACTTCTCTGGACAACGACTATGCTGATGTTACTTTCGATGTTCAATCCGACTCGCTCGTTCATTTCGGTAATACGAGAATAACCGGCGTCAAGAATTTCGATACTTCCCTGGTCTGGAGGGAAATGACCTTTCAGAAGGGCGACCTGTATCGCCGCAAAGATATTATCGAATCCCAGAAGAGGTTATTGAATACCGGCCATTATATCACGCTTCAATTAAAAAACGTTGTTTATGACTCAAATACTGCTTATAATCGCCTTAATCCTGATTTTATTCTGGGGCTGGATGAAAAACCCCCACACTATGTTTCGATTAAAACCGGTGCGGCGCAGGACTCGGTAAAGGATTTGATCTGGAATTTTTCGGCCTCCTGGGGGAAAAGGAATTTCCTCCGCTCGCGGCAGATCGAGTTTACCGCTCGAACGACGTTTGAGGTTTTTACCGAATGGCGTCTGATGGAACATAGTTATCGTGTTAGACTCACCGAACCCTGGTTTCTCGGTTTACGAATGCCGCTGACCTTGACGGGGCAGTACGAACCGGGCGTTCGCTCTCTGATTCAGGATTATCGGATACAAACATGGTCGGTTTCGGCAACGACCACCCGTACAATTAAGGAAAAACTCCAGTTCCTGACCGGCTTCCAGTATGAGGCGGTAAATATTTACGGGGTGAGCAAAGCCGCAGAAGAACAAACGCGGCAGGAACAAGGCATATCTATAAGAAGGAAATTGCATCTAAGTGTCACCCGCGATGCACGCGCAGATATATTTGTCCCGAAAAGCGGATCGCTTACACAGCTTGGATTTGAATATATCGGCGGATTTTTGGGCGGCGACGATAGTTTTTTCCTGCTGGAGGGCAGTTGGTCGCGATACCAGCGGTTCTGGCCCGGCTGGATATCCGCGACGAGAATTAAATCGGGTTTTGTGCATCCCTTTGGAAAGTCGGCATCGGTGCCGGTAAACGATCGGTACTATATTGGTGGGGCCAACACGATTCGCGGCTTTTCCGAAAAGGATTTGGGACCCAAATCGGAATTGGGAACACCAACCGGAGCCGACATCATATTAATCTTTAACCAGGAGTTCAGATATCCCATAATCAGCAAATTTTGGGGGTCAATATTTACGGATATCGGCAATGGCTATCGAAATCGCGCTGACATCAAATTTAACAATCTGGCCGTATCGTATGGTCTCGGCATTCAATTTCTCTCCCCGGCGGGGCCGATCAGGCTCGATTACGCCCGGCGCGTTAAAGTCAAGGGGATTAACTCCGGATACAAGTTCCATTTCACAATTCTTTACGCATTCTGATTCCATAATCGTATTTAGAGCGATGGCCTGGAATATTGACAAAATAAAATAGTTGACTATATTAATGCGCTTTTGGACGATTACTAAAATACAGGTGAGTAATTGAAGCAAGTTTATCTTGACTATAATGCCACGACACCGCTGGATGAGCGAGTTCTGGAGGCGATGCTGCCGTATCTGAAAGAAAAGTACGGCAATGCCAGTTCGGTGCACAATTTCGGCCGCGAGGCCAAAACGGCTCTTGAAGAAGCCCGTGAAAAGGTCGCCGCTTTGCTTAATGCCGATCCGTCGGAAATTTATTTTACATCGGGCGGAACCGAATCGGACAATATTGCCCTCAAAGGTGCCGCCTATATCAATCAGAGTAAAAAAAATCATCTGATTGTCTCTTCCATTGAACATCACGCCATCCTGGAATCGGCGAAATTCCTGGCGAAAAACGGTTTTAAAGCTGACTACCTGACCGTCGATAAATATGGAATTGTATCATCCGAGGATCTAAAACAGAAAATTACCGAAAATACTTCGGTCGTCTCGGTGATGCATTCCAATAATGAAGTCGGGACGATTCAGGATATCGCCGCTCTGGCAGGAATTGCCAAAGAAAAAGGCGCCCTGTTTCACACCGACGCCGTGCAATCCGGCGGCAAAGTGAAACTCGACGTTAAAGCGCTGAATGTCGATTTACTTTCTATGTCGGGTCATAAAATTTACGGTCCGAAAGGAACGGGGATTATTTTTATTCGAAAAGGTGTCAGGATTACCCCCTTATTTCACGGCGGACACCATGAGAAAAAACGTCGAGCCGGGACCGAAGACGTTCCCGGAATCGTCGGATTTGCCAGGGCGCTGGAACTTGCCGAAAATATGCGCGAACAGGAACATAAGCGCTGGACGGAACTGGCCGAATTCTTTATCGATGGCGTACAGTCGAAAATTCCGGATGTGTTCTTAAATGGCCCGCGCGATGAACGACGAATTCCGTCGACTGTGAATCTGTCATTTAAAGCGGTCGAGGGCGAATCCATAATTCTGTCGCTTGATATGAAGGGTGTCGCCGTGGCTTCCGGGTCGGCCTGTACGTCCGGATCGCTGGAGGCCTCGCATGTATTAATGGCGATGGGAGTGTCGGCTGAATTGGCTCAAGGATCGATTCGGTTTTCGCTGGGGCGTTTCACGACCAAAGATGATCTCCAGTATACGATTGATGTCCTGCCGGAAATAATCGATCGGCTTCGCGCCATGTCGCCTCTGTACAGCAAACAAAATTAATAACAGCCATTTTTGGGCATTTTAAATGACGCCAGTCGGCGATTTTGAGTATTAGCATGGCAAAGAAAGTTCTGGTTGCGGTTTCAGGAGGGGTTGATTCTTCTACGGCAATGATGCTGCTCAGGGAGGAGGGATACGAAGTTGCCGCGGCTCATATGAAATTGTGGGATTATGGGCGGGTCGGCGGTGATAGTCATAAGGATGGCCGTTGTTGTTCGCTCGAGTCGATTAACGATTTGCGCTCTATTTGTAATCGGCATTCCATTCCATTTTATGTTCTTGATTTCAGTTCTCGGTTCGAAGAAATAGTCATCAAAAATTTTGTTGATGAATATAAAGCGGGCCGGACGCCCAATCCGTGTATCCTGTGTAATACGCACTTGAAATGGTCGTTACTCCTGAAGAAGGCCCTTGAAATCGGATGCGACTATATTGCCACCGGCCATTACGCGACCGTGGATTACGATAAAAATAAAATCAGATACGTTTTACATAAAGGACTTGATGATACTCGCGATCAGTCCTACGCCTTATGGGGATTAACGCAGGAGGCCTTGTCGAAATCCCTGCTGCCTCTGGGGAAATATAAAAAGAGTGAAATTCGAAACAGGGCGCGCAACTGGAATCTGAAAACCGCCGAGACCAAAGAGTCTCGGGAATTATGCTTTATCGCGGATGACGATTATCATCGATTTCTGACCGAATGGGAGCAGCAACGGGGGAAAGCATTCCGGCGGGGAACGATTGTCAATACCGACGGAAATGTAATCGGGGAGCACAGAGGAACCGTTTTTTATACTATTGGTCAGCGCAAAGGACTGGGGATTGCTCATCCGACACCGCTTTATGTCCTGGATATAGACGCGCGGTCGAACAGGATTACAGTCGGCTCAGATTCTGATTTGTATACGGATAAAATGAATGTTACCGATATCAACTGGGTATCAATCGACAATCCCGGCAAAAAATTCAGGGCAGATGTAAAAATCAGATACCTGCATTCACCGTCGCCGGCAATTGTTGTTCCGGGCAAAAGTAATAATGCCGAAATTATCTTCGATTTTCCCCAGCGCGCCATAACACCGGGTCAGTCGGCCGTTTTTTATGAAAATGATGTCGTTCTCGGCGGCGGATTCATAAGCTTTTAAAAAATAGTTGGACTTCGCTAATTTCTTTTAGTTATTATATTCAGCAGGCGGATAAAAAATAAGGAGAATGATTTATGCTAAAAGCGACCTTTCTCGGACATAGCTGTGTGATGGCCACCGACGGCAAATATAAAATCATTATCGACCCTTTTTTAACCGATAACCCCGTGGCCGGGATGAAGGCTGATAATGTTGAAGTCGATTATATTCTGGTAACTCACGGACATGGCGACCATCTCGGGGATGCCGTCCCGATTGCCAAACGGAATGATGCCACCATTATCGCTCCCAACGAGCTGGCAATATACGTCGCCAATCAGGGTGCCAAGGCGCATAACATGCACATCGGCGGTGCTTTTAACTTCCCTTTTGGCAAAGTCAAACTGACGATTGCACATCATGGTTCGGGCGCCGGCGATGGACTCATTTATACCGGAAATCCCTGCGGATTTATCGTCAATATGGGCGGTAAAACATTGTATCATGCGGGCGATACCGCTTTGTTTTATGATATGAAGCTCATCGGTGAGATGAATTCAATCGATATCGCCTTTCTGCCAATCGGCGATAATTTCACCATGGGTATCGATGACGGTGTCAGAGCGGTGGAATTTCTGAAACCCAAAAAAGTAGTCCCGATGCACTATAAGACCTGGCCGGTGATCGATACTGATCCCGATGAATTTGCCGATAAATTAAAAGGTAGCGATACCGAGGTAGTTATAATAAAACCCGGTGAATCGGTCGATGTTTGACAGTTTATGGATCTTACATAATTGGTAATTTGAAGGAAACGGGCAGGGAATAATTGATTTAAAGTATCGGTTCAATGAAACGTTTTAAGAAAATAATACTCTGGGGAATAATAATAATCATTATTGTGATTGTTGTCGGCGTGGGCGGCATAATTCTGTTTTTTCCTAAAGAAAAAGTAAAGCAGATGGCCATCGATAAAATCTCGACGAGCCTGAACCGGAAAGTAACCATCGATGATATTTCGGTATCGTTTATGGGCGGTATCGGCGCCTATCTCGAGGGGATAAAAATCGATAATCCCGACGGCTTTAAAGAACCTTATTTTCTTAGGGCGGAGGCGCTCGATATTAAGCTGCAATTCTGGCCGCTTTTGAAAAAGCAGGTACAGGTCGACAAACTGATTCTGGTCAAACCGGAAATCTCGCTTCACAAGCTCTCGAATGGGTCGATTAATTATCATTTCGGGACCGCCGAGGCTGCGGCCGCGGCGGCTGCGCCGGACGTAATGGAAAAACTGCCGGAAGAATCCAAAGTGGCCCTGGCGGCGATTTCATTTGATAATTTGGCCGTGAAAAAGGCCCGCTGCGATTTTGTCGATGATTCCTCAAAAATGAATATTTCAATTATCGGCCTTGATTTGGAGTCGAAATTACAAACGACGGAAAACATGGCCTACCACGCATTCGGTGATTTCACAATTGATTCGCTTCTGTTTTCTCTGGACACGATGGCGCTTCCTGAGTTTTCGGCCAAAGCCGATTATGATGTCATCTATGACATGAATAAAAACAGCCTCGAGCTGACCAGGCTTGATGTCGATGTCAATGGAATTAAAGCATCTGTCAAAGGTAATGTACCTGATTTTGATACTTTTAATGGCAGTAAATTCGATGTCAGTACCGATCAGATAACGATAAAAGATGCCCTGACATTGGTTTCCGAAGAGCAAAAAGCTCTTATTAAGGATTATGCCATTGATGGAAAATTGTCGCTTAAAGCCTCGTTTGAGTACAATAATAGAACCAAAGATACGATCTCGTATAACGCCGATATTGTACTCGGCGGGATAAAAATCTCCGGGGCGGAGATTCCGGTAAAGGTGGCGGTCGATTCGGCCGGATTGCAGATTAAAAACAACCATGCCGAGGTCGATATTTATAAGGCATCGTTTGACAATAATGAATTTCATGGCATGGCGACTATCACCGATTTCAAGAATCCGTCGGCGAAGGGACAGTTTATGGGCGGGATCGATCTGGCTTCCCTGAATCGTTTTCTCCCCAAAGCCGGTCAGCCGAAACTTGGCGGTGATTTGAAATTCGACATTTCGTTTTATGGTCCGGTTAAGAATTATACGCAGATGCAACTGTCGGGCGGGATAACAATTTCGAGCGCCAGTTATACCGCGACGACTTTGCCGGAGCCGATCGAATCGTTTAATCTGGACGCCTCGATAAAGAGCAGCGATATCAATATTAAAAACCTGAGCGTCAAGTTTCCGTCCTCTGACTTTGTAATGAGCGGCACAATGACCAGTACTTTTCCGTATTTTATGCCCGGGCACGAGCAAAAAGCAAAGAAGCCGACGCTGGATTTTAAGCTGACGTCGAAGCGATTCGATGTCGATAAGCTCTTTCCCGAAGTGGCACCCGGTGAAGGCGGCAATCCGATGGAGTTGCCGCCGGATTCGCTGCCGGCAATAATTCTGCCCGATATAAACGGCAAAGGGACCGCCGCAATAGATACCCTGATTTATACTAAGGTCCAATTTACTGAGATCACCGGCGATGTCATTATTAAGGAGCGGCGAATATTGGTGGACAATGCCAAGGGAAATGTCTATACGGGTCAAGTCACCGGCGAGACCACGATCGACCTTAATGATTTCGAAAAGCCGAAATACACCGGGAAATTTAATGCGACGCAGGTTGAGGCGGATGATTTTCTGTCCCGATTCACGAAATTCGGCGGGCATCTGTTCGGGAAGCTTGATGTCAGCGGCACTTTTACCACCGAGGGCTGGGAGCCTGATTCGATTATGAAGACACTTTCTATGGAGGGGAAGGCTAATATTCATGAGGCCAAACTGGTCAATTTTGATTTAATAAAAAAACTGGCCGAGCAGGTTAAGATGAAAACATTCGACGAAGAAAAAATCAAGGACCTCTCGACCGGATATAATGTGAAAGACAGCCGTGTGGCTTTTGATGAGCTTAAATTAAATTCCAATTTCGGCGATTGGAAAATAACCGGCTCGGCCGGATTTGACGGCTCATTATCGTACAGCGGCCAGGTCTTGCTATCGGAGAAGGTCAGCAGTGATTTAATGTCGCAGTCGGGATTGATATCCGGTCTGGCCGGGATGATGACGCAGGAAGGCACCAACCGGGTGAATATACCGTTCACGCTGGGGGGTACGTACGCCAGCCCCAAATTCGGATTGGATTTATCGTTCCAGAACATGTTAAAAGATAAAACCAAGGAAGACCTCAAAGATAAGGCGACCGACGCCTTAAAGTCTATTTTCAAAAAGAAATAGGTTCAACCATCGTTATTATCATCCGATACGTAATATAAATATGATTTTCAGAAGCATTATCGAAGATATCAAGGCGATTTATCGCAACGATCCGGCGGCGAAAAATATCGAGTTTCTTCTGTACCCCGGTTTTCATGCGATATTTTTCCATCGCTTCTGGCACTTCATGTACAGGATTAAAATTCCGTTTTTGCCGCGCCTGTTTTCGCAGATTACGAAATTTTTCACCGGGGTGGAGATTCATCCGGGGGCGACCATCGGCAAGGGATTTTTTATCGATCATGGCTCCGGGGTGGTCATCGGTGAGACGGCCGAAATCGGCGACAATTGTGTCCTGTTTCATAATGTGACGCTGGGCGGCACGGGAAAACATGTCGGCAAACGACATCCCACGATCGGTAACAATGTCTTTATCGGGACCGGGGCGATTTTGCTGGGACCGCTGCGTGTCGGCAACAATGTCAAGATCGGCGCCAATACTTTTTTGTACATGGTCGATATTCCGGATAACGCCACGGTTGTCGGGACCCCGGGATATATCACGCGTCTGGACGGCAGGCCGGTCAATATTAAACCGAAGAAGACGCTCGTCCCGATTGAAAACATGATTCAGTAAGTTTTTTTCATACAAATTAAAATGGCTTCGTTTCCTATTTTTGATTTTTCAATAAGCACTGTGCCCGGCAGGTCCTCAGACCTACCGGGATGCGGCGGGTCTGAGGACCCGCCGCTCACGTCTAATAAGCTCGATTCTTTATAAAACATAATTTCTTGCCTTATTTCTTGTGAATATTTCATGTAACAGGTTGTGGCGATTGATAGTCCAATGAATTGGGTTCGTTTCGCATATTTTAACATTTTTTTTGTCGGTTTTTCCCTGGCCGGCAAAGGGAATTTGTTTATTGTCAATCCACATTTGTCATTCCCGTGAAGAGGGGAATCTATGAAAGTCTGATAGTGCGTCATAAATTTACCCCTATGGATCCCCGCCTACGCGGGGATGACGGTAAAGGGGAAAATGGCTTCGTTTCCGATTTTTGAAAAAATTTTCACCGGCACAAAAAATTATAGGGGCGAGGCTTGGCCTCGCCCTTGTCTGGTTTACTTCTGTGGCATGATCGACGAGGGCGGGGGTTAGCCCCGCCCCTACGATTGTCGCCTGACGACAGTGGTAAAAAAATGGCTTTGTTTCGCATATATAAGGAATCCTTTTTTTACGGTTTCTCCCGTGAATTCGGGGTAAGTTGATGTCCGCGATAAAAATCCGGGAAATCGAGACGTGTCCGGCGACGGTGGACATTGTATTGATTTGGTAGTCTTTTTGTATGACGTAAAATGACATATTCGGCCCTTTTATGTTTCTATATAACGGCCGGGAATCAGGATTAACATTGATTTGGTGGGGAATTTGTACGATGCAGACTATATTTAAATTCCCGCCCGTAGAGTGGGTTACCATGATAGGAGTTGGCTTCTCTAATATTTTAGTCCTATATTATTTATTTCGACGTATGCTTTGAAACCTCGAATACTGGAAGATAGTGTCTCAAATATAAATGGGCGCGGGAAGCCAATATTAATCTTTTCTTCTATTGGTTTAAAGTCTTCATTCAATAATGACTGATGATTATAATAAGCGGTTTTGGTTTCATTAAAAATATT
>CAYXTW010000002.1:0-107771 GCA_964467955.1 uncultured Ignavibacteriaceae bacterium | reverse complement strand
CTGATTCGCGGTGACCGGGAATTGAATTTAATCAAGCTCAAAAATCATCTGGATGTGCTGGAAATAGATAGCGCGCCGGCCCCGGTGGTCGAGGAAGTGACCGGATGCCCGGTCGGATTCGCCGGGCCGATAGGTTTGAATGATATTCCGCTGATTGTTGATAAGGAAGTGGGGCGACTAAAAAATTTTGTGGTCGGGGCCAACAAAGACGAAAAACATATAATCAATGTCAATATCGGCCGGGATTTTAAGCCGACGGCGGTGATTGATATTATTAACGCCGCCGAGGGAGAGCTTTGCCCGAACTGCGACGGTCATCTGAGCGCCCGGAAGGGGATCGAAGTCGGGAATACATTTATGCTGGGGACGAAATATTCCGAATCGATGTCGGCCAAATACCTCGATGCCGAGGGGCACGAGAAGCCGTTTATTATGGGCTCGTATGGAATCGGTATTACGCGCACGCCGCAGGCGGCGGTAGAGCGGTATCATGACGAGAAGGGGATTATCTGGCCGAAAAATATCGCGCCATTTCAGGTGGAGATTATACCTTTAAATTATGAGCAGGAAAAGCACAGGGAATGTGCCGATAAAATATATAATGACTTGACGGAAAACGGTATCGATTGTCTGCTGGACGACCGCTCGGAACGGGCCGGGGTCAAGTTTAACGACGCCGATCTGATCGGGATACCGGTGAGGATTGTGATTGGTGATAAGTCATTGAAACAGGGAAAGATAGAGTTGGCTCAGCGAGGAGCCGAAAAAGCTGCCTTAGTCGATATCAGCAGCGTGGTTTCCGAGGTTAAGGGTCTTCTGCAACAAATAAACTAAAGCGGCATTGGCCACAAGCGACAGTGGTCACAAATAATTAAGTTGCTCGCGGGGGCAATTTTAATTATAATACTTAGTTAAGGTCGTGGCGTTATTATATTTGAAAACGTCATTTATGACGGAACCACGGCAAAACTTTGTTGTTTATGGGAACGAAGGATAAAATAATGGAATTGGTTTCCGAGCCGATCGCCGAGGCGGGTTTCGAGTTGATCGAGGTCAAGCTGGCGCGGTACCGGAAACAGAGTCGTCTGCAGCTGTTTATCGACAGTGATAATGGCGTTAAAATTGACGATTGTGTCCGTGTTTCCAAACTGGTGCGGCCGATTTTCGATAGTTCCGGCCTGTTTAGATACGGTTACGGATTGGAAGTGTCATCGCCGGGATTGGATCGTCCTCTGGAGACGGCCCGTGATTTTCGGAGGCGGATAGGAGAAACGATTGAGATTTATTTTTACGACAAAGAAAAGCCATCCCTGCGGGGCGAATTGGTCGGTGTCGAGGAAAGATTTATTGAACTTCAGACCGATCGGGGGCGAAGCAAATATGATCTGGTCAATGTCAGAAAAGGCAAAATTATTGTTTGATGGAGATAAATAAATGGCTTATCAGATAGTTGAAGCGCTGGCGATGATTGCCCGGGAAAAGAATATCGACATGGATACCGTCGTGGGTAAAGTCGAAGAATCGCTCCTGGCGGCGGCTAAAAAGAGATACCCGGAGGCGGAGAATCTGAGTTTTAAGTTGAACCGGAACACGGGCGAAATCACGATGATTGCGGTGAAAAAGGTGGTCGAAACGGTGACCGATGCAATGCAGGAAATCACTCTTGAAGAGGCCAGAGAAAACGACGAGACGGCCGAGCTGGGGGATGAGATGGAGATGTATCTCGAAGTCGACGAGGAATTCGGCCGTAACGCCATCACCACCGCCAAGCAGGTTTTGATTCAGAAGGTTCGCGAGGCGGAGCGGGATCGCATCTATGACGAATATATCACGCGAGTCGGGCAGCTTGTTTCGGGCAGTGTGCAGCAGATCGACAAGGGTAATATAATCGTGAATCTCGGTCGGGCCGAGGCGATTTTGCCGATCAAAGAACAGATTCCGCGCGAGCGATATCGGCAGGGTGATCGGGTCCGGGCTTATATTCTGGATGTTCAGAAAACTCTGGCCGGTCCGCAGATTATTCTCTCGCGGGTCAGTAATGAATTTTTGCACACCTTGTTTGCCCTGGAAGTGCCGGAGATTTTCGAGCGTGTAATCGAGATAAAGGCGATTGCACGGGAGCCGGGGGAGAGGTCGAAAGTTGCCGTTTATTCGGCGGATGAAAGAATCGATCCGGTCGGCGCCTGCGTCGGGATTAAGGGTGTCCGGGTGCAGTCAATCGTTCGTGAATTGAATAATGAAAGAATCGATATCATACCGTACAGCAGTAACTCGGAGATGTTCGTGACGCGTTCACTGGCTCCGGCGAAAGTGGTCAACATTGATATTTTCGAGGACGAGAGGGCCATGACGGTGGCGGTCGAGGATGAAAAGCTGTCACTGGCGATCGGCAAGGCCGGGCAGAACGCGCGACTGGCCTCAAAGCTGACCGGCTGGAAAATCAATATTATGTCTGAAACCGACTATAACGAAATGAAAAAACGCGAGGCGGAGGAAATGGTTCAGGTCGGGAATATGGAGGGGATCGGCAGTAAAATCGAAGAGCGGCTTGTTGACTCGGACATAAATACGGTTCAACAATTGGCCAAGGCGACAATCGAGCAACTTACAAAAATCGAGGGTATCGGCCAGAAGACGGCCGAAAAACTCTCCGAGAAAGCAAAGTCCTTTGTCGCCGAGCTTGCGGTCAAACGTGAAGAAAAAGAACGATTAGAAGCCGAAGAAGCGGCGGCTGAAAAAGCCAGGGCTGAGGAGGCGGAAGAAGCTGATGAAACTCCCGATGACGATACGGCCACGGCCAAAGCAGATGTAAACGAGGGGAAGGATGATTCCTCCGAGGATGATACGATAACTGCGGAAAAAGTAAAGGACGAATAGCCCAGGAGGGTAGATGGCGAAAAAAAGAATATATGAAGTAGCGAAAGAATACAAAATTTCATCGAATGCCCTTCTGAAAATTCTGCGCGAATTGGATTTTACACCCAAGTCGCATATGTCGGTGGCCACCGAGGAGATGCTCCGCGCGATAAAAAAGAAATTTGAGGCGGAGAAGGAAGCGGTTAAGAAAGATATCGAACAAAAGAAAAAACCGAAGGCGTCGAAGGTAGAGCCGAAAAGGACAGATGTTCGAACCGACGGCAGGGAAGCCGAACGACGTCTGGCCAGACTATCCAGTGCTCTTCAAAGACCTGATAAAGCTCGTGGCAGAAGAAAGAAATTTGATAAGAAGAAAAAAGGTAAGGAAGCTCGCCGAGTCGACCAAAAAGCGGTCGTGAAGAGTTTCAAAGCCACGATGGCGTCTATCGGAGGCGGTAAACGAACCAGAAAATATAAAAGGCGATATAAGACGGACGGTCAGGAGGCTATTCCGGTAGAAAATTTGATCGAAGTCAATGAATTCATGACGGTTGCCGAGCTGGCCCGCGCGATGGATATGAAACCGGCCGAACTTATAGCGGCCTGCCTGCGTCTGGGCATGATGGCCTCGATTAACCAGCGGCTGGATCTCGAGACGATTGAAACGCTGGCCCTGGAATGCGGTTTTCATATTACCGAAAAGGAGGAAATCGGGATTGAAGCTCGCGAAGAGGAAAGCGAGGAAAATCTTATAAAAAGGGCGCCGGTCGTGACGGTGATGGGACATGTCGACCACGGCAAAACATCGCTGCTGGATTACATCAGGAAATCGAATATCGTCGCCCGGGAAGCGGGCGCCATCACGCAGCATATCGGCGCTTATGAAGTGGCCGGCCCGAGCGGGAAAACCGTTTTTATCGATACGCCCGGTCATGAAGCCTTCACAGCCATGCGTGCCCGCGGGGCGCAGATTACCGATATTGTCGTTCTTGTGGTCGCGGCCGACGAAGCCGTTATGCCTCAAACCGTCGAAGCCATCGACCATGCGCGCGCCGCCGGGGTCCCGATAGTCGTTGCCATAAATAAAATCGATAAACCAAACGCCAATCCTGATATGATAAAGCAGCAACTGGCCCAGAAAAATCTCAATCCGGAAGAATGGGGCGGCAAGACGATTATGGTTGAAGTCTCGGCCAAAACCGGCCAGGGTATTAACGACTTGCTGGAGATGATTCAACTTCAGGCCGACATTCTCGATTTGAAAGCCGATCCTTCCATACGCGGTCAAGGCGTGATTGTCGAGGCCGAGTTGGAGAAGGGACGAGGTTCGGTATGTACCGTGATTATACAGAAGGGAACGGTTGAAATCGGCGATCCGATAGTAGCCGGTAATTGCTATGGCCGGGTGCGCGTTATGCTTAGTGATCGGGATAAACAGCTTAAAAAAATCGGCCCCTCGACTCCGGCGAGAATTATCGGCCTGGGCGGCGTTCCTCAAGCGGGCGACAGTTTCGTGGTTCTGGCTGATGATCACGAGGCGCGGGGAATAGCACTTAAAAGATCTCAGCTGAAAAGAGAACACGAGATTCGCCGCGGATTCGGTCGTGCCACCCTGGAGAAAATTTATGAACAAATTAAGGATGGTCAGGTCAAAGAGTTACGGCTTGTTATTAAAGCAGATGTTGATGGTTCGGCCGAGGTGCTGGCCGAAACGCTGAGCAAAATAGCCACCGAGGAAGCGCGGACCGTGATTATTCACAAGGGCGTCGGGGCTGTCAGCGAATCGGATGTATTGCTGGCTTCGGCTTCAAATGCGATTATTATCGCATTCAATATCAGTCCCGATGGACGTGCCCGGGAAGCGGCCGCTCGTGAAAAAGTAGATATCCGGCAATATACAATCATCTATGAAGCCGAAGATGATATTCGCAAGGCGCTGGAAGGTATGCTATCGCCTGATATTTCGGAAGAATATGTCGGCCTGGCTGAAGTACGAGATATCTTCAGGGTTCCCCGGGCCGGAGTAATCGCCGGATGTTTCGTAAAAGAGGGCATTATCAATCGAAATGACAAAATCCACCTGGTTCGGGACGGCCGTATTATCCATACCGGCAATGTCGGCTCGCTGCGACGATTTAAGGATGACGTGCGGGAAGTCTCCAGCGGCTATGAATGCGGGGTCGGTATCGAAAATTTCAATGATATCAAGATCGGCGATACGATTGAAGTGTACAAGTTGGTTGAAACGGCAAAAAAACTGTGAGAAGCGAGTGAATATTGATAGTCGGTACGGTTGTTATTGATCTAAACCTTCCGGGTATTACCTCATTAAAAGAAAAGAGAAGGAGGTTAAAGTCACTTTTGGCAAGAATGCAGAATAGGTTTAACATTTCAATCGCTGAAGTCGATTTTAATGACAATTTGCGGATGGCTCAAATTGGGGCGGCGGTGGTCAGCAATGATCACGCTCATGTGGACCGGACAATATCGACAATTGTCAAAGTGATTGATTCCGAACCGGAGATGATAATAACCGATTACCGAGTGGAAATTTTATAGGTGAAGATTTGCATCAATTTAAACGTGTCGATCGAGTGCGCAGCCAGATGTTGAGAGATGTCCGTATGCTATTGGAGCAGGAGTGCGCCAGCAATCTCGACGCGATGGTTACTTTCACCGATGTGGAACTATCCGGTGATTTGCGTTATGCGACCATATTTTATTCGGTTTTGGGCGAAGAAAAATCAAAGCAAAAGGCATTTTCGTATTTAAATAAGATTTCCAAAAGGGTGCAGGCGAGACTGGGGAATCTTCTACGAATAAAAAATACGCCGGAGATTAAATTCAAATTCGATCCCTCGATAGAAAACGGAATGAAAATCGAAAAACTGCTAAACGAAATATCGAAAGATAATGATAAAAACCGCGAAAAAAATATATAGTGAGATTATCGAATCCATTGCGAATTCTCATTCGGTTCTTATAACTTCGCACATGGGACCCGACGGTGACTCGATCGGCTCCCAGTTGGCGCTGGCGAAGTATATAAAAGAGCGGGGCAAAGATGTCATGGTCGCCAATCACGGCTCCATTCCGGAAAAGTACAAATTTCTTCCGGGCATCGAA
This sequence comes from uncultured Ignavibacteriaceae bacterium, assembly GCA_964467955.1. Classification (GTDB taxonomy): domain Bacteria; phylum Zixibacteria; class MSB-5A5; order GN15; family PGXB01; genus CAYXTW01. Next base: position 101,789 of record CAYXTW010000002.1, on the reverse strand, counting down.
TCGATAGTTAAACCGACCGACGGTGCAGAGCGCAGTTTTGATTTGGTCATAGTACTCGAATGTCCCGATGTGCAGCGGACCGGGGATGTTTCCGGGATGATAGACGACGGTACAAAACTGATAAACATCGATCATCATCCGGACAACACCGATTTCGGAGATATTAATCTGGTTGATACGAGAGCCGCCGCGGTCGGGGAAATGCTGGCTGAAATTTTTCTGGATACCGAATATAAAATAGACTCCGATACGGCCACCTTGCTTTATTCCGCCATCCTGACCGATACCGGCCGTTTCCGATTCGAATCGACGAGCCGACGCACGATGGAAATCGCCGGTAAGCTTATCGAGGCCGGGGCCAATCCGCGACAGATTTGCGATAATATTTATTTTTCATATACCGAATCGATTTTGAAACTGACGGGCGAAGTCCTGTCGAAGGCGCGATTGTTCGAGGCCGGCAAAGTCTGCCTGATTTCGCTTGATAAAAAGATGTTAAAAGATAATGGTTCCGCTCTGGCCGATACCGAAGGGATGGCCGAATATACATTGTACCTCCGGGGTGTTGTCGTTGGTGCCCTGTTACGGGAAATAGACGATAATGTCACCAAAGTCTCACTGCGTTCGCGCGGCGATGTCGATGTTTCCGGTCTGGCGCATAAGTACGGCGGTGGCGGGCATTTTAATGCCGCCGGATGTACTATAAATATGGCGCTGAGCCCGGCGGAGGAAAAGCTGCTGGAAGATTTGGGAAAGCTGGCCGGATGATTACGTACGACGGCATACTTTTGTGCGATAAACCGTATGGCATGAGCAGCCATAAGGCGATTGAAAATCTCAGGCAGACAATCGGACAGAAAAAAATCGGCCATACCGGGACGCTTGATCCGCGCGCGACCGGTTTGTTGATAGTCTGTTTGGGCCGGGCGACAAAAATCGCCCAGTTTTTAGCTGTCTCCGACAAAACTTATGAAGCGGAAATCAAACTCGGTATGCGATCGCCGACTTTCGATTCGGAAGGTATATCCGAAAAAGACAAATCGGAACCGATACCGGAGTTGACCGAGGGGGAGGTCAAAAATATCCTTAAGGAATTCGAGGGTAAAATCATCCAGAAAATTCCTCTATTTTCGGCGGTCAAAATGAATGGGCGCAGATTACACCAGCTGGCGCGGAAAGGCAAAAAAATCGATCCGCCGGAACGTGAAATCGAGATTCATGAGATTAGACTCAAGGAGATGGATATTCCGTATCTGCGTATCGTTGTGTCCTGTTCCAAAGGAACATATATCAGAGCTCTCGCCAATGATATCGGTGAACGTATCGGTTGCGGGGCGTATCTGGCCGGATTACGTCGCATCCGGGCGGGCGCATATTCCATCGAAGATGCATTCACACTGAATGAAATCAAGTATTATCGCCAGGCCGGAATCCTGAAAAGGCATATTATACCGATCGAAAAGGTGCTGGCGTTTCCGGCGATTATTGTCGACGAAAATTTCAGTCCCAACATCATAAACGGTCAGCCGCCGCAATTAAAAGATATCGTGGATATCAGCAGTGATTTCGACGCCAATGAATTTGTAGCGCTTTGCGATCATACCGGAGCAATCAGGGCGATCGGAATGGCGGAGATGAATTCGTCGGATATGGATGTAGAGAATAACAAACATGAGTTTTTCAAATACGTCAGGGTATTAAATTGAGTTTGGAAATTATCAAAGGGATAAAAAATTATTCCGCTGAAAAGTCCGGTGTGGTCGCCACCATCGGGACTTTTGACGGCATTCATCTCGGGCACCAATCCATTTTAAGAGAGTTGAGCCTATCGGCTTCACGGAAGAAATCAGGGGCTCTGGCTATCACGTTCGAACCGCACCCGCGGGTGCTGGTGACACCCGATTCGCCGCCGCCGCTTTTGACCTGCATTAATGAAAAAGCCAGGTTATTGTCGGAATATCTCGACGGGACGCTGCTTGTGATCGAGTTTAATAAGCAACTTATGAATCTGACGGCGGAGGAATTTACCAAATATTATCTGATCGACGAACTTAATATTAACAAACTGGTGGTTGGGTACGATCATGCCTTCGGCAAGGACCGTTCGGGGACGATAAACGACCTGATGGGTTTGAGTCGCAAATATTCATTCGATTTGCAGATAGTGGATCCGGTTATAGTCGACGGTCGACCGATTTCTTCGACGCGAATCAGGCATGTTATTGCTGAAAATAATCTGAGCCCGGCCGTGGAATTACTGGGGCATCCGTATATTATTGCCGGAAAAGTCAAAAAGGGGATCGGGCTGGGAGCGAAAATCGGTTTCCCGACCGCCAACCTGGAGTACAGCCCGCGGAAATTGCTGCCCGAGGACGGCGTTTATTCGTGTTTGGCGGAATATAACGGCCGGAAATATGACGGGATGATGTTCATCGGGAAAAATTATTTTAATCCCGCAGCCGGCAAATCGGTAGAAGTAAATATATTTGACTTTAAGGAAAATGTATATGACGAGGAACTGTTCTGCTATCCGGGGGTGTTTATAAGGAAGGGCAGGAAATTCGGCAATGAAGAGGAACTGGTTAAACAGCTGCGGGAAGACAAAAAAAGCGTATTAATGTTAAAAGAATAGAGGAGAAAAGAGCCATGTCGGTGGCAAAAGAGAAAAAAGCGGAAATCATCGCCGAGCATCGTATCCATGATAAGGATACGGGCTCACCGGAGGTGCAAATTGCTATCCTCAGCGAGGATATCAATGCCTTAACGGAGCACCTGAAAGCACATTCAAAGGATTACCACAGCCGTCGCGGTCTGCTGAAAAAAGTCGGACGACGCAGAAGGTTGCTTAATTATTTAATGGACAATGATATCGAGAGCTATCGCCAGTTAATCGACCAGTTGAATATCAGACGATAGACCGGGGGAAAGAAAACAATGGTACATAAGATCGAATTAGAATTGGATGGAAAAAAGCTGAGTCTTGAAACCGGTAAGCTGGCGCTTCAGGCGAATGGTGCGGTTCTGACGAGATTGGGTGATACGATGGTATTGTCGGCGGTATGTGCGACGGATAAGCCTCTTGAAGGGCGGGACTTTTTCCCCCTGACGGTCGATTATCGCGAAAAAACATATGCGGCCGGGAAGATCCCGGGCGGCTTTTTCAAACGTGAGGGGCGACCGAGCGAAAAAGAGATACTATCGATGAGGATTACCGATCGCCCGATAAGGCCTCTTTTTCCCGAAGGATTTAAAAATGAGGTGCAATGCCATAATATAGTGCTGTCCTCCGATATGGAAAATGATGCCGATATTTTAGGCTTAAGCGGGACGGCGGCGGCGCTGGTTATCTCTGATATTCCGTTTACGAAGACGATAGCGGGTGTCCGCGTGGGACGAGTCAACGGGCGGTTCGTTATTTTCCCGACGTTTGCCGAACTGGAGGAATCCGATATTAATCTGACGATGGCCGGTTCGAGTGATTCGATTACGATGGTCGAAGGCGGCGGAAAAGAGATTTCCGAAGCCGACATGATTGCCGCTTTAGCTTTTGGTCATGACAATATCAAAAAAATCGTCGCGAAAATCGATGAATTAAAAGAGACGGCCGGTAAACCGAAGTTTGAATACAAGCCGGTCGTCGTCGATGAAGCTCTGTCGGCCAAAGTGACCGAGATGGCCAGGGCGCGTCTGGAAGAATACAATAATATTGCCGACAAAGATGAGCGCCGTAAGAAAAAACGGAATTTGCAATTGGAAATTGAAGAGGCTCTGGCCGAAGAATTCCCGGAATCGGAAAGTTCTATCGATAGCGTTATATACGATCTTGATGCCGCCATCATGCGCCGGATGATAGTTGAGGATAACAAGCGGATTGACGGGCGCGGTCCGGATGAAGTGCGGCCGATTACCTGCGAAGTGGGAGTGCTGCCGCGGACTCACGGATCGGCACTTTTTACGCGCGGTCAGACCCAGGCTCTGGTTACTCTGACGCTGGGCACCAAGATAGACGAACAGCGGGTCGATGACCTGGAAGGGGAATCAACCAAGAGCTATATGCTCCATTATAATTTCCCGTCGTTTTCGACCGGCGAGGTGCGTCCGATTCGGGGCGTCAGCCGCCGTGAGGTCGGGCATGGCGCTCTGGCGGAACGTGCGTTGCAACCGATTATACCGGTCGAGGACCGGTTCCCGTACACCATCAGAATCGTCTCCGATATTATGGAGTCGAACGGCTCGTCTTCGATGGCATCGGTGTGCGGCGGTTCGCTGGCTATGATGGATGGTGGTGTCCCGACCAAGGCGGCGGTGGCGGGCGTGGCGATGGGTCTGATAAAAGAGGAAGAAAAGGTCATTATCTTAACCGATATTCTGGGCGACGAAGACCATTTCGGCGATATGGATTTTAAGGTGACCGGCACATCCGAAGGCATTACCGGCTATCAAATGGATATAAAAATATCCGGTATAAATCTGGACATTATGGCTCAGGCCCTGGAAAAAGCGAAGGCGGCCAGGTTACATATTCTTGACAAAATGAACGCGACGATTGCCAAAAGCCGCAGCGAGCTTTCGGCTTACGCTCCGCGTATTATCACCCTGAAAATCAAGGTCGAGAAAATCGGTGAGGTTATCGGGCCGGGCGGCAAGACGATTCGCTCCATTGTCGAGGCCACAGGCGCCAAAATCGATATTGATGATGACGGTACCGTATTGATTGCATCGGTTGACGGTGAAGCGGGGGAGAAGGCCAGGCAGATGGTGGAAGCGATTGTCGAAGAGCCGGAGATCAACAAAGTCTACACCGGGACGGTTCGGCGAATAACCAATTTCGGCGCTTTTGTCGAGATTCTGCCCGGTACCGACGGATTGCTGCATATTTCCGAAATCGATCACAGTCATGTCCAACGGGTCGAAGATTTTCTAAAACTCGGCGATAAAGTGGATGTCCAGGTTATTGCTATCGATCCGGAAGGTAAAATCAGGCTATCACGGAAAGCGTTGCTCAAAAAGAGCGGTTCATACGGAGCCAAAAAATAATTGCCGAATGGAAACGGAAATGACAGCGAATCAGGAAGTAGTATATAATAAGACCGTTCTCGATAACGGACTGCGTATTGTGACGGAGAAGATCCCGGCGGCTCGATCGATTGCCATCGGGGTCTGGATCGATGTCGGTTCACGGGATGAAAAGGCGGATGAAAAGGGGATGTCTCATTTTATCGAGCATATGCTCTTTAAAGGGACAAAAACTCGTTCGGCGCTGAAAATCGCCGCTTCTCTCGAATCATTGGGCGGGGCACTGAATGCTTTTACTTCACGCGAACAGACCTGCTACCATGCCCTCGTGCTTGACGAACATCTCGAGGAGTCGGTCGATATTCTGGCCGACATTCTGATGAACTCGACCATGACCTCGGCCAATATCGAGCGTGAAAAGCTGGTCGTTATCGAAGAAATACGTGAGATAAATGAAACGCCGTCGGATTATATTCACGAGCTTTTTTCCAACGATTTTTGGCGGAACCAGCCGATCGGGTGGCCAATCATGGGAACCGAAGAAACGGTTCAATCATACGACCGGGTGCGATTAAAGGCCTATATGAAAAGGAACTATCGGACCGGTCATACGGTTGTGGCGGCGGCCGGAAATATCTCGCACCGAAAACTTGTCGGATTGATAAGGGATAAGCTCGATTTCCCTGCCGGTAAAAACGGTGATCGCAAACCGACAATAAAATCGACCGGGACATCGATGAAGTTTTTCCCGAACAATTCCAACCAGATCCATGTATGTCTCGGTTTTCCCGGAATCAGTTATAATCATCCCGACCGAATAAAACTGCTGGTATTGAATACTTATCTGGGCGGCGGAATGTCGTCGGTACTATTCCAGAAAATACGTGAGGAGCGCGGTCTGGCGTATACCGTTTTCACATTTCCCGATTTCTATCGAGACGGCGGCGTTTTCGGCGCTTACCTGGCGACTGACAGAAAACATTTTCAAAGCGCGGTCGAAATTATCCTGAATGAATTCAAAAAAATAAAAAAGAAAAAGTTATCGGGATCCAAACTGGATAAGATAAAAGATCAGTTTAAGGGCAATATGCTTCTCGGTATGGAGTCGACCACCGGCCGCCTGAATCGACTCGGTCGGCAGGAACTTCTTTTGGGAAAATACACGACCTCGAAAGAAACGCTTAAAAAATTGATGAATATCACACCGGCTGACATTCAGGATGTGGCGCAGCAGGTTTTAAATTTCGATGATTTAACCATCACCGCTCTCGGTTCGGTCGGCCGCAAAGATTTAAAGAATTCCGGCTGGGTTATCGGCTTGTCGAGATAATATTATTCTGAAAAAGTGACCATACTCGCCTTTCATAATACCGGCAGAAGTTTTTCGCCGGGATTAAATAATTATTCTCCCGGGCGGCTGGAGAGACTTTTAACCGGATTGATTGATGCGGGATATGAATTCGTTTCGCTTACCGATTGTTTTAAATCATCGGAAAACAACCGGCGTATTTCAATAACTTTTGATGACGGTTACGACTCTTTTTACGAATTTGCCTGGCCGATTTTATTCCAGAAAAAAATACCGGCAATGGTTTTTGTACCGTTCGGCTATATCGGGAGAAAGGCGGGGTGGGATTATGCGGGCGGGATATGGCTTACCCGCCACCTTTCTCGTGAGCAAATCAGAAAATTGTCGGAGGCCGGTGTCGAAATCGGTTCGCACGGCTTTTCGCATATTGATTTGTCGCGATTATCCGACCGGATGTTAAAACTCGAACTGGAAAGGTCAAAAAAGGGTCTTGAAGATCTGACCGGTAAAGATGTGAAATATATAAGTTATCCGTTCGGACGGTTTAATAAAAATGTGGAAGGGACGGCGGCTGAGAATGGCTATGAGCGTGGTTTTTCGCTCTCGTCTTTCAGAAAAAGTCGTTTCGGTTTCACGATTCCCCGGTTTGCGGTTTATTCGACCGATACGCTTTATTCGGTCAAGAAGAAAACAGATGGCGGATTTTGTAATTATCTCGAGAAAATCAAAGGCGCAATAATGAATGAGTATTCATACGGGACGATATTTTTAAATAAATTTCGATCCGCCGGCAAACCGGAATACTATTAATAAATTTGATTCCCGGCCGAAAATCCTTGATAAACACTTTAGATTTGCATAAATTCGGTTTTTAATTTGCCGGATTTTTTAGAGACACGGTTTAAAAATGAAAACAAAATATCAGCCCAAATATGATTTCAGGACCATTGAGGGAAAGTGGCAGAAAATCTGGGAGAAAGAGCAGATATATAAAACGCCCGATTTCCCTGAAAAAGATAAATATTATATGCTGGTGATGTACGCCTATCCGTCCGGTGACATCCACATGGGGCATTTTCGCAATTATATCCTGGGTGATGCCACGGCGCGCTATCAGAAAATGAAGGGTAAGGATGTCTTGCATCCGTTCGGCTGGGATGCCTTCGGACTTCCGGCGGAACGGGCGGCTATCAGCCATAAGATGCATCCGGCGGAATGGACATATAAAAATATCGAGGTTTCCCGGGATACGCTGAAAAAGACAGGCGTCTCATATGATTGGTCGCGCGAAGTGGCAACCTGCGATCCGGAATATTATAAGTGGACGCAGTGGATGTTCGTGCAGTTGTTTAAAAAGGGATTGGCGTATCAGAAAACCGGCTGGGTAAACTGGTGCCCGGAAGACAAAACGGTGCTGGCCAATGAGCAGGTCGTCAACGGTCGGTGCGAGCGGTGTGAAACGCCGGTCGAGAAAAAAGAGCTGAAGCAATGGTATTTCAAAATAACGGAATATGCCGATCGTTTGATTGATGGTTTGGATTTGCTGCCAGGCTGGCCGGAAAATGTCAAAACGATGCAAAAAGAATGGATCGGGCGTTCCCACGGCCTTGAGGTCGATTTTATAATCAAAGAGTCAGGGGAGAAGCTGCCGATATTCACGACCCGCCCCGATACCATTTACGGGGTGACGTTTATGGCTATCGCACCGGAATCACCGCTGATTGAAAGTCTGAATCTGGAGGGTGAATATAAGACAAAAATCGAGGCGTATCGTAAAGAGGTGCTTCTGCGCTCCGAAATCGACCGGGCCTCGGTGGTCGGTGAAAAAGACGGTGTTTTTACCGGCAAATATGCGATCAATCCGTTTAACGGTGAGGAGATACAGCTCTGGGTGGCCGATTACGTCCTGGCCGGTTATGGAACCGGCGCCGTGATGGCGGTTCCGGCGCATGACAGCCGCGATTTTCTATTTGCCAAAAAATATGATATTCCGATAAAAGTAGTGATTCATCCTGATAAGCAGACGACGCTTGATGTTGAGACGATGGAAGATGCTTATGTCGAATACGGCATTATGGTTAATTCAGATCAATTCGATGGCTGTGAAGGGATTGACGGTATAAAAAAGGTCAGCGAGTATGCCGAAAAGCAGGGGATCGGTCGTCAGAAAGTCAATTATAAGCTGCGCGATTGGTCGATTTCGCGGCAGCGATACTGGGGCGCGCCGATTCCGATAATTCACTGTCCGAAATGCGGACCAAGGGCGGTTCCTGAGAAAGATCTGCCGGTTTTGTTGCCCAAAGTCAAAGACTACATTCCCAAAGGAAGATCGCCGCTGGCTGATGTTCCGGAATATATTAATGCCAAATGTCCGAGCTGCGGGGGAGAGGCGAAGCGCGATCCGGATACGATGGACACCTTTGTATGCTCGTCGTGGTATTACCTGAGATATATAGATCCCAATAACAATCAGGTACTGGCTGATGGTAAAAAACTGGATAGCTGGCTGCCGATCGATAAATATATCGGCGGCATTACCCACGCCACGGGGCATTTGATTTACTTCCGCTTTTTCCATAAATTTTTGAAGGATCTGGGTATTGTCAAAGACGAAGAGCCGGCAACAATATTGTTTAATCACGGATTGGTCATGGATGCCAACGGCGAGGTGATGTCGAAATCGAAAGGTAATGTCGTCTCCCCGACCGGCTTGATGAAAGAACGCGGTGTCGATATCACTCGTCTGGGGATGTTTTTCACCGCTCCGGCCGAAAGAGAAGTCCTCTGGTCGAATGAAGTTCTGGTCGGGATAGAGAAATTCGTCAAAAATCGATTATATCCGATGACGAGTTTTTATCGAAATTCGGATGCCGACTTAAAGTCTTACTTTAACTTCAAAAAGCTTCCCGAATATGAACGGGATATATATATCAGGCTAAACCAGACCATTAAACGTGTCGGCGACGATATCGAGAGACTTCAGATCAATACTGCAATTGCGGCTTTAATGGAATTCTGCCGCGATTTCGCCAGCGATAAAATCTCTGATTCGGCTTTAAATGATTATGCTATCCTGAAGACAATTCAATTGATATCGCCGCTGGCGCCGCATCTGGCCGAAGAAATGTGGCAGATGTGTGGTCAGGAGTTTTCCATATTTCAGACGGAGTGGCCGGAATATGACAAAAAGGCGATGAAATTCGATTCGGTGACTATAGCGGTGCAGATTAACGGGAAAAGGCGCTCGGAGATATCGATTGCAAGGGATTCTTCTGAAGCTGATGTATTGATGGCGGCACTGGAAGATTCAAGGATTGTGCCTTACACGAAAGGCAGCGATATAATCAAGAAGATATATATTCCGAACCGGCTTATTAATATTGTGGTTAAATAAGATTTGGGTTGTTCTCAAAAATGCATGGATATATAAGATATAAGTTAACATAATATATCTTTTGGGACACCATTACTTATTAATGCCTTCCGGCATCGATAAATTCTCACCCCCCCCTCTTTTCTGGATTTATATGGCAGCGCGGCATTTGCCACGAATTATCAATGTCAATCATAATCCTTCGATCCGGATGATAAATAAGACCGATAATCGCGCCAAGCAGCCCACCGCCGAAATCAAATGCTACTGATCTTGCAAGATCTCCCGAATCCAGACCAAAATGAAAAACGTTAATCATCGTGCCGGCCAAAAGGCCATATGCAAAGCCTTCTTCCGCACCTTTTTTTAGATCCGGCCTACGGACGCAAGCCTTTGAAATTTCGTCAACGGTAAAGGTCTCCACGGTACCGATCTCGTTGATTAATTTCAGGCTATCGGACGCAATTGACTGGAGAATACCCTTGTATATAAAGGGCACTCCCCTCCGCTTAATCTCAACTTTCTCCCCGCATTTTATGTACTCGGCGTATTCGGGCGGTGAATCCTCTATCGTTTCATAAGCAATAAACATATTTCGTCTATTTATTATCATATTCTCACTAACAAAGGCGCCGATAGCCAAACCGACTATACTCCCAACCATGGCGTAAATAATGGTGGCGGCATAATTTTTTTCTCGTGATGTTGAGATTACGAGGAAACCTGCGGCGCTGCCGACAATGGCACCGAATCCCGTTCCTTTTCCTATGGCATTATCGGAAAATCTGCGATGCGTGCTTATAGTATAAATATCGCCTAAGGGATAAAACGACTGGCTATCATTGTCATGTAAAACGCCAACACTATCCAAATCCCTTAATAATAATTTGCCCTCGACCGTTGTATGACCTGTTTTGTATAAATAAAGCTCGACCCATTCACCGGCCATAATCGATTTGGCGTCGAGGGCGAGATTACCAAGAACCGCGTTTATTATAAACGTCCAGAGTATTATCAGAATTATGTGATTAGCATATTTCATGATTACGATTAGCGTTAAAGTTTTAGTTTAACTAACAGGGATATTGATTCAGGTGAGAACGCTTGATTTATGGTAATAGGTTTGGGATCCGCCATAAAAAGATCGCCGGGATTCACCTCGATATTCTCAATGAATAAAGATCCTATTCCGGCCCCAAGTAGTGCTCCTCCCACGATCCCGGCCAAAATGACCCAGAGATTAGTCTCATGATATTCGCCGCCCCCTTTTACCACTACCGTAGTGCCGTACATATTTACTTCCGCATCTTCCTTTTTCGGCCATTCAAAGTAGCAGGCGATTGCTCCACCAACAAGCATACCTATTCCCGCACCCGCCCTAACGGCTCCATTTCGAGGGCTCTTGCAAACATAAGCGCGCGCTATTTCACTGCTATCGAAAAACCTTAGTCCGCCAAGCGAGTTAAATATACATATTCGCTCCGGACCTTTTTCTTCCAATCTTCCTTTTACTTGCGAGGAATCTTTGGATAGCACCATTTTGACAACATCCCCGCAATTAATTTCTGTGGCGGAACCGCAGGTCGTTTGAATTATGATTATTAGAAAAATTAAAAGAAAGGTGTTGATTATGGACAATCGCGATACTTTGACTTTATTCATACTCAAAATCCGACGCGAACTGTTAAATATATCGAGTGGTCGACATTCTTAAGGCCGAAATCGAATATCCTCTTATTCTTATCAAAAATGCTCTCGGTGTCAACCTTGATATACTCCCCGATATTTGAACCCAGCCCGCCGCTGATTAGCGCCCCTCCAACGGCGCAGCCCGCAATCAAAACCATGTTTGTTGCGTCGGATTCGACCGGCTCCTGACCGAAGGGTGTATTTTCGGATTCCTCATTCCCCAGGCCATCGATGGCATAGCCGATTAATCCACCGACAAACAAACCCAGAAACGCGCACAACATGCCGGTGTTCCATGAAGGTACTTCGCGATAATAAATCTGATCGATTTGATCTTTAAAATAAAATCTCGAACCTTCCTTTTTACTGTAGACGGCGATACCGGTCGGTTTTATTTCGCGCACCTTACCGCGAATAACCGACGAATCCACTTTCAGCACGATTTTTATCCCATTCTCGAATGAAATCGGTTTGTCGGAAGCAAGACCGACAGAAGCAATAATTAACGAAATTGACAATAAAATCGTGATTCGCCGCGCCTTTTGCATCCTCTTCCCTATCAAGATACACAATGAATATCAATATTAATATAACGATTGTTCAAAAAATGTCAATGATTCACTATAGTAGATTATGCTATCGGTAATTAGCCGATCTGGCCGAAGGCATAGTTGGCGAGGCGGCGCGCCTCGCGGAAACGGGTTTTGGGGCCGGGCGCACCGAGGACGACAATCGTGACCTGTTCGCCCCTGTCATTTTCGAGGACGGTGACGAGGCAATAATCCGACTCGATAATATAGCCGGTTTTACCGGCGATAACATTGTATTTGGAGAAAACCATTTTATTGGTATTGATCAATCGTTTCGTTCGTTTACGATTAACCGGCTTAAGATTATATTTTTTCAGGCTGCTGATGTGCGCGATTTCGGGATAATTTTTTATGACCGTATTTATCAGCCGGGCGCAGTCGGCCGCGGTCGAGCAGTTACGTTGGTCGAGCCCGGTCGGGTCATACATTTTGGTATCTTCCAGACCCAATTTTTCGGCACGCTGATTCATTTCCTTGACGAAATTTTCGATACTTCCCGAAACAGTTCGCGCCAGCGCGCGGGTAGCACGGTTATCCGACCGCAGTAAGGCCGCATGGAGGAGATCTTTAGCCTTCACCCTATCCCCTGTTCGAAACACCGATCTGGACGATCTGTAACTATCGGCTTTGCTGATTTCGATGATTGTATCGGGATCGTACTTATCATAGATTATCATCACTGAAAGAAGTTTGGAAAGTGAGGCGACCGGCCTGATGTTTGCAGCGTTATAACAATAGATAACCTTGCCGGAATTATTATCGACCGCGATGGCCGATTTCAAATTCAGATAGATGGCCTGACTGATGTTGCTATCGGGAAGAGCGAAGTCGATAGAATCGGTTTTTTCGGGAATATCAATGGTCTTGGAAATCGATTCGGAAAATTTGAAATTCATAAGCATCAAGAATAATATAAAGAGACCGGCCACCGTTAAAATGGCCAACCTGACTCTTGATTTATTTTTATCTACCATCATTTATATGTTATCCATCTTAAAATTTCCGGTAATGTCGGTCGTTTGCCATACATCAAAATTCCCACTCTGAAAATCCTCCCGGTGACCCAGATAATCCCGAGCGTCGCCAGGAAGGTCAGAATAACTCCCAGGGTCGCTTCGAATATTATGGGATTTACGAAACTGAATGTTTCCGGTCCCATTATATTCAGGCGAAGAATCATCATGGTCGGTGTCAGAAAGGGTATTAACGAGAGAACCGTGACAAGGGTCGATTCCGGCTCCTGAATGATATAAGAGCCCATAAGGATCGGCAGAATATTGAGCATCGTTACCGGAAAAATAAAATTCTGAGCTTCCTTTTCATTATTGACTATGGCGCCGATGAGTGCAAAAATCGTCGAGTACATCAAATAACCCAGAAGCATAAAGCAAATGAAATAGATAATAAAAACCGGATTGAAAACGGTATCGGAAATGGCCGGCGCGATATTTATATTACCCTTAAAAACGTAGATAATGGCACCTAAAGCCACCCAGATACCAACCTGGGTCAAGCTGGCCAACCCGAGACCGATAATTTTGCCGCCCATCAGCTGGAAGGGTGACACTGATGATACCATCACCTCGACGATCCGCGAATTTTTCTCTTCGATTACCGAGCGCATCAGAACCTGACCGTACGTCACCACCGTTACGAATATTATCATTATAAAAATCAGGCCGGCGAAATAGGTCGTCAGGAAATCTCTTTCCTTGCCGCCCGGCGCCTGTTGTTCAAAAACGATACGCCGCGTCAGTGTCATGACCGAATCGGTGCCGAGATTGATTTCCGATTTTTCCAGACGCATCTCGGAGAGGATTCTAGAAATTACCTTATCGAAACGCCGTGAGGTTTGAAGGCCGAAAGATTTTGCCACCATAAAGCAGGAATCATTACTTTCGATACCATTATCAATAATCAGATAACTCTTCAATGATTTGGCCAGAATCAGCGAATCGAGTCTTTTTCGTGCACGATCGACCGCGACCGAGTCATCGGGATTTAAATTCAGTATTTCGGTAACATTGTAAGCCGGGCTGGAATCGTCGAGCTTATAAGCCTTTATTCCTTCGGCGAACCTTTCCCCTATCCCCTGACCGTCCGTGTCGATAATAGCGATATTTTCGACCGTATCCGGTTTTTTTGTCGCCAGCATGGCCGGAAGAATAATAACCATAGCCATAAAAGCGGGTGTCAAAATAATACCGATCAGAAATGATTTCTTTTTAACCACCTGGGCGTATTCGCGCTTTATTATAACCCACAGCTTAGACATGGCCGGCTTGCTCCTCAATAAGTTCCCGGGGATCGATGCGGGCGACCTTAATAAAGATTTCGTAGAGTGACGGCTCCATGATTTCGAAACGCCGGATTTTTACTTTTTCCGCAAGGCGGCGAAGAATTTCCTGCGTGTCGGCATCCGGTGTCATTTTCAGCTCGATATAGTTGTTAAACTCGATCATTTCCTCCACGCCGGGAATTTCGCGAGAAAAGGCGCCGTCACCTTCCATGTCGACCTGCAGCGTGTTGGATCCGAATTTGGCCTTGACATCGGCAAGTTTACCGTCCAGGACTTTTTGTCCCTTGTTTATAAGGCAAATAAAATCGCACAGCTTTTCGGCCTGCTCCATAACATGCGTGGAAAAGAGAATGGTTATGCCGTTTCGTTTTTCTTCCATGAGAATGTCTTTAATAAGTTCTATATTAAGCGGATCGAGGCCGGAGAATAACTCATCCAGAATAATCATCTCCGGCTGATGAATTACAGTCGTGATAAACTGCAGCTTTTGCTGCATTCCCTTGGAAAGCTCCTCGACCTTTTTCTTTTTGTAATCGCTTAAGGACATCTTTTCCAACCAGCCGTCGATTAATTCAAGCGTCCGCGATTTCGGGAATCCTTTCAGTTCGGCAAAAAAGACGATGACCTCTTCCAGCGTCATTTTTTTATAAAGGCCGCGTTCTTCAGGAAGATAGCCGACGTTATTCTTGAATTCACCGGTGACTTTGCCGCCGTTTATCAGGATATCCCCTGCATCCGGCGCGATAATATCCATAATCATCCGGATCGTCGTCGTCTTGCCCGCCCCGTTAGGTCCGATGATGCCGTAGATGGAACCTTTCGGCACCGATAGGCTTAAATTATTGACTGCGACCTTTTCACCGTACGCTTTGCGGATATTTACAAGTTTTAAATAGTCGTCCATACAGCCTCAATAAATAAACCAATTTAAAATCAGATATATCCCGGTCAACATAAAAAATTCACAAATTCAATTTTTGCATCATCTCCCGGGCGTTCTTAACGGCCTGACCCAGATGGCAATTATTAAAGAATATGTATAGCTTTTTCGCCTTGTCCTTCATTTTTTCGATCTTCTTTTTCCATTCGTCGAGCTCCTCGTCACCGTAGTCATAATCGTATCGGAGTGCACCGCCACTCCACCACTGTTCGGCATTACGGCCGTGCAGCCTGATATAAGCGGTCTCGGTGGTGTTAAACAAATCGGGACTGAGCAAGCCGCGAAGGGGCGGTTCATCGACGGCGACATAGCCGATGTTATTTTTCTTGAAGGTATCATACATCGTTCTATTTACCCAGCTTTCGTGACGAAATTCGACAAAAAGTTCATGCGGCTGTAAAATTTCGCGGCATTTTTTTATATAATCCAGATTGACCGGGGAGAATTTAAAGGAATATGGGAACTGCGCCAGAAGTCCTTTTAATTTTCCGGATTCCTGCATCGGTTTGAGACATTCATGATATCGCTTTACCGCTTCATTAATATTTTTTCTCTTATGTGTCAGAGTGTTCGGTGTCTTGACTATGAATTCGAAATTTTCGGGTGTTTTCTTTTCTATGTTGGCCATCACGGCCGGATGCGGGATACGATAGTACGTCGAATTTATCTCGACGGCCGGAAAATATTTTACATAATAGTCAAGATATTTTCCCTTTTTAATATCGGCGGGATAAAAGGGACCTTTCCAGTCTTCGAAGCTGTACCCGGAGGTACCGATTTTTGTGTCCATCTACTTTTTCTCTTTTGGCTGCTGGAATTTTACGCGACCGCATTTAGGGCAAACCCATTTTCTTCTTTTGTGAAAAGAACGCTTTTGCTCTATCATTTTGATTTTACATCTGGAGCAGGTCATTTAATTACATGCAAAAAGTCGGTCAGTAAAAAATCAATTCGGCCGATGAAGGTTGACATCCGCGACATCACCGTATAACCGAAAGTCGTTCCGAAAAATATCATCAGGAAATATGTCCCCAGCCTGGCCGCTTTACCCATGATACCTTTGTGCTCGCGGCTGAAATAAAAATAGGCCAGGGTCGACAAAAGTCCGACGACGACAACCAGAGCTTCAAAATTAAAAGCCCCTTTTTCGCCAAGCAGCGGCACCACCGAGGCGGAGACCTGTTTCAACGTCCGCGCATAGAGCATGGCCGGAATAGCGACGCCGGCCCCGGCGCCGATCATAAAGGCAATCGGAATGCGGGACATCCAGGATATCTTTTTGGAGAAACGACTGAACATCAAAAGACCGAGTATCAACGGTAAAATCATAACAAGCTTGCCGTCGCCGAACAGCGGATTAAAAAGATTATCAACCAGCGTCGTCTGCCAGAAAATCACCAGCGTGTAGCCGATCGACAAACCGATCAGCCATGATTCGGCGATTCGATAGATGGGATTATCCTTATATAGAAAAGTATAAATCGCCAGCGTAAGAATCCCCGCTATCAGGGTTCCGAAATCCATTTTAGCCTCTCCCCTGCTGCTTCCGACCTCGGAAATAAATAATGTTACCGATTATAATCAATGCAATCACGTAAAAGTGCGCCGATGTCTGCGCCAGCATGCCGCGATTACCGCCGCCGCGCTTACCATACAGGTTTTCGTACTCGGCGGCACCTTTCAATCCGCCGACGACCGCATAAAGCTGTCCCGATGCCAGATAGGGATCGTATGAGGTAATCATGGCCGCCGTCAAACCGGCCATAATCTGTTGATTGTACCGCGCCCCGCCGTATTCGATCCACTGCGCCGGGCGGTCACCGTCGGCAATCGTAATTACCATGTCGATGTCGTCATAATTATTGATGCCGCGCATGATCGGAATGGTATCGGTTTTGTTGCCAAGGTAATCCTCGGGGAAAACGCGCGTGATGGATTCGCCGATGCCCAGAATAGCCGAGATATGCTGCGGTTTGAAGCCGAGGAAGACATAATCACGGCCGTATTTCAAGCCGAATTCATCGGCGGCTTTCGTCATCATACGATAACCGATGGCCGTTCCTTCAGCGAACAGCGACAGCCCGACGACTTTCGCTTTACTTCTGAACGCATGTCGAAGCAACGCCAGGGTGATCGGTTTTATCTCGGGAAGAGATGAAGCCTCATGATCGAATGAAAAAAGGATAACCGATGATTCCGGAAGATTTTCGATATAATCGAATGCTTTTTGTACTTCAGGTGATGGTTGAGTATCAAACGGAATAGATAGAATGTAGGAAACAACGACTATCAGAAACATGCCCGCGAAGATTATCCATCTGGATTTCATTAAATCAGTTTCCCCTCAGATAGGTTCGTTCGATTCCCAGGATCACGCGTAACGCCGTGGTCATAGAGCCAAGCCCGATACCGATCAATATGGCGCGCCGGGCGGACATCGACGGATAATTCTGTATCCAGAAACCGATTTTGGGGAAAGATTCGGATATCAATTCGGCAATGGGAACGCGACCAATCAAAACGATTAAGGCGGTCACAAGAAGAATCGAAGCCGAAATCGACCGCGCGCGAAAACCTCGGTATGATGCCGACGCCACAAAAAAAGCCAGCAGTGAAAAAACGGTCGCCTGCATCGGCGCCTGCATATTTTCAAAGGCCCATAAAAACGGAGAATCGATTTTGGTCCCGCCGATCAGGGCCAGTATCGGCATCAGGAATAATCCAATGAGGGAGATCGTACGGTACGGTGTTTCTTTTTTTTGCGAAATGCTCTTCAGGTTGGTTTTAATAAAAGCGGCGACGCCGACAAAAAGCGTGAAGGCGAAAATTATCTGCCACCACTCGAGGATGTTTTCATAAATTGATTTCGCGATCGGAAGAGAGGAAAAATACTGGGCAAACATGATAACGCCGGAAATAAGACAGACCAGAAGCGGAATACGGGTTTGCATCAGAATTGCCACCAGGTTGATGAAGGATCGATGGTCGCCCAAATAATTGAGATGATTATAAATAATGCAATCAGGATTTTCAAAATATCCTGCGCCTTGACGCTGGAAAGGATCGATTCGTTGCCGGAAAGATAACCGGAGGCGGCGAAAAGTTCTTCGCCAATCAAAGTGTAATCGCAGGCGACAATAAAGAAAGATAACTGTATGGTCGAGTCGGTTCCCGCAATTTGAATCGCGCCGATAGAATTACCGGTTTCGGCGAGGATAAGCGACTCGGCCTCGAAAGTCCCCAGCAGGAAAATCGAGGCCGGTTTCGAGCGGCTGATGATACCGTCTACGGCCGCCGCATAACCGAATTGCGAGGACGAAATGTAAAAGATGTCGTCGGCTTTGAATCGCTCCGGATAACCGGCACGGGCGTAACCTTCACGGGCAACCTCCTGGGCCACCGCCATAATAACCGGGTCGTGAGTCGGATACAATAAACGGCAATCGTATTCGGCTGTTTTTTCGGCAACTTTTGATAATATATTCATGGAAGCGATGGTCGTCGGCCTTTGAATATCGCCCCCCCATCCGGGAGTATAAAGAATCGCGGCCCCCATCTCGGTGGCGCGTCCGACTGCCTCCTCGACCGCATTTAATCCCGGGATTTCGCGAATTTTGAATTTCCTTCCCGACCTGACAGACCAGATGGTGTATAAAACGATGATGAAGGATATTATTGAGAAAATCAGTGTCGGTAATGTACTGCCGTCAAACCACATATACGGATTTAAGCAATCGGCAGCTGTCAAATCAACAAAAAGTTTAACTTGACATGAATCATCAGGAGATTTATTCTCGAGCCATGAAAACAAAATATATACTTTCCGCTTTATTGGTAATATTGGCGGCAGGCTTTATGTCCTGCTCCAAAGAAAGTCAACCCAAAGGCAATATCACCCTTGAATGGTGGCAATTCTGGACCGATCCGTCAATCAGTCCGACTATCGAGAAAATGGTTTTGGATTATGAAAAAGCGCATCCGAATGTAAAGGTCAACCGCACCGATCTTACGTGGGCGAATGGCCATGAAAAAATAGTCGTCGCCTTCTCATCGGGAACGGCCCCTGACATTATCGAACTCGGCTCGGATTGGGTTCCCGAGTTTTCATCGACGGGACATCTGGCCGATATCACCGATAGCGTCGTGAATGATACGGCCCGCTTTTATAACTGGGCGCCGGTTATCTATAATGACAGAATATATGGATTCCCCTGGATTCTGGGAACCAGAGTACTGTTTATAAATCGTGATTTAATGAATCGGGCCAAATACGGACAGAAATTCGTACCGACCAACTGGCCGCAATTAAAAGAGGTTTGCTATAAAATCGACTCGCTGGGTAAGGATGTATATGGATTCGGCTCGAACGCGGCCGAGAAACACCGGCTGTATAAGAAATTTCTGCCGTTTTTCTGGTCGTATGACGGGCGGATTATAAGCAAAAACGGTAAGTACTGTGTGTTTTCGAGTGACAAAGCGTACAAAGCGCTTAAATTTTACAAGGAACTATCGGACAGTTGCTCGATGGTCGACACCCAGCGACGGTTGGAGGATGCATTTCTTGACGACAAGGTGGGCGTGGTTATTTCCGGCGACTGGCTATTGAAACGTATTAGAAATGAAAAACCTGATTTCAATTTTACGACGACTCTGATACCGGGCCCCAAATTTCCCGGTAAATCTTTTGCAGGCGGCGAATATCTGGCTGTCAATGCTAAATCAGACCATAAGGCGGCGGCGCTTGATTTTATCAGGTTTGTGACCAATGCGGAAAACCAACTGCTGTTTTGCAAGGCCAACTACTCGGCCAATCCTTCAAACAAGGAAACGACCAAGGATCCCTTTTTTGCCGATGATATCAATTTGCAGACATTCGTGGTACAGATGAATTCGTCGCAATCACCGCCGGCTATTCCCCAATGGGTGTATGTCGAAGATATAATAGAGACGGCCCTGGAGGATATCCTTTTCAACGGCGCCCCGATGGCGGAACGGCTTTATAAAGCCAAAATCGAAATCGAAAAATTATTAAAGATGCGATGAAGTCTCGCAGATTTACCGGCTGGCTGTTCGCGACCCCCTGGATAGTCACCCTCATTGTCTTCTGGCTTTTTCCTTTATTGTATTCTCTTTATCTCGGTTTTACCGATTATAAGCTGCTCAATTCATCTTACAGCTGGATTGGATTTGAAAATTACGTCGCTCTTCTCTCCGATCACGATTTTCTGCTCTCTTTGAAAAATACACTTATATTTGTAATCGGGACAATCCCGGTCACGACTATAATTGCTTTGTTGCTGGCACTTCTAATAGATAAAAAATTCCCGGGTCGGACGATTTTCCGCTCCGGTTATTTTATGCCGTCGATAACCTCAATGGTGGTCATCGCCTTGATATTCACCAATCTTTACTCGCGCGGCGGATATATTTATCTTCTGGCGAAGATAATCGGTCTCTCCCCTCCCGACAACGGTTTCCTGCTTTCAAAGAAAACGGCGCTTTTTTCGGTAATGGCCATGGATGTCTGGATGTCGGTCGGATATTATATGCTCCTGTTTCTGGCCGGATTAAAATCGATACCGCGCGAATTATTTGAAGCGGCCGAAGTAGCCGGGGCCGGTCTGTGGAGAAAATTCATGTCGATCACGCTGCCGCTTTTGAAGCCGGTAATACTGTTTATTATCGTCATTAACACCATAAAGTCGTTTCAGGTCTTCGTAGAAATTTTCGTAATGACCAGAGGCCGTTATGGCAGCTCCACGGCCGTTTATTTTATATACGAAACCGGTCTGAATCGTTTCGAATTCGGCTATGCCTCGGCGTCCGCCTATATTCTTTTTGTGATTATTGCATTGTTTTCGATTATCCAATTCGGTCTGCTCCGGCAGAAAGGATTCAGATGAGAGTTGTCAAATATATATTTCTTATTTTCATACTGGTGATTATGATATTCCCGCTTCTGTGGATGTTTCGTGTCTCGCTCCTGCCGGCCGGCTCGTCGATCTCACTTTCCGATTTTATTTCACCAGTTATCACATTTTCAATATTTTATGATATAATAACTTCCGGCAATATGTTGAAGTATTTTATGAATTCGACCATTGTGGGTGTCACGGTGACGCTGGGCAATATCTTATTTTGCTTTATGGTGGGGTATTCTTTTTCGCGGTTTCGCTTTATCGGAAAAAATATTTGGTTTTATTCGGTCATTTTCGTCCTGATGATCCCGGCTCATATTTTGATTATTCCGCTTTATCTGATAATCTATAAACTCGGTCTGTACGACAGTTACGCGGCATTAATATTGCCTTTTCTGGTCAACCCGATCGGAATATTTCTCGTTAAGCAGTATATCGATACTCTTCCGACGGCCATGGAAGAGGCGGCCAGAGTGGATGGTGCGGGTGAAATCAGGATACTGTTCCGGGTCGTGATGCCGCTATGTAAACCGGCGCTGGCGGTACTGGCGATCCAGGTATTTCTGACCAATTGGAATTCATTTTTGTTTCCTTTCATTTTGACGAGCTCCGAATCGGTGCGGACTTTGCCGGTCGGATTGGCGTTGTTTCAGGGGCATCAAGCCATTGACTGGCAGCATCTTATGGCCGGGTCGGCATTGGCTGTAATTCCGGTTTTAATCATTTTCCTGTTTTTCCAAAAGCAGATAGTATCGGGAATAACGGCCGGCGCTGTTAAACAATAATGAGATATGATTTTTACCTTGACAATTGAATCTTTTTAAGTTTATATCCCTGTCAAAATGATAATTAATCTTTAATGGAAAGGATGGACTGATGAAAGTGAAATGTCTCATTCTGCTGATCTCGGTTGCCGTGCTAATGATTTCAGGATGCGCCAGCAAAGGCTATGTGGATGAAAGAATGGCCTCGATAAAGACGGAGATGCAGGACGACATAAACAAGATGAAGTCGCAGGCGTCTATGAATGCTGACGAAATCAAGAAGCTGCAGGCATTAAGCCAGGAACTTTCCCAAAAGACTGAAATGGCCTTAAACGAGGCCAAAGGCTTTGAAACCTACCAGGTTATCTGGGAAGGTGTCGTCAATTTCGATTTCGACAGCTATGACTTGACTCAGGTGGCCAAGGATAATCTCGAAGGACTCGGCCAGAAGATGATTGATCACCCGCGGTCGCTTCTGGAGCTTGCCGGTTATACGGATAAAACCGGATCCCCCAAATACAATTTCGAATTGGGTTTAAAAAGAACGCAGTCAGTCGAAAAATATATGGTTGATAAATTCGGAATAGCTCTGTATCGAATGTTCAATGTCAGCCATGGCGAGGAGAAACCGGTGGCGCTACCGGATGAAAAAAATGCCAATGCCAAGAATCGTCGTGTGACCCTGAAACTCTGGGGCCGTCTGTAAACGGCTTTTTCGAAGTAAATTTCCAAACGGGGTGAATCTGTCACCCCGTTTTTTGTGTCTACATTTATTTAATTGGGACTCGCTGATTTAATCGAAGATCAGATCGATTCCGGCAGTTTCGAAACGGGCGCGAACCCGTACTGTATCCGGATAATAAGTCGTCGTCTCAGCATAATGGAACGGGAATAGCGAACCGTCATCATAGCGCCCATTATTATTTTTATCCAGAAAACCGCCGAGGAGGTATTTTCCGGGCGGCAGCGGCAGATTAAATTTTCCGGTCAGGATTCTTTCCTCATAAGTGAATTTCCCGTCCTGAGAGATAAATTTAATATAAGGAAAAGCGGTGGTGTCGATGTTTGGTAAAATAGTAATGGTACCGGAAACCGAGCCCAGCGAATCACGATCAAAAGTGGCGAATTCATAATTCCTGACCGAATCGCCGAGACGATTACCGGATAAATCGACGACAAGGCTTTCGATTACGGTCATCGAGTAGGTCTTATTCCATTTCAGGTCGTTCGCGAAGATATTCAGTGCAAAACGATCCGGCCGGCGAATATGGATTTCATACTGACTGCTGTCAGCGTCAATAATACGAAAAGCATCTTTGGATAATTGTTCTTTTATCGGTTCGGAGAAAAATATCTCGATCATACTGTCGGTCGGAAAAATCGATTTATTCCAATGAGAAACGGAATCAATGGTCGGAGATGTATTATCGGTCTCGGATGTGATAGTGAATTCGGCGCTTTCGATATTTTTTATACTATCCGGATGACGGCCTAAAATATCGGCATCGATTTTAAGGCGATACGCACCGTCGGCGACGTCGTCGAAGTAGAATGAATAATTCGACGATAAAATCCCCGGCCGTTGTTTAATGGCAACAGGATTAAGCGCCGGCTGTCCGGTCGTCGCCGGCTCCAGATAAATTTTATCATGATTCTCCCGGAGCGAATCGCTGACGACCGCCGAGGTAAATCTGACTTTAAGGAGTTTATCGGACATCATCGTAGTCGAGAGTATTTCAACCGCGGCCGTGTCTTCCTGCTGCATATAAAAATCGATTTTTGGCTCTTCCGCGTCCGCGTTGATACGCGCGATGCGGTCGGGCAGCCCGAACGTTTCCCGAGGATAATTAAATAGCTGATCCTTGTTTTTATCATTAAAGGCGATTATGAAAAACTCTCCGTCGGGAATATATTCAAGACTGTACTCACCCGATTTGCCACATTGCGTCAGGTATGGCGGGTAGATCGAATCGAATTGAGTCAGAGAATCAGGCAGCAAAAATTCATAGAGTCCGATGGAGGCGTCCGGATACGGTTTACCTTCTTTAAAAGCGGTGCCTGATATCCGCCCCTGATTGATTTTTTCACCGGTACTGAAAGCGAAAATAAATGAGTTATCCATCTTATTGCCGTGCAAATCGGATACCGAAGCCCCGACATTTACGATGTACGTTGTACTATCTGCGAAGGAATCGGGAAGTAATATATTTAATGTCCGACCTTTCCACTTATGTTTAATTTCACCGGGGAAGCGAGGCGAAATGAAAATCGAACCCTCAATCGTGTTTTTGTTTATATCTTCCGAAAATTGAATTGAGATTTTATCATCGCCGGGGATATTAATGGAATCCGCGGCGGGCATCGTCGTGATCACCCACGGACCGGTTTTATCGATGGGGCCGCCGGGGGGTGCCGATATTTTCGCGCAGTATAAGCAAAAAAACAAAATTAAAATGAGCGGTAAGAGAAAGCGGTTGCGATTAACGCTCATTTTTTGAGTTTCTCCTTGAGAGCTTCGTTGTCGGGGTCAAGTTTCAATGCTTTGTTCCAATATACATGCGCGCTTTCCAAATCGCCCAGCGCTTCATAAACATCCCCGATATGATCGGCCACGACCGGATCATTGTCAATATATTTATATGCTCTCAGGAGTTCTTTGAGGGCCTGGTCGTACTCTCCCAGTTTGAACAACACCCAGCCATAGCTATCGATATAGGCGCCATTGTCAGGTGTTATCTCCAGCGCCTTTTCAATAAGCCGACGGGCATATTCCAGCCGCTCGCCGCGGTCGGCCAGCATGTAACCCAGATAATTAAGGGCCGGGCCGTGGTTGGGTTGCTGCTTTAAAAGCGTTTCAAACAATTCGATGGCGCGCTCGGTTTTTCCATGGCGTTCGTTACTTACCGCCAGAGCATACAGCAGCCGGCTCGAATCCGCAGAATTCTTGACGTATTCGAGCCCTTTCTGATACGTCGCGATTTCCAGGTCAGCCGAATCCTGGAGACGATAAACCCATCCGAGGTTAAGCCAACCGTCGACGACCGTATCGGCCAGAACGGTCAATTTCGTGAAATCATTTTTGGCTCGGGCAAGTTCTTCCTCAATTATCGCGATACGACCGGAGTAATAAAGATCGATAATATTATCCTCGTTATTTTCCAGAAGCCGGCTGAAAATCGAATCGGCCTGACGCAGACTGTCGATTTCGAAATAAACCATACCCAGGCGGCGTTTTAAGCCGTCATCCTGAGGTGCCAGAGAGATTAATTTGGTGGTGATATCGATTATTTCGCCGGCGTCGTCGTCCAATTGATAATAGCTGAGGAGTTTATCCAGCACGAAAACATCGCGCGGTGATCGTATAGCGGCCGCATTGAGATTTTCAACGGCATTGGTGGAATCGCCCTGATTCTCATAAACAAGCGCCAGAGCGACGAAGGTTCGGGCATTGTCATCCGAGGCATCAAGCGCGATAGATTTATTGTAATTCTTGATGGCGTCATCATAATATCCGGCGCGCGTCTGCAAGTTTCCGAGCTCGCTGAAAGCCTTGGCGGTCGGCGATAATTCGGCTATGTTCTTATAGGCCCAGATGGCCGAATCCAGATTATTTTGATCGTTGTAATAGGAAGCCAGCCGAAAATAAACCTGAACATTGGCGGTATCATATTTTACGACCTTTAGAAAGGCGTAAATCGACGAATCGATCATATTCAAGGCATAATAACAGTTTGCGAACAGAAGCCAGGTTTCGGCGTCGCGGGGGTGAATTTTTTCGGCTTCGCTCAGGGCCGTGTTGAAATCATGCAAATTCATGAAGGTCGTCGCATAGGCGAGTCTGATTTCATTTGATTCCGGATAAAACGCCAGGGCTTCCCGATATTGCTCATTGGCCATTTGATATTCACCCATAACTTCAAGAATCGATCCGTTGACAAAGTGATTATACGCGCGAGCATTTACATCAACCCGGGCCGGTTCATCGACAGGGGTTAGCTCGCGCTCGGCGATGCCTTTAATTTTCGGACCTCCGCACCCTGCAATGGTAAATGCAAGCAGAAATATCAGAATAACCGGGAATGCAATCTCTCTACATGCAACATACTTTTGTCTATGGCGTAAATATGGCATACAAGATCAATTCAACCTCAATCTAAGGAAGCGGCGCTTGCCGACCTTTAAAAGCATATTATCTGCTATGTCAAACTCCAGATTTTCATCGGTCACTTTTTTATCATCCAGACTGACCCCGCCGCCCTTTATTAATCGTCGCGCCTCGCCATTACTTGAGGCCATTTTCGTATCGGTCAGCAGTCTGACAATCCATACGCGGCCATTATAACTTTTACAATCGAAATCGGGAATTTCTTCGGGAAGCTCGTGTTTGGAAAAAACTCTTTCGAATTCTTCCCGGGCGCTTGCAGCTGCTTTTTCCGAATGATACATGCGGACGACAATCTCGCCCAATTCCTTCTTTATCGTCATGGGATTGACTTTATCATCGGCCAGTTGAGCCTTGACTTTCTTCAAGCGCGACGAAGGAGCATCGGTGACCAATTCAAAATAAGAATATACGAGGATATCGGGGATTGACATGATTTTTCCGAACATTTCTTTGGGCGATTCATCGATGCCGACATAATTGCCCAGAGATTTTGACATGCGGTTATGCCCGTCAAGGCCGACCAGAATCGGGATAGTCAGAACCAATTGCGGCGGGACACCGTAATCCTGCTGGATTTCGCGTCCCGTCAGGAGGTTGAATTTTTGCTCAGTGGCGCCGATTTCGACGTCAGCTTTTATCATTACCGAATCGTAAGCCTGCATCAACGGATACATGAATTCATGGATTGATATGGGACTGCCCGATTTAAAGCGATTTTCGAAATCGTCACGTTCAAGTATCCGGGCGACGGTAAATTTTGAGGCCAGTTCCATGACTTCGCTGAAACTCATTTTCTCGAACCATTCGCCGTTATAATGAACCTCAGTTTTGGACTTATCAAGGATTTTGAAAAACTGGGCCTGATATGTCTCGGCATTTTTCATAACCTCATCATATTTAATCTGCGGCCGGGTGGCGGAGCGGCCGGACGGGTCACCCACCAATGCCGTATAATTTCCGATGATCAGAACGATTTTATGTCCCAGGTCCTGAAATTGCCTGAGTTTTCGGATACCAACCGTATGTCCAAGATGAATATCGGGCGCCGTCGGATCGAATCCCTGCTTGACCCGCAGCGGCCGGTTTTCCTCGATGGATTTTTTAAGCCGTTGAACGAATTCGTCTTCCGGCAATAGGTCTACGGCGCCCCGGGATATCAAATCAAACTGTTTTTTGAAATCTTTTTCCATTTAAACGTTCTTTTTTTATTGTTATCGGTTACCGTGCATGTCAGTTAAGGAAATTCCACGCAATTCAAAAAAGGATACTCAAAGCCGATTAAAAAGGCAAGAAATAATATTTACAGCGATTTTCATCCGTTAAAATGGTATTATGTATAATATATATATGATGGGTGGCCGTTCTTTTTAACTTGACTTGTTTCACAAAAAATTAGATTTATGCAATTATGAATTTTGTAGTAAAGAAACGAAAAATCGGCGGAAGATCAGCTAAAAAGCCGCTTTTGATCCTGGCGATATTGGTATGCGTTTTTTTGCTAATTGCCGGATATCGAACGCTGGTGATTTATGAGAAGGATCTCCCCTCTTTCGAAAAGCTGCATAATATCGAACCGGCCCTGAAGACCAAAATTTATGCCGCCGACGGGACGCTGCTACAGGAATTTTATAATGAAAATCGGGTCCTGACACCCTATAATCAAATCCCCCCGCAGATGATAAATATGCTCCTGGCGGTGGAGGACCGGGAATTTTTCAATCACTGGGGGGTGTATCCCAAGCGAATTCTGAAGGCGTTTTTGGTTAATATGATGCGGCTGGAGATAACCGAAGGAGCATCGACTATTACCCAGCAATTGGCGCGGATGCTGTTTTTAAACCGGAAACAAACCTACGAACGAAAAATCAAAGAGGCGCTTACGGCCATCAAGCTGGAAAGGACTTATTCCAAAGAAGAGATACTCCAGATGTATCTCAACCAGTATTATTTCGGCCGCGGCGCTTATGGTATCGCGGCGGCGGCGCGGACGTATTTCGATAAGCAGGTTGAGGATTTAACGATAAATGAGTGCGCCATTCTGGTGGGGCTTCTGAAGGGGCCGGGACGATATTCGGTGAAAATCTTCGATGACAAAGATTTTGCCACGAGCCTGAGAAATCGGTCGCTTTATTCTTATTATTCCTGGGGAAAAATTTCGCGCGCCGAATATGATTCGCTGAAAATGTTGCCGCTGGAACTAAAACCGCCGGAACCGGTCGTGGGTAAGGCGCCGTATTTTACCGAGGAAATCAGAAAATATTTATTGAACAAATACGGCGAGAAAGCTCTTTATTCGGGCGGCTTGAAGGTCATGACGACGCTTGACTGGAAACTGCAACAGTCTGCCGAGGCAGCAGTCAAAGAAAAGCTGGATTCGATTCAGGCTCGAATCGAGAGGAGTTATAAAATCACGCACCCGGCCTATTCGTTGGTGCTTCCGGATACGGTCGATAGTATGGGCGATTCGATTCGAGTTTATAAACAGATTCAGGCGGCGGTTTTGTCTATAGAAAACCAAACGGGCAATATCCTGGCTATGGTGGGCGGCAAATCATTTGAATCGACTCAATTTAATCGGGCGGTGCAATCATTGCTGCAACCCGGATCGGCTTTCAAGCCGTTCGTTTATACGGCGGCGATGGATAACGGATACCACCCGTGCGATATATTTTATGATAATTCGATCAAGCTGGAGATTCCCGGAACCAAAGATTACCGCCCGCACAACTTCGATGATAAATTTATGGGCCGGATGACGCTTCGCGAGGGATTATATCGTTCGCGCAATCTCGTGGCCATTAAACTGATTCTGAAAATCCATCCGGAACAGGCGATTTTTTACGCCCAGAAAATGGGAATCACAACGCCCCTTCATCCGGTGACATCGCTGGCGATCGGAACCGAGGAGGTACGATTGATTGACATGGTTTCCGCCTATTCTGTTTTTCCCAACGGCGGCATCAAGATTCCGCCGCGATATATCATGAAAATTTACGATCGCTACGGCAGTGTTATCGAAGATAACACATCGACTCACAAGGAAGAAGTCCTTTCGGCACAGACCGCCTATATCATGGTCAACATGCTTCAGTCGGGTATGGATAATCCTCACGGAACCGGGCATAGCGCACGCTGGCGGGGATTCACGCGCCCGGCGGGGGGTAAGACCGGGACTTCGGATAATTTCTGCGACAACTGGTTTCTCGGATTCACGCCGCAGATTACAAGCGGTGTCTGGGTCGGGTTCGACGACAAAACTTCAATCGGTCGCAACCAGACCGGCGCCACAAACGCTCTGCCGATCTGGGTGGAGGTGATGAAAACAGCCCATGACACTTTACCGCTGGAGGATTTCGAGATTCCAGACGGTATCACATTCGCGAATATATGTCTGGAATCAGGTAAGCTGGCGACCGATCGGTGTACCGAAATCGCCAATGAAGTTTTCCGCGTCGAAGACGTCCCTCAGGAAACCTGCCCGATTCATCCCTCCAAAGGCCTTTATATCTCCCCGACAAAGGATAAAGACAAATTCGTCGTTCCCGAAGACAGCAGCGATGTATATCATTTTTGATTTATTCAGTACGGGCTACTTCCGCGGATGATTATTCTTGACATCATTAAACATGAAAATTATTTTCATTTGACAATGCCGGAGTGGTGAAATAGGTAGACGCAGGGGACTCAAAATCCCCCGATGGCAACATCATGCCGGTTCGATTCCGGCCTCCGGCATTTTTTTGGAATCAGTTGCCGCTGGTTAGGCAATACCACATGTTGATATTTGAATACCGACCCTTATGCATCAACTGTTAACAATTTTTTATGGGCTGATCGGTTCCGGCCCCCCCATATATAGAAAGTCGATTAAATAAGTTATATCGAAGATATTCAATGAACCGTCATTGTTGACATCGGCCGTTTCCGGAAATCGGGGCGTAGGGCCGGTTAAATATAGATATGTCAGTAAGTACGAAACATCATATATATTAATTTCCCCATCTGTGTTCACGTCTCCGGACCTATGACCGACAAATATAAACCTTCCCACCGCCGTAAACGGGGAGTTATCCGAATACTCGCCGGTAACGGTGTACGGTTGAACACTGGCATCCCAGAGTATACCGTAGCCGAGAATAAACTCCCGGGCGAGGAAGACCACCTCGAGAACCTCGCCATCGAAGGCGGGGTGCGAAGTAATCACCGCCGCGGATGCCGGATCGATCGCGGAATTGATCGAAATCGTCTCTGTATTAACATCAGAGGCGGTGTAGCCGGAATCGAAATTGCCCATATATAATGTCAGTTCTAATGGAGCTACGGTGTACGCAAAGATGTAAGACATCGTGTCGGAAGCGGGTACAGTTGCAGGTGTCGTCCCCCACCTGGTCTGATTCGACAGGATTGAAACATTGTTGGAGATTGAATTCGCAACTGCCAGATCGCCATCATTATCGCCGTCAAAGTCAGCCGAGAATATCGCCCGGGGAGCATTTCCGGCCCCATAATCAATCGCCGGCGCAAAAGTCCCGTCACCATTGTTCAGCAGGATGGAAACATTATCGGAGCTTGCATTTGCCACGGCCAGGTCGTTGTCGTTATCGTTATCAAGGTCGGCTGACGATACTGATCCGGGCTCATCTCCCGCTCCATATTCGATTGCGTCAGCAAATATTCCGTCACCGTCATTAAACAGGACGGAAATGTCATCAGAACTCAAATTCGCCACGGCCAGATCGTAATCGCTGTCGCCATCAAGGTCGGCGGCGAAAACCGACCAGGGCTCACTACCAACCGCATAATAGCTTGCAGCGGCAAATGTCCCGTCACCATTATTTAAAAAGATGGCGACGTTATTCGTAAGCTTATTTACCACAGCCAGATCATTGTCGTTATCGGCATCAAGGTCAGCGGCGAAAACTGACCAGGCGGCACCCCCGGCGGCGTAGTTGACCCGAGGGGCAAAAGTCCCGTTGCCATGGTTCAGCAAGATTGAAACATTATCAGATTGTCGGTTTGCCACCGCCAGATCGATGTCATTATCCCCGTCAAGGTCGGCGCAGAAAATCGCACGAGGTTTTCGCCCGGCACCATAATTCACCGCTGCTGCAAATGTTCCGTCACCATTGTTCAGCAGAATTGAGACATTATTGTCGTCGGCATTGGTCACCGACAGGTCGTTGTCACTGTCTCCATCAAGATCTGCGGAAAACACTCCGGAAGGAGAAGCTCCAGTCGCATAATCGACGGCCGTGGTGAAGATCCCGATGCTGTTATTCAGCAGGACAGAGACGCCGCCGGAAACTCGATTAGCCACGGCCAGGTCGTTATCATTATCTCCGTCAAAGTCAGCACTGAATACCGCCCTGGGACCGCTACCGACCTCGTAATTTAACGCAGGATTAAATAGAGGATCAGCGGAAAAAACGATACCGGCCACTACCAGAGTCAACAATAAGGTCGCCAAACTGTACACTCGTTTTATCATGACATCACTCCTTACATATATATTTCGTCGGCACCTGGGCGTAGTAAGTACACCTCTAAATGGATGATAGACCTTAAGACTATGTCGTTAATAAACATACTTCCATCAATAGGATCGATTTAATCGGGCAAGCAGGGACATTTGGCTGAGATTCATAAAAATATAATCCCGAGAAGTAACAAAGCGCCATGGCCCTACTGGAAATTTACCTCATATAATACCAATTTGGTAAATCATTAACAGGCGTGTACGATTACTTCGACACCGGTAACCAAATTACATTTCAATTAATTATAACTGAATTCTCTGAAAACGCAAGTCAAAAAAAGATTTAACCTGTTTTTTATGGCTCCGCGTTTATCGCGGCCGGCAGTTGCAGAGATCGTCCAATTGAGTGTATGAAGCGGTCATATCTTCAATATTGTACTGACCATTACCGTTGCAATTATGCAGACTAAAATATTTATCCGAAATTGAGATAATTGTGCTGACATCGCACCGGAAAAGTGTCGAAATTCCTATGTCGCCTCTATCTCTGACAGAAAGAAAGAGCTGGATTATTAGCATTATCCTGCTACCGCCACCCTTCTGCGTTTTGCCTTCAAATCCAACCGGCCGACAAATAACAACTTTTTGTTAAATTATGTATATATTCCCGATCTCCGGCATTGATTTATTCGATAGGTGACTCATAATTTGCCTTGATAATTCAAGTCTAAATAATTATTAAATATATATGAAATTGCCCCTGACTGTCATTAAGGTCGTCATCTTATCATCTCTAATGCTATTTCTTTTTTTCGCTTCCACATTTGCGTTTACAAGATACAGGCCGAATGCTGTTTCATTTAAGACTGCCTCTGATTGCAGAGAGTATGTCGAATACGCGGTGCATGATGTCGGCAAAATCGGTCTGACAGTGGCCAATATGGGTCATTTCGGCAAAGGTTTTCTGGATAATGTCGGGGTCAGTTTGGGACCGGATGTGCCGTCGTGCAAATACCCCTACCCCGGCAATGTCAATTATATGTTTTCCGGCTGTTTCTGGATCGGTGCTATTGTCGGTCGTGACACGCTGGTTTCGGTGGGTGCCGACGGCTGGCATTATACGATGGAGATGTGGCCGGCGCCATATCCCGAAAGCAAGATTATCCGTCGCTCATTGTCGAATCCCGAAGATCTCGACGCTGTTTCGGAGCAGGATTTTATCAGCACTTATGTCGATACCGTGACCGATCCAAGTTGTGTTATCGATGACGATTTCGATAATCGTCCCCATAAACCGCTTAATATTAGAGTGGTTCAGCGAAGTTACGCCTGGAGTTATTCTTATGCCGAGGATTTTGTTCTGTTCGACTATTCGATTGAAAATATCGGCCGGAAAAAACTCGAGAAGGTATACATGGGAATTTATGTCGACGGCCATGTCGGGCTGCAGGATTTTTGGGATGACGCTCAAGATGATATCTGCGGCTTTCGGCGCACCATTCCGGCGGTCAAAGATTGCCCGGGTCAGGATTGGCTGGATACGATCAATATCGCCTGGATTGCCGACTGTGACGGCAAGCGCAATGTTTCCGACCTGCCGCCCTGTCCGGAGGCTATGACTCTTACCGGAGTGACGGGTACGCGCGTTATCCGAACGCCTTCAACCGATACGTTAAAGTATTCCTTTAACTGGTGGGTATCCAATGTCGATGCCAGCCTCGATTTCGGCCCGCGCCAGCAGGATAAGCCCGATGATCGTTTTCGTGATTTCGGGGGCAATCTGGGGACACCGATGGGTGATCGCAATAAATATTATATCTTAAGGCACGAGGAATTCGACTATGATCAGCTTTTCTGTGCCAAAGACAATACTGCCGACGGCTGGATTCCGCCGACGATACATGCTCCCGAAATAGCCGACGGCTACGACACAAGATATTTGCTGTCATTCGGCCCTTTTGATATCCAGCCGGGTGAAGTATTGCCGATAACCCTGGCCTATATTGCCGGTGAGGATTTTCATTCCGACTGCAGCGCCTATGAGAATCTGTTCGACGCGTATCATCCCGAAAAGTTTTACGAATATTTTAATTTCAACGACCTCGGCAAAAACGCCATGTGGGCGTCATGGATTTATGATAATCCCGGCGTTGATACCGACGGTAATGGGTACAAGGGCCCGATGCGATTCTGTAATCATGATTCGGTTTGGGTTCTTGATTCTGTTCCCGAAGGATCTGGAAAATATTTTAAAAACGGCGAAGATTCCGTTTCTGGCCATTGGGAATATACGGTGGTCGATACGATTTATACGGCCGGCGACGGTGTCCCCGATTTTATGGGGGCCTCGCCCCCGCCGCCTCCTGAGCTGTGGGTCGTTGATGAGTCGGGTGACACGCTGCGATCACGGGTGGAACCGCGTATCACCGAAACCGGCGGCGGCGAATTGCGTATCCGATGGAACGGCAAGAGATCCGAAACAACCGTCGATCGCTTCAGCGGCCTGCTGGATTTTGAGGGATATCGGGTCTATCTTTCGCTGTCGCCGCATCCGGATCAGTTTTACGTTATCGCCTCCTATGATCGGGAGGACTATAATAGATACACCTGGACGGGATTCAATTGGGACCTGCCGGATATTCCCTTCACTCTCGATTCGTTACGGAAGTTGTATGGTGATAATTTCAATCCGCTCGATTATGATATAGATCATCACTTTTCTTATGTAGACGATGATAATAATTCGGCAAAGTATTATTTCACCGCGCAGGATTATAATTATTCCGACCTGTCCGACCCGAACGGGATTCATAAAGTATATCCCGATGAACCGCCGCCGTCGACGCTGAATCCGGACTCCGCGCGCATATATTATCCCGACGAATTGACACCGGACGGATTGTTTTTTAAATATTATGAATATGAGTACATATTAAAGGATTTGTTACCCTCGCAGCTGTACTATGTGGCGGTGACCGCCTTCGACTTCGGTTCACCCGGCGAACTGGCATCGCTGGAAACGCCCGAATATAAAAATTATGTGGCCGAATACCCGGCCAACACCAATACGGCTGTCGAGCGGCAAAAACTCGACGTCATCGTCTATCCGAATCCGTGGCGAATCGACGGCCATTATAAAGATTTCGGTTTTGAGGCGCGCGATTATATTGACGGAGCCAACCGCGGCCATCTGGTGGTCCAGGAGGATCTTCCGGACGAACGAACCAATTCGATTCATTTCTTGAATCTGCCGCACAAATGCACCATCAGGATTTTCACGATCGACGGCGATCTGGTGCGTGAGATAAAACATGATTACCCCAAAGATTCGCCGCGCAGTATGCACGAGCGCTGGGATATAATCACGCGCAACACGCAGACGGCGGTATCCGGGATTTATTATTATTCGGTCGAGTCTGAATACGGCAATCAAATCGGCAAGATTGTAATAATTATGTAGATGATAATCAATCCGGCGGCCTCAGTCGGTTTTTCCCGATTTGCTCTTAAGATTCTCATCGATGGCCAGCTTGAGCCAATGGTTTTCCGGAAGCTTGCGGTAGGCCTCGATAATATCTTTTTCGATTGTCGTAACCGAAATAGTAAATTTCATCTCTTCTCGGACGGCAGCCGTAGAATCGCCACCGGTCAGGTCGCCAAGCGAAAGACCCAGCGTTTCCGAAATTCGCTCCATGGCCGCCTGATTGGGGTAGCTGATTTCATCCAGAATGCGCTTAATACTCGGCAGCGGTATACCGGTTTTCTCCGATAATTGAGCAGCATCAATGCCGCGCTCCTTCATTATTCGGAGTAAATTACTGATAAATTCGTCAATCCGATCTTCTTCCATATATTTAACATAATGAATTTTATTGAATTTCAAAAGGCTTTGTATTTTGTTTTTCGACCAAAATTTTTGGCATTTATTGAGTTTATTTATTCGCCGTACCTGTCTAAAAATATCCGGGCTTTGGCAGTATCACCTAATCCCATATAAATTTCGCCGATAACCTTATTTTCCTCAGCTTTGGCCGGAAATGTGTTTGCCAGAATACTATTCAGATGCATTTGGGCCAGATCAGCATTATTGTTATGATAATAATACGATCCGAGGGCGACGTTGGTCAGCGGATTGAGACTGTCGTATCGGATTGACTTGCGCCAATATTTTAACGCCATTTTATCATCATGCAGCAGTTCATAGCATTCACCGAGATAATAATTCGTGTTTGAGCTGTATGGATTGATGGCATCGGCGATGGACAGATTTTCCAGGGCTTCTTCGCATTCTCCATATTCAATCTGGACACGGGCCAGACCCTCGTACGGAGCGTAAAATCCGGGGTTTTCGTCAATAACCCGGCGAAAATATTTTTCGGCTTCATCTAATCTGCCACTATTAAGATAATAGATCCCCCATTTATTCCACTCCGTTTCAGGAAATGTCTCGGCGCAATATCTGCCGAATTCGTCCATCTCCAGGAATTTCCTGTTATTCTCAAGATCTGCCAGCATCAAATAAAAACCGGTGCGGCCGTGTTTCGGATCGAGACGCATCACGGATAAAGCATAATCGGACAATCCCTCCCGAGAATTATTGACCGTCAGCCACGGGATAAATACCGACAGGCCGACGATCAGGAGCAGAAAAGATGCCGCCAGAAAACGCTTATATCGTTGAAAAATATCGAACCAGAGATAAATGCACGAAACCTGAATTGCGACAAACATGGTGGACATCAAATCCCAATCGCGCGCCATACCCAGTTTCGGGGCAAGCATGAAAGCCGCCAGGATGCCCGAACATACGGCAATTAAAATATAGAGCAGTTGGCCGTAGCTGTTTGTCGTTTTCTCATCTGTTTTTCGAATTAAAACCGTAATCGCGATTATTATAGATATCGGGATCAGAAAAAGCAGCAGGTTAAGGTAATCAAGAATATGGCTCATGGACAAGAGTGCATAACCGTCCGTGGTAAAACGGTCTCTCAGCAGCGGCAAAAAAATAAATTTTATTCGGAGCGGGGCGGCAATCCTGATAAATGAATAGAAAGCTATGACCGCCAGTATAAAACCGGGAATGATTAAATATATTCGGGATGTCAATATTTTTTTTATTCTCTTACCCGCGAATGTAATCAACAGGTAAACCATTAAAGCAGGTAAGAAGACAAGGCTGATTTTGTGAATGAAAACGGCCAGCGCAAAAGATACAATCGGGATTACGGATCGTTTATTATTTTTCAGGCTGTCAAGCGAGGATAGCACAAAAATCGCGAGAACCGATATGACGATTGAATATGTTTCCACATATCCGAAAAACATAATGGAATATGCCGAGAAAAGATTTATCAAAACAAAAAGACAAAATCCGATTTCTGAAGTCGCCAGCTTATGACCGTAATACAATAACGAGACGATGAATATGCCGCCCGAAAATATCGAAACGTATTTGAAAGAAGCGTAGACATCGCCCGGTGTCCCATTCCGCAATGAATAGGCGAAAAATTTGTGAATCAGCATATCGCCGTATGATTCCGGTTTTAATAAAAGCGCCGGATTGGAAAGATGAGTCAATAATTGAAAGCCGTCACCGAGGAAGTGTCCTTTAACGGTATATAAATAAAATCCCCAAATGGACAATATGAGTATTATTCCGGCGAGGACAATTCTGGTCCATATCCCGGCAATATTCCCTATTGCTGAGGCGCCGAAAAAATCCTTGAATTTTCCCGATAACAAATAAATAATTACGGCGATTATCAAAAGAACCGGATAGAGCCATAATAAATTATCAATAAATGCGGCCTGATTAAAGCCCCATAGCCGCGCTTCCGGGAAAAACGAGGCAATCAGACGAAGGATTAAGAATACTGCCGTTAAGATAAAAATCGGTTTGATTAAAAAAAGTCCGTTATTATTCTGCCGGTTCATATGTGTATTGTCTCTCGCGGGACGATTTTATTAAATATAATAACACCTGCGAAATATGCCCGTGATAAAATATTATTCA
Organism: uncultured Ignavibacteriaceae bacterium; assembly: GCA_964467955.1. Classification (GTDB taxonomy): domain Bacteria; phylum Zixibacteria; class MSB-5A5; order GN15; family PGXB01; genus CAYXTW01. The sequence goes on along the minus strand of CAYXTW010000002.1, from coordinate 64,237 downwards.
ACAAAAAATGAATCATTTGCGATTGGATTTTCGTTAAATTTGTTATATTAATAAATATTGCGGCAAAAATGTAATAAGCTAAAATATAAAAGATCGGAGGAAAAAGTGTCGACAATGACAAGGAGGAAATTTATTAAGGCGGGCGCCGCCGGAATTGCATTGGCGAGTATTCCGGGGATATTCCGGGCCAATCCGCTGATGGCTTTTTCGGCTCCTGCCGGAGAAAAGAAATTGGCCGATTATCTTGAACATTTCGGTGTCGACGAGTCGATCATCAGAGATGTCATGGCGGCCGCGCTGGAGAAGGGCGGCGATTACTGCGATGTTTATTTCCAGCACAGTATCGGCAGTTATATCGGTCTTGAGGACAACGCTGTTAATAAGGCTTATACCAATGTCGATTTCGGAGTCGGAATCCGTGTCATCGAGGGCGACCAGACGGGGTACTCATTCACCGAGGAAATCACACCGAAAGCGATGAAGCTGGCGGCTAAGACGGCGGCCAATATCGCCTCCGAAAGTAAGAACCTCCCCCCCCAGCGACTCCAGCATCACGATATACCGGAGTACTATCCGATTAAAACGCGATGGGAAGATGTCAAGATCGATCAAAAAATTCCTTATCTCCAGAAGATAAATGACAAAGTCTTTTCACTGGATAATCGCATCATAAAATCGCAGATATGGTTCGATGATGATACTTCCTATATCATGATTGCCACTTCCGATGGGAAAATCGTTTGTGATTATCAGCCGATGACGAGTATTTATGTTGGTTGTTCGGCCGAGATGGATGGCCGCCGCGAGCGGAATTCATTTAATCTGGCGGGGCGTCAGGGTATCGACTTTTTCACTCCGGAGAGAGTGGACCGGCTTGCCACCGAGGCTGTCAATCGAACGGTGGAGTTGTTTGATGCGGTTAAACCGGCGGCGGGTGAGATGGAAGTAGTCCTGGCGGCGGGCAGTTCCGGAATTTTACTTCACGAGGCCATCGGCCATGGCATGGAGGCGGACTTTAATCGCAAGGAGATTTCGATTTTTTCGGATAAAATGAATAAGCCGGTGGCGGAGAAATTTGTATCCATCGTTGATAACGGTACCAATCCCAATTTGCGCGGCTCGATTAATGTCGACGATGAAGGAAATGATTCTCAGGAAACATTTCTTGTCGAAAATGGAATCCTGCGCAGTTACATGCATGATCATATCAGCGCCAAATATTACGGCGTAAAACCGACCGGCAGCGGCCGGCGACAGTCATTCCGCTATCCGGTTATCCCGCGGATGAGAAATACTTATATGCTTCCCGGGCCTCACAATAAAGAAGAAATCATAAAAAGCGTGAAAAAAGGCGTTTACTGCAAGGATTTTTCGAATGGACAGGTATTTATCGGCGCCGGTGATTTCACATTCTATGTTCTTTCCGGCAATCTTATCGAAGACGGCAAATTGACCAAGCCGGTTAAAGATATCAACATCATTGGCAATGGTCCCGATGTTTTGAAAAAAATAGTGATGGTAGCCGATGATCTCGAATATGCCGAAGGTGGCTGGACCTGTGGCAAAGACGGGCAATCGGTCCCGGTATCCATGGGGCTGCCGACCGTGAAAGTATCATCGATTACCGTCGGTGGTGTTTCATAAACAGGTTTAAACCGGAAAAACAGGAATAAAAATCATGAATAAAAAAGAAAGACTGGAGCTGGCCCATTGGGCAATTAAACAGGCTCAGAAGCAGGGCGCGAATGATGCATCGGTCGATGTCGGTAACAGCCGGGATATTGAAATCGAGTTTCGTGACAAAAAGCTCGATCGCCTGAAAGAATCAACGCAAAATTATCTGAATCTGGCGATTTATGCCGGCGGCCGTTATTCGTCACATTCGACAAATGATATCCGCAGGGAATCGCTGGGGAAGTTTATCGAAGACGCGGTAGCCATGACGAAGTATCTGACTGAGGACCCGTACCGAACGTTGCCGGACCCGAAATACTACGAGGGTCAGAAAGAAATCAACCTCGGTTTTTATGACCCGGCGTACGAGGGTGTTAATTCGGATCAGCGCGTTAAGATCGCCCGGGAAATCGAGGGCGCCGCTATGGCCGAAAGCGATAAAATTATCTCATGTACCTCGGGATACTCCGATTCCTTTTATGAAATGGCAAAGGTTCATAGTAACGGTTTTGAGGGTGAGCGCAAGGCGACCGCTTTTTCCGCCGGCGCCGAGGTTACAGTTGACGATGATAAAACCGGTGGACGGCCGCGTGATTGGGAGTGGGTGACGGTTCGCAATTACAATGACCTTCTTGCCCCCGATAAACTGGGCAAACCCGCCGTGAAACGGGCTCTTGATAAAATCGGTCAGGCAAAGATGGAGTCCGGTTCGTATGATATGATCATCGAAAATCGATCGGCCGCGCGCATGCTCTACTTCATGTACGGCCCGCTTCGCGCTCGATCATTGCAGCAAAAACGGTCGTTTTTGGAAGGCAAGCTGGGCGAGAAAATCGGCTCGGATAAATTTACGATTATCGATGATCCCTTTATTGTCGGCGGGCTGGGTTCGAGGACGTACGACGACGAAGGCATGGCGACAAAAAGGCGCGTTATTTTCGATAAGGGTATTCTTAAGTCTTACTTTGTCGATTGGTACTACGGTCAGAAACTCGGCATGGAGCCAACCAACGGCTCGCCATCGAATATCGTTACCGAATATGGAAACAAATCTCTTGATGAGCTAATAAAACAGATGAAGAAAGGAATCCTGGTTACCAGTTTCATCGGTGGAAATTCCAACTCGGCGACGGGGGATTTTTCGACCGGGATAGTCGGCCAGTACATCGAGAACGGCACCATCATAAAACCGGTCAACGAGATGAATATCAGCGGTAATCTGCTGGATATCTGGCAGCAACTGACGGAAGTCGGAAACGATCCTCGTATTTATTCCTCGTGGCGGATGCCGAGCCTGTATTTCAAGGATATTCAGTTCAGCGGTATATAGAGAATACGATTGTTTGAGGCTTACGCGAACGGTCATCCTTTTATAAAGGATGACCGTTTATTATTATATAAAAAGGGAGTGGCGAATAACCACTCCCCTGAACAACTATTCTTCAGTTATTACTTCGAGGGATAAGTCGGAGGCGGGCCATCCAGATAGAGGAAAGAAATCAAATATGTCACGTCAAATATATTAATCAAACCGCCGCCGTTTACATTACCGGCGTCGTAAGGTACAGGCTCCGGGCCTTCCAGATACAGGAAAGAAATCAAGTAGGTCACGTCAAAGATATTAACTGTTTTGTCACCATTGGCGTCACCGGCAATAAAATCATGAATCAATACGGTCAGCGGAGTCGACCAATCGCCTTCAAAGCCGAATCTATCCACGGCTTTCACTTTTACATCAAAGGTCCCGGCTTCCGGCCAGGAAAATAACGCCTGAGGATCACCGGCCTCAGGATTGCACTCCACCTCTGAAGTATCAAAACAGAAAACATAGCTAAGGTGGTCGTTTTCGGGATCGGCCGCGGCCGGGCAGGAATATTCGTATTCTATATCGGTTGCACCTTCGATTACACCGGTCGGTTCGCCCGGTGCCCCGGGAGGAGTGTTTTCACGCAGGACGATATCACCACCATATGAGCCCTTGCCGGTCGAATGGAATGCCAGCGTAAGTCCCCAGCTGGGGACCGATCTCTGGCCACAAAGCTCGATCATACCGGCTATGGTGCCGATACCATGCCCGCCGACAACAACCTGATACCCATCATCGTAAAACGTAGTGGGAAGCCAATGAAGGTTAAATTGGCTGTTCATCCTCTGGTTGGCGAAGACGTTCTCATCTACAACCATCTCAGTATAGTTAAATGGAAGATCATAATATTCGCTTATGATATGCATATTGCTATTCATTGTCGGGCAGGACGGGCACCACGTTGCGGTCCCGATCTCGGCGAAGATCGAATGCGTCCATTGGTCGTTGACGATATTGGGAATCTCCTCATCAATCGTCGCGGTGGCGCAGGCTTCGGTATAATAAGCGGTAAAAGGTGCGCCGCTGCCGCCGACCGTATCGGCCGACGCCGCATAGCCGTGTGACATATCCTTAATTATCGCAATAGCCATCAAATTCGTGGAATCAAGTCCGGGAAATCCGGCCGCGTCGGCATCCCAATTGTAAGTTGTCTTTATACTGTCGCCCGGATCCAGCATAAAATTGGAATCAAAACCATAGCCTAAAAATCCGTGATTATATCGATTTCCGCTATAGTCGATGTATTGCGTCGAAACTTTTTCAACAATAAAAACCGTCAATCGGCCGCTATAAGCTTTGCTGTCTCCCTGCGGGGCGGCAACCGGAGCAGGCGGGGTATACTCCGAAATCCCGGGTACTTTGCAGACGTCAAAACTCCCGGCGTAGGCAATGGCTACCACCAGAAAGACGGACATAGCCATAATTGTCAGGACCTTAACATTTGATCTTTTCACAACCACTCTCCATATAGTTTAAAGTTAGACATTTATAGTGTTCCCGCAAAAAACGCATATGAAATGATTTGCTGCACAAAACTCTGCGTCATCACCACCCGCCCCACACCACTACCCTTCTCGTGGTCGGTATCTAATCAATACTAAATATACCAAATTACATCATATTGTCAAGAAAAATCACAGTAAATCGCCGGTCGGCGAATAATATCGTCGCGTGCCCCCCTAATATACGATTTCCACTCAGGTTCTTATAAAGCTTTTTTCACCAATCCCCTAATATCTGAAAGTAATTCCCCCCGAAATAGATAAATTGGTGTAATCATATTGGGCATTGGTCGAATTATTATAAGTATGATTTATCGTGACGGTCGGCTCTATAAACAGCCCCGATTTAAGCGGAAAAGGCCGCTTGATAGTCAAATAGGCCTTATTCTGCTCGTCATGACGGGCCAGGATGATATATTTCGCCAAAAGAGGGACATTTCTATTTTCATTGCTATTCAGGAAATTCTTTTTCCAGTAACCGACGCCGGATTCAAGTATGAAATTCGGCAGAAAAAACGATTTCAGAGTAAAGCTTATTGATTCTCCTTCATAGATGGATGCCCATGGTGAAAGAGATTGAGTCGTTACTCCGGCAACGGCGATTTCTCCCAAATCATCAAATTTCCTATAAGAATAATTAATCACTATGGCGAATTTATCTCCTATTGGTCGAGAATAGCGGGGCCATATTTGCAGTAATTTTAAATGACCGTCGGTCGGAGGATATTCATCCGTCCTTTCAGGCAGAACATATTGTGCACCGGAAATATCCGGAGGATGCCATACCTGCTTTTCCCAATACGTAAGATCCACAAAGGCATATCCCATCTGTAGATCGAAGCTATTCTTTCCCAAGAAGGATGTATTGACCCCGCCGAAGATTTCATATTTCGTGTTATCAACCGCCAAGACGTGAAGATATGAAGTGGATTTTAGAGAAAAGCCGGCCCGCAGCTGCATGATAGGTGATACCGAATATCCAAGCGAGGCGATTCCGTCGTAAATTCGCGTATTAAAACTCTCGAAATTTTCTCTATAGCCGCGGGAATTAAAATTTCCGTTGATATAAATGGAAAAACGCGAATTCTCTTTAAGGGGAATGACCGTTATACCGACGCCGCCGGAATAATTGGTCAGGTCCACATAATTGCCGTAATTGGTGTACTCACCGTTAAGCAGAATTTCCGCAATCGGCAGGGGATAAAATTTCGCAGACACTTTGCCCAGGCCATAAGAATCCTCGACAGCGCTGGAATCGGCCAGGAGATTATCGGTATATCCGGCCGAAGTCTGAAATTCGGTCTCGACATATTCCCAGATGCGGGCATCGGCTGATGACCCCACGAAAAAAACGAAAGACAATGCAAAAATAATTAAAACCGGCCGCAATTTAATATTTTTCATCGACAGACGCCTCCGACACATCCTCCCCCCGAACTTCCGCCGATGCCGATTCCTTCGGAACCGAATTCCTCGCCGGCATCGAAGCCGCATCGATTTTGGGCCATCGCCCGTGTATGGAAATCCAACCTGTCGAATTTTTGCATATTCGTCGAGAAATCTTCAACTATCCCGACCTCTTTTAAAGTCTCGCCGAAATTTATAAGGCCCGACATGTTTTCATCCTCGGCCGGAGCCGGAACATAGTCGGGATCGGCCGCATCCGGGATGGCGTCGCCATCCTCGTCAGAGGCGTTATCATCGAAACCATCGCCGTCCATATCGACATATGGTTTTGTCACCGTTTCACCGGCGAAAGCTATCCGCTCTCCACCAGAAAGGAGAAACAGGCAGAGCATCGCGCCCAGGATCACGATTGATTTTGCAGTATTCTTCATATCTTCTCCTGTATACTTATCCAAACAATCAGCGCACCCTCAACGGGAGCGTTTTTTATTTCCAGACCAAATATATCATATATTTCACGGTAGTCAAGGATCGATTATAGTCGGTTGGTTCTCTCGCCGTTTGTATTCTGTATGGGTATATTTATCTCCTATATCGGAAAATCCTCCTCGGTATAAATGATCATAAATCTAATCATGCACATTTCTAAGAGACGGAGTCATAGTCTGCACGACCAAGTAATCAAAATAACCTGCACGATACTGAAATATATTCATATACGGTCAGCATTATTTATTAAAAAATTTCGACAATATAAGTTTTTTTTATTGACAACATTTTCAAAGAATGGTTTAATAGTTAAGACATTAACGTTTTCAACGAGAGGAGGATTGATGCCCAGAGCCAAGAAGAAGACTACTAAGAAAAAAGTCGCTAAGAAAAAGGTTACCAAGAAAAAAGCACCGAAGAAGAAAGTCGCCAAAAAAGTACGTTGCGCCGGTAAGACCAAGGATGGCAAGAGATGCAAACGTATGGCGATAGCTCCATCGAAGTATTGTTATCTGCATAAGAAGTAAGAATACGACGGAATTTTCTTCGAATAGTCTCGGGGGATGATTATTGACGATTGTCCCCCGCTTTATTAATTACCCAAATCCGGAATTGAGGATTTCCGCGTAGTTTTTAAAATCCAAATAATTCGAGTATATCGCCGGACAGGATATCTCGGTTCCGTCTCGTCAATTCGAATGACTTTACATGGGGGTGCTCTTTTACTCTGGCAATAAGATCTTCTCCCCTGAGCGCGATAGTTGCGATTAAAGATTTTTTGCCCTTAAGCAAATCCTCTATTAGATGTCTAAATTTGATCGAAAAACATTCCATTTTCCCGATTTCATCGATTAAGATTAAATCGCCGGCGGGATTCAGAAAATCGGTCGAGTCAAGAAAATTTTCGAAGGCGGAAATATCGACTCCATATTTGCCGACCCTGAAGGGCGAGTCGATTTCCACGTGCGATAAGATAAATCTCTCTCCCTTCAGGCTGATTAATTCGAAGCCGACTCGCATATTATTTTTCCTGATTTCCGAAGTGAAGAAACCGACCGGTTTCAAAGTTCTCAATTTTTCCGATAGTCGTATTATCAGAGTCGTCTTACCAATACCGGGAGGTCCGGTAATCAAGATTTTATTTTTTGACGGCGTTTTTATCATCGGAACCAGGCATGGAGAAAAATCTTGACATAATGGATAAAAAACTAATAGATTTGGGCCGTGATGACAAGTGATTTATTAAATCGCTTTTTTAAGCAGAGGGAAACAAGCGCGATCTTAGTTATTTCGACCAAAAAGCCGGACGATTTTATAATATATAAATTATGACAAAATTGGCTGAAAAGGCCAAAATATGCTGAGATTTTAAACAATTTTGCCGATTTTGATATTATGGATGCGGAAACAATAAAATATTTAAAGTATGAAATAGCCCTCGGCTCGGTAATTCCTATGCCCCAGCCGCCGATAGATTATTATACGCCCAAGCAGTTTTCATTCCAGCAGTTTATATTTACTCTCTGCAAGGCACATATCGGATCGCTGGGGAAAAAAGACGGCGCATGGTCATTCGGGCCGGATGCTCCGGAACGCGCCAAGCTGGGCAGCCGTCCGGACATAACCGAGTTATTCGATTTCGCCGCCGAATTGGGCATTATCGAGGAAATCCCGCCTGATCAGGAGCCGAAAGAACGCGGCGAGGGTGTCTTTGTCCCGTATCAGTTATCCAAGGCATACTGGGATAAATTCGACAAATTTGCGTCGTAGCGCATATCAGAAATATCTTTAATGGATAAAAAAAGGCAGCCATTACGGCCGCCTTTTTTTTGTAAAATCATTGATTTTTTTAAGGGCAATCAGGCTCGGGGCCGCCGCGATATAGGTAGTCAATTAAATATGTAACATCAAAAATGTTTATTGTCGCGTCACTGTTGACATCGGCTGTTGAAAGCGGATCGGGCGGCGGACCCTCAAGGTACAGGTACTGGATAATATACGTAACATCAAAGATGTTGACCGCTTCGTCGCCGTTGACGTCCCCGCACAAAAACAGATCGACACATTCCAGATGCGATATCACCAATCCGTCCAAACCGGCTTCGACAATGCTCTGCGGGTCGGCATCATTGGCCGTAAAGCGTATCTGCATGTTTTTGGTGAAATCAACTCCGGCCGCAATAAGACTTTCCTCATCGATAATATGATGCGCCCAATTGAGATTATTATCGGTTACATGGGAGGCGATTTCAATCCAGCTTCCGGCCCCGCCGGTGCTGTTGATTTCCACCAGCAATTTATCGACGGCCCCGCCGGTTTCGGTCAAATACAAGTAATAATCATATTCAATACTACCTCCCTGAGACATGTTAAAGACGGGAGAAACCAGCTGTACAGCTCCGCCGTCGACGTCGGTGTTGCCGTATTCATTTTGAGTAAGATAACAGGCGCCACTGCCATCGCCGTCCGAGACGGGATCATAATCCCAGGAGGGATCATTAACCGGCACACCGCGCTGCCAATCTCCGCTGGTTGCGCCCAGATTTACCGTTGTCCATCCTTGACTTGCCTGGAAGTTATCTTCAAAGGTAATCATCGGCCAGCCGACCTGAGCCGAATATAAATCGGTCGGTGCCTCAGGCGGGTTATAAATCGTAGAACCGCCGTCGCCGTCGGCGCTGAAGTAAAATTCGGGCGTATTACCGCATTCGGCCGAAGGCATGGTGGCTGTGTAAAGGTCGCCGCCGAGCGGAACAAAGGATGTCGTCTCGAAATCACGGTCGTCGAAGCGGTAATGCAATAATCCGCTTCCCGGGACATAATTCTCGTTCCAGCTTTCGACTCGAACCGTCATTTCGGTCGGAACCCCGGGATCGCAATACTCAGGCAAACCTTCCGGCAGGATAATTTTCAAAGGAGGATTATCAACCACCAGACCTTTAATGCAGAAATTGGCAGTACTATCAAAATCATAAAGATCCAGCCATTGGCTGCCGGTATAATAGTAACTTTCGCCCGGATTCGATGACGACTCGACAATAGTCCGATACTTTGCGCCAAGCAGGACAGGGACATCGGATGTCCGGTCGTACGGCTGACCGCCATCAGATAATTCTACATAAATATAAAAGTTATCTCCCTGGTGCAGAGCGACCGGCGTTTCGAGATCGACTGTATGAAAGCCGCTATATGCAAGCATTCCTGTTTTTGTCGAGAGTTCATCAGACAACAGACCGAATTCAAAACCGCCGTAAATTTTTACCGTGTAATTGACACTGTCGGCGGCCGTGAAAAAGCTGACCGCCTGAAGCAATTGTTCATCGGAGGCTACAAAGCTGTTAAAGGCCGCATTACAGTCGGTTTTGGTATCACGCCAGCCATGGTAATCATGATAATAAATCTTATCGTATGCAAGCGGTTCGACATTCTGAAAGGAAATGGCGCCCATCTCCGGATGATGACCACAGTGCTTATCATAATAGGAAATCCAGAAATAGCCGTCGTAGCCCCAGCTAGCCCCCCAACTGTTCTTACAGAGCCAGCCTCCCGCCTGAGGCGCCTGAGTCACCAGATTATCGTCCCAGCCGACAATAGCCACAGCATGATTGGGGTCGAGAGAATTTGTGGGCGGTTGATAATGGATATAATTCGACATAAAAGAGGCATCGTAGCACATACACGTTCCGACGACTCCGTCGGTCATTATTTTGTCTTTTATTGTATTTATATTGCTCAAATCAGTACCGACCGTATACCATTCGATATCACGAACATAATAAATATGATAACCGGTATCGTATCGTAATGGTGGTGAAGCAAAAGATTGACCGTCAATATCCCTGACGGCACCCTCGCCACGTGACAAATAGGCTGCGGTAACCCGATAATCGCCGCCCTCATGCACTATCAAACCGGCGCCGGACGGCGGATCGATATCATCGTTATTATTCTCATTAAAACCATTCCACCAATCAAGATGATATTCCGCCAGATTCGGTTCGCCCGCTTCACCGGCCGCAGCCCAGGTCCCGGTCATAAGCAGATTGCCTTCGATGGCCGCCATGGCCCCATGAGTCCAGCAGGTTCCTCCCTGCTGACTTTTCACCGATGTCACATAATTCTGACCACCGACATCACGCAAATCGAAACTGCTCGGGGGATCGGCCAGGCTCAGGCCATACGAAAGGGATAATACCAGCAGAGTAGAAAGGAATGATTTGATTCTTATTGAGTACATTGTGCCTCCAGAATTGAAATAAAGTTTATCGATTTTTCATTTTTGGAGAAAATCAAAAAATCAATAAACTCTCATTACCAGTATATTTATATATTAATATAATAGAAAAATGAGTTTCGTCAATATAAATTGTTGACTGCAAACATCTTATGTGAACAAAAAAGGTCTGGTTAATAAACGATTATCGCCGACGGCAATCCGCTATAAATTGGCGCCCGATAACACCTCTTTTCCATCAGCGTCTTCTCTTTCCGGGAAATGTCAAGCCGGCCAATGGGTTATTATATCTCAAAAAAATATCCTCTGCCGTTGCATAAAAAATAAATAATATTATAGAATCCCCCTGCCCCATCCGATAAAAAAATCAAAGTGTATTAATCCGAAAAGGTATTTGAATTATCATGAGAGTCGCCGATAAAAGCACACAGCGAAAAATCAGACGAAAAGCGGCGGAGGCGCTGCTCGTATATGATTTGCAGACCAAATTGCCGATGGGTCAAATTATCGATCTGTCGGCCAAAGGGATGAAGCTCATGAGTGAAGAACCGGTGGCCACTTTGAAAATATATTATTGCCGTATGCCCTTAAAGAAAAAGACCCACGGATTTGACGAAGTTGTTTTTGATGCCGAATGCCGCTGGTGTAAGCAAAATAAAGATACGGGCTGGTATGATTCGGGATATCTCCTTCGATTTCCACGGCCGGAATATGCCGAGGCTGTCAGGGAAATAACCAGATATTGGATGATGGACCGCACCGACAAAATGGGTGCCAGCCGAAGAAAAATCAAAGAAGAAAAGCGCGGTTTTTTTCAAAAGCTTCTTAAACCGTGATTCCCGAATAAACGGGGCCTATTTCCAAACGAATCAAAATCGCTTTTATTAAGACCTGCATTGACGTATATTATCGGAAGTCCTTAGCAACTTTTTGGTACAGGAAGGAAGCCGATGCCTAATAGTAAGTTCAGTGCGATCGGAGCGGTTTTATGTCTGATGGCCCTTATTCTGTTGTCGTCGCCGTTCAGGTCAACCGCCGAAACCGGCGATGTTCCCCGGCGAGCCGATATTGATAATAAGTACAAATGGAATCTTGAATTGATCTATCCCGACCTTACGTCATGGGAAAAAGATTATGATTCGCTTGAAGGAAGCTATGTTCAGCTGGAAAGTTATAAGGGGCGGCTGGGCGAGTCGGGCGATATTTTGTATGAATGTCTGAAATTAAATGACAAAATCAATATTCTGGTCGATAAGCTCTCAACGTATGCCGGCTTGAAATTAAGCGAGGACAATCGCATCAGTTCACGGCAGGAGTTGTCGGGTCGGATACGGGGGCTGCGGTCGAAAGTCCGTCATGCGTCGTCGTTCATCGAACCGGAACTCCTCGGTATCGATCCGGATAAACTGAACGGCTTTATGCTTGAAAATCGAAAACTGGACACATATCATTTTTATATCGAGGACCTGATACGCCGCCATGAGTATATCTTATCGCCGCCGGAAGAAGCAATTCTCGCCTTGTCGGGGATGATGGCCGACGCACCGGATCGAATATATTCGATGCTGGTCGATGCCGATATGTCGTTTGGGACCGTTTATGACGAAGACAGTACCCCGGTCGAGCTGACCGAAGAACGCTACACGAAATTCCGTACGTCAACCGATCGTCGTGTGCGCCGGGACGCACATAAAGCTTATTACGGGGCTTTTGAAAAGTACGCCAATACTCTGGCGGCTTCATTGGACGGCTCGTTGAGAAAAGACTATTTCTATATGAAGTCGCGCGGATATGAAAGCTGTTTGCAGATGTCTCTTTTCCGCAACAATATACCGCTGTCGGTTTATTATAATTTGATTGAAACGGTCAATAACAATCTGGAACCGCTTCACAAATGGGCGGCCCTGAAGAAAAAGATTTTAGGCTATGATACCCTTTATCCTTATGACCTGTATGTTCCGCTGGTTCCGAATCAAAATAAGGAGCACAGTTACGAGGAAGCCGAAAGCCTGGTCGTAAAGGCAATCGCGGTCATGGGTGAGCCTTATGCCAGCGATTTTAGGCGCGGTCTGGCGTCGGGCTGGATTGACGTTTATGAAACTCGGGGTAAAAGTTCCGGCGCTTTTTCGGGCGGCAGTTATGCCACGCCGCCGTACGTCTTGCTCAATTATAATGGGACCATCGGCTGGGTGTTCACACTGGCGCATGAAATGGGTCATTCGATGCAGTCCTATTATGTCAATCGGACGGAGCCGTATATTTATTCCGATTATACTACTTTTGTGGCCGAGGTGGCCTCGACTCTAAATGAAACGCTCCTGATGAAATATCTGTTGCAAAACGCCAAAGACAAACGGGAAAAGATGTCTCTGCTTAATCTATATATCACTAATATCCGAACCACTTTTTTCCGCCAGGTGATGTTTGCCGAATTCGAACTGGCGATACATATGCATCTGGAAAACGGCGGCGCCTTTTCGGCCGATTATTTCCGAGAGACTTTCTCCGAAATTTATCAGAAGTACTGGGGCGAGACGCTTGAAGTCGATGATTTAAACAGCATGCTGAGTATGACCGTGCCCCATTTTTATTGGGAATATTATGTATATCAGTATGCCACCTGTTTTGCAGCGGCGCAATTGATGGCACAGGACATTATCGACGACAAAAATTATGTTGATACGTATATGCGATTTCTATCGACCGGCTCATCGGAATATCCGGTCGATGTTCTCAGGGATGCCGGAGTCGACATGACCACGCCCGAGCCGATTTTACATACGATACGGCTTTTCAGCGATCTGGTCGATGAGCTGGAAACCCTGCTCAATGAAAATTAGCTTGAAGCGATGAAATAAATTCCCCTTTTTCGTCATACGCCGGGGGATATTTTGGATAATAAATCGTTGATTCTTTGATTTATGTCAAAGCGATTGACCACAACGACAGATACTATCAATAAACGAATTGACGATTGAAGTTTTCGGAGGCCTGAAATGAGTGAACTGCTGGACAGTGCAAGAAAAAGAAAAGATTTGCTGAAACATATGATACGACAGCTTCATGAAGGGGAAGCTCCCGAACAGGTAAAATCACAATTGACCCGTCTTCTCGGGAAAGTCCCTTATGACGATGTCGTCAAAGTGGAGCAGGAACTGATTAATGAAGGTTTGCCCGAGACAGAAATTCTTAAATTATGTGATATCCACTCGCAGGTCCTGAAGGGCAGTCTGGATAAGACGGAGGCCAAAGAAGCGCCACCGGGACATCCGATCGATACCTTTCAAAAGGAAAACAAGGCTCTGGAATGGAAAACCAATATGCTTACAAAGCTGTTTTCGGGCATCGGACAAGTTGAATCGGCAAATGATCTGAAAAATATTTTTACGGAAATCAGACATCATTTTGTTTCCCTTACCGATGTCGAAAAACATTACGCCCGCAAAGAAAACCTCTTATTCCCTTTTCTGGAAAAACATGATATTACCGGACCGCCAAATGTAATGTGGGGTAAGCATGATGAAATCAGGGCATTCCTGGGGGCCGGTGTCGAGGCAATCAATCAGATTCAGGAATACGATAAGGACAGTCTGAAATCGACAATAGACCTGGTCTTACAACCGGCTGTAGTCGCTATTGAAGAAATGATTTACAAGGAAGAATACATCCTCTTTCCGATGTGCCTGGATACATTGAGCGATGAAGAGTGGTATAGCATCTATAAACAATCGGTCGAAATCGGATTTTGCCTTTATGATCCCGAAGATGAATGGAAACCTGAGAACGCAAAACCCGAAGATATCGAGGAAAAAGCAGCAGACCGTATTCAACTTCCGAGCGGCTCGTTTACATCCGGAGAAATCCAGGCCATATTAAACACGATTCCCTTCGATTTGACCTTTGTTGACAAAGACGATACGGTCAAATATTTCACGCAGGGAAAAGAAAGAATATTCGCGCGTAATCGGGCGATATTGGGACGCAAAGTTCAACTGTGTCATCCGCCTTCATCGGTTCATATCGTGCAGAAAATAATCGACGATTTCAAAACAGGAAAACGGGATAGGGCCGCTTTCTGGATAACCATGAATGGTCTATTTATCAGTATTGAGTATTTTGCCTTACGCGATGGCAATGGAGAATACCTGGGTGTGCTGGAGGTCAGCCAGGATCTTACGGAAAAGCGGGCTCTTGAAGGTGAAAGGCGCCTCCTTCAATATGATTAGGATGTTATATGTCGAAAGCTGATTTAATCATAACGCCGGATACCAAAGTCGGCGCGGTGCTGAAATCTTATCCACAATTGGAGGACTTGTTGATCTCGATGTCACCGTCCTACAAAAAACTCAAAAATCCGATTCTCCGCAAGACAGTGGCAAAAGTGGCGACACTACGACAGGTCGCCAGGGTCGGCAATATATCTGTGGCCAGACTGGTCAATGAGTTGCGAAATGCGGTCGGCCAGGAAATTGCGGCTTTCGGTGAAACGCCGGATCGAGATGATACCGAACTGCCGGAATGGTTTGATGAATCCAAAATCGTCCGGACGATTGATGCGCGACCGACTATCGAGGCAGGGGAGCAGCCGATCAATATGGTTTTTTCCGCCCTTGGTAAACTTGAAAAAGACGAAATACTTGCTTTGATAACGCCCTTCAATCCCGCTCCATTAATTGAAATGGCGGGAAAAAAGGGGTTTAATCATTATCAGGTACAAAAGAGCCCGAACGAGGTGCTAACCTATTTCTTAAAAGCCGACGAGTAATAAATCTGCTGATTATCGCTCACATAATTTTCTATCCTAAATTGAAATACAAATACACCGAGAGTCCAGCATATATACAAACCTTAACAAAGCTGTTGTTTACCATTAGTTTGAAAGTGGCGGCAGCAGATGATATTTTCTTGCCCGCCCTATGTAATCCTCCGCAAAGCGGGTGGCTGGTTATATTAGTTGAGCCTTACCGAATGATCGCTTTATCGAATATGGAATTTAAAAAATGATCAAGCACCGCCTGTTTTTGAGTAGGCGCTTAAGATGGCGTCCGGCAGGTTTCCAAGCTTCGCAGCTTTGCGCCATGGATTGGTGAAATAGTAATCGTTGCCAATAAGATTTATGAATTCTGCCACGTGTCGATTCTTCGTTTTACTCGGTTTCTTCCGACTCATCTTTTTGTGATAAAGCCGGTATGCCCCTAAATCTTCCGGGTTATCGCTGCCCGGATCCGGACACAAACGATTGAACGAATTTGCCCTGCCCATCGGTAACAGCGGCAGGAAACTGAAGGCTACTCCCTGAGTTTCGTAGTATCGTATCATTTCATCCGGAAGCAATGAATTGAAGTCTTTTGAAATAACTGCCATTACACTGATGTCGAACAAATCTGCCTGTGCACGCGGCAACTTCTGCCTGCACTTTAAGATATTATCCAGACATTTAGCCCTGCCCTTTGCAGCGTCGAAATTGCGGTGGAAGGTATCGATGCTGAAGTAAATCCGAATCGGCATATTTGAACCATCGAGATATTTTGAAAAAAAATTGTGACACTTGGTGTAATTGACAAAGAGACTTCCATTTGAAGTAAAGCCGGGGGTGAAACCGGCCTTTGAAATTTCAAGCAAAAGATCTATCAAGTATAAGTTCTTCTCTCTCCACAGGGTTGGTTCTCCACCTGTAAAATGCACCCAGCGAATATGTTCCAACCTCCGACAATCTGAAAGACATAATTGAAACTGCCTGAAAGATAGTTTATAGCCGGGTTTCATGGGTTCATCTTCGCGAAGGCAGTGAATACATGAGAAGTTACATTTTTCCAGCAGGATGATCATCATCAATGACTTGTTAACAATCTCAAATTTCATCAGCCGGTTCTCCCCTCCCGTATGACTGCATTTTTCCGTAGATCAGAAAAATACCGCACAACACCTATTCATATCAGTGTAACCCAATGAATAATAAATATCGACATGATTTGAGGAAAATGCAAGATTTTCATTAATTTCTATCTGTATCTCATTAAAGTCAGGAAATAGAGGCCTGCTTCACATACCGGGATCAGACAATCCTATTGATCTATACATGCCGGAGGCCGGACTCGAACCGGCACGCACCGGGAAGATGCAAGGGATTTTAAGTCCCTGGTGTCTACCAATTCCACCACTCCGGCAAATATTTGTCGGCATAAATTATTGTTTTTAATCACCAGACGCAAGTCGCTTTTTGCCGGAATTAATTTTAGCTTATAATCCCGGGCGAGGATTATCTTTTTTTGGCCGATAGTCTTTACGGCGGGATTGAAAATAAACCGTCTTCCCCCCGTCAATTTTTCATTTACAAATACCGAAATAGGTATATATTGAGATTTCGTTAGGCCACCGTAGCTCAGCTGGTAGAGCAGCTGATTCGTAATCAGCAGGTCTGCGGTTCGATTCCGCACGGTGGCTATTTTGTATATATAAATTAAATGACAAAAAACGGACTTTTAGTTAATTACGATATTTATATATTGGCGATTATGAGACGCAAGGAAAATGAATTAACCGACCCGGATGAAATAATAGATATCATTAGCCGCTCAACTGTCTGTCGTCTGGCGATGTGCTTCGGCGAGCAGCCCTATGTAGTTCCGGTCAGTTTCGGATTTAAAGATAATAGACTTTATATTCACTCCTCCCCCGCCGGCAAAAAAATCGACGCTTTAAGAAAGAATAATAATGTCTGTGTCGAATTTGATATTGATGGCCGGATGATAAAAACCGGTAAGGCATGCAACTGGGGCTTTAATTATAAAAGTGTCATTGGCTACGGAACGGCTCAATTTGTCAATGACTTTGTAGAAAAAACCGAGGCTCTGGATATTATCATGAGCCATTATTCGGGCGGCAGCTTCAAGTACGAAAAAAAACAGGTGGATGCTTGCCTGATAATTCGGATCGACCTGAAGAGATTAACCGGCAAACAATCGGTGTGAATTCTAAAATTAATTCCGTAAATCCTTGACAATCTGGAAGGCGGATATTAATATATTCCCAAAGAGAGTTCTTCTTTGGGTTCCCTGGGTTTATCAGCGATCCCCTCTAGGCCCAGCCAGAGAAAGCTCTCTTATAATTTGACTTGATTGTAATCTGTAAAATATGGAATTCGAATTTTCGAATAAAAAATAACGGCGGATTTTTTAAATCCGCCGCCGGTTTCTCGGTAATTACCGCCAATCACCGCAAATTTCTTATATTATTATTCTGTCACTGCGTAAATTCGACCGTATCGAAATCCTCCCAGTCGACATAAGTCTCGTTGTCCTTATCATAGATAATAATGCCCTTATTATCATTGTCCACGTCATTGGAACCGCGCAGCTTGAAAGTCCGGCCGTCTTTCAATGTCACCCGGCTGCTGCGGCGGGAAGCTTTTTCGATTGATTTGATAAAGCCGAATTCAATATCAAAATCAACGTTATTATTCTCGCCGTCAAGAAGCTCCCATGTGAACTCCTCATCGTCATCCCATTTTATTTCGCCGATATATTTTTTGCCGTCCTCGGTCAGAACCGTCCCTTTCAGCCTTCGACCCCCGTCAAAACCGGAATAATCCGGCCCCGGCGGCGGATCCATAAATTCAATCATATCGAATTCATCCCAATCAACCTGGATTCTTCCCAGATTCAAATCCGATATAATTATACCGCGATTGCCGCTGTCGATATCATTGGAACCGTCCAGCCGCATCGTTTTATCGTTTTTCAAAGTTACATCGGCCGAACTGGAGGAACGTCTTTCGATAGATTTTATCCGCCCGAATTCGATTTTTCTTTTGCGATGTCCTTCGTCACCGTCGAGTATATCCGTATCGAAAGTCTCATCCATATCCCAACAGACAAATCCGGTATATTCATCGCCACGCCGCGTCGTCAGGGTTCCGTACAAGCGGTTGCCGAAACCACACTTCATATTCGGAGTCGGCTCGAATTCGATTTTGTCGATGTCATCCCAGTACAATTCGATAACACCTTCATCGCGATCATTAACCAATATTTCGCGGTTATCATCGCCGATATCCCCGGAGCCACCTTTCAGTTCCACCGTCTCCCCTGATTTTAAAACAAGTTCGACCTCATCATTGCCCACCGGAATCAACTCCTTGATATGGCCCATCCTGATACCGGACTGGGCGTCACCGCTCCACGACGTAAAAAAGTCGCCGTCATCACTGTAAATAGTTAAACCAAAGACTTTTAATTTCCTCGATTGATCGCGATACTGACGCTCTTTTTTCTTTTTGTAGTTTCTGTCATCCAATTCCTTATTCCCGTCGAGAATATCATCCCAGGAGGCTTCATTTTTATCCCAGCGGATAAAGCCCTCAAATATCTCGTCATCAACCGTATAAATTTTCCCATATAACAAGCCCGGATCAGCCTGGGCGGCAATGGACATGCAGACGGTCGCGAAAAATAATGTCGATAATGTCAGTAATACTTTCATGGCGGTAACTCCTGAAATGTTTCTAAATAACCTTTTACTAATTTGACGAGTGCCGTCCGGAAAAGTTGCGGGATAATGACTTATAACTGAATTTCGTCTCAATTTCGGACACTATCTGGGCTAATATGACACAATCCCTCTTAAATTTATTTAGACTGATAATCGGATGGGGTCGTATAACAATTGGAAGAGAGTAACGGTCATTTGCCGACGACCCTACCTTTCGTCCGGTACGTGCTTGGGTGACTGTTACTCTCGAATTTTAGATGTCGCTTTTCTATCATTGTATTCCTTTTGGTTTTTTTATATTTTTCGGTGCAGATTCGTAGAAAGGGGAATATAAAGTGAACCTGAATAAACTGACACAAAGATCGGCCGACGCCCTTAGTTTTGCCCAGCAACTGGCACAATCAGAATCGCATCCACAGGTTATGCCGCTTCATATGCTGGCCGCACTCCTGAAACAGGATGAAGGGCTGGTCGGACGGATTATCAAAAAAATCGGTGTCGGCCCGGAAGAGATATCGAAAAAAGTCGACGACCAGCTGAAACTATTACCTCGACAGAGTGGTGGACAATTATATGCCTCACGCGAATTGACGGAATTATTCGACAAAGCTGAAACGGAGGCGGCCAAGCTGAAAGATGAGTACGTATCGGTCGAGCATTTACTTCTCGGGATTCTTGAGGTCAAAAGTCAGGCCCGAGAAATACTTAAAGATGCAGGCGTGAATCGGGACGCCGTCCTCAAGGCTCTGGCGGCAGTCAGAGGATCGGCCCGGGTTACCGATGATAATCCGGAATCGAAATATCAGGTCCTGGAAAAATATTCAAAAGATTTAACGGCTGAGGCGCGCGCGGGAAAACTCGACCCGGTAATCGGCCGGGAGGATGAAATCCGGCGCGTGATAAAAATTCTCTCACGAAGAACGAAAAATAATCCGGTTTTGATCGGCGATCCGGGTGTAGGCAAGACCGCCATTGTCGAGGGTCTGGCTCAAAAAATAGTCAGTGGTGAGGTTCCCGAAAGTCTTAAAGACCGTACCGTTATTACTCTCGATCTGGGCTCGCTTATCGCCGGATCGAAATTCCGCGGAGAATTCGAGGAACGTCTTAAGGCCATTTTAAAAGAGGTCGAGCAGGCACAGGGACGGATTATTATGTTTATCGATGAACTGCATACGATTGTCGGCGCCGGTGCGGTCAGCGGCGAGATGGATGCCTCCAATATGCTTAAACCGGCCCTGGCCCGGGGCGAACTGCGATGTGTCGGAGCGACGACCCTTGACGAATATCGCAAGCATATTGAAAAAGATGCCGCATTGGAAAGGCGTTTCGCGCCGATTATGGTGGAACCGCCCTCGGTGGAGGAAACGATTTCTATTTTACGCGGCCTCCGCGAAAGATACGAATTGCACCATAGAGTCAAAATTAAAGATGAGGCGCTGGTGTATGCCGCGAAATTATCGGATAGGTACATCGCCGATCGATTCCTGCCCGATAAGGCGATTGATTTGATCGATGAAGCGGCCGCGGAGCTTCAAATCACGATCGAATCGATGCCGGACGACCTTAATGCGCTGGAAAAGAAAATCAGTCAATTGGAGATTGAAAAAGAAGGAATCAAACGCGAAAAGGATGCCCACCATAAATTAAAACCGATTGAGGAAGAATTGGCCGAATTGTATACGCAGCGCGACGATCTCAGAAGTCAATGGCAGAAGGAAAAGGAAACGGTCGAGGCCATTCATAAGATTAAAGCCGAGATCGAGGAATTGAAATTAAGGAGTACGGAGGCGGAACGTCAGGCGAATTACGAGGAGGCGGCCCGAATTAAGTACGGCGCCCTGGTCGAGGCCGAAAAGAAACTGCAGTTTCTGACTCATTCACTGGCTTCGATTCAATCCGACCGGAAACTGCTCAAAGAAGAAGTCGATGCCGACGACGTCGCCGAGATTGTCTCCAAATGGACCGGCATCCCCGTTGCGCGACTGACCGAATCGGAAAAGGATAGGCTGCTGCGGCTTGAGGAAGAACTTCACAAACGAGTTATCGGCCAGGACGAGGCGGTCAGCGCCGTTTCAAATGTCGTTCGGCAATCACGCGCCGGTTTGTCCGACCCCAATCGGCCACTGGGGTCATTCATTTTCCTCGGTCCGACCGGGGTCGGCAAAACCGAACTGGCGCGGGCCCTGGCGGAATTCCTGTACGGAACCGAAGAAGCGATTATCCGGATCGATATGTCGGAATATATGGAGAAATTTTCGGTCTCCCGATTAATTGGTGCGCCGCCGGGATATGTCGGTTATGAAGAAGGCGGCCAGTTAACCGAAGCGGTCAGGCGTCGTCCGTATGCGGTGATTTTGCTCGATGAAATCGAAAAGGCACATCCTGAGGTCTTTAATATTCTATTGCAGGTGCTGGATGACGGTCGCCTGACCGATAATCAAGGGCGAACGGTTAATTTTAAAAATGCGATTCTTATAATGACGTCAAACATCGGGGCGGAATTTATCCGGTCGGAATCCTCACGAATAAATGACTCGAATCGCGAAGAAGTTTATGACCGTATGAAGAATGAAGTCCTTAATATCCTTCGCAAATCACTCCGGCCGGAATTTCTTAATCGCATCGATGAGTTGATTGTTTTTTCCGTTTTAACACCTGATGAAATAAAGAAGATTGTTCTTTTGCAGTTTGAGAGACTCGCCCGGCTTCTGAAAGATAAAGAGATTGATGCCAAGTTGTCCGACAGGGCGATTCAACATCTGGCATCGGCGGGGTACGATCCGGCTTTCGGTGCGCGGCCGATTAAGAGGCTTATAAATAAAGAACTCAGTCAGCTGATTTCGAAGAAAATCCTCGCGGAAGAAATAAAACCGGATTCGAAGATTAAGATTGATTATGCGGATAATGAAATCAGGATTACTTCAGTTTGAACCGATAATTGGCTACCGCAGTAATATCATCTTCCTGACCAGGGATTTATTTCCTGCTGCCATCCGGCAGAAATAAATACCGCTGGGTGCGGGTATCCCGTTTTGAAGCTGACTGTCCCAGCTTAATTTATGGTTGCCATGCGAAAGGTTTCCGTCATGCACGATATACACTCTCTGCCCGAGAATGTTATAAATGTCGATTGATACAACCATCGCGCGCGGCAAAGATAATTCAATGCTGGTCGATGCATTAAACGGATTGGGATAGTTCTGTCTCAACGCCGGTTGTTCGGGTATTATTCCGGCATCATCGTTACCGTCGATTGAAGTCGGTTCGCCGATTATGAGATTTCCGGCAACAATCGTCGGAACTCTTTTTACTAAATCCGACCCCAATATATATGTTACCGAACTATCGGAAAACACCGTGTCAACCGTATTGTATACTTCGACATCGCCCGCCGTGAAAAACAGGTTGGCTATATGATAATTCCCCGGCATGATGATACTGTCGTTTATCATCGACTGTTTAATCCGAAAACCGAATTCACCTGTACCGATCGAAGTGACATTTGCATAACAATCGACAAACGATGGAAGAGATAACGGATTGACTATAATCGAATCCAGAACGGCCGTTGATGTATCATAACCGATGGGAATATAGCCGCCGCTTACGGAATCAATCAGATAAATATATACAGGCATAACACCGATACCGAGCGGCGCGGC
Organism: uncultured Ignavibacteriaceae bacterium; assembly: GCA_964467955.1. Classification (GTDB taxonomy): domain Bacteria; phylum Zixibacteria; class MSB-5A5; order GN15; family PGXB01; genus CAYXTW01. The sequence continues at coordinate 41,413 of CAYXTW010000002.1, read as the reverse complement.
GTTTGTGTTAAAAAACTGCACGGTGTCCGGGCTAATCTCCGTTATCGGTTCGATTACATGCAAAGTTACATTGATAATTTGCGATGAATCATTATGATCCGTATCAATCAGCCGGATACCGGCGTAATAAGTTCCATAAAGCAGCATATTGGTAGTTATCGAAATTTCCATCGTATCCGGCGTCACGCCTGTGGAGGGACTCACGCCGATCCAGTCGGCGTCAGGCGAGGCGGCCCAGTTAAGCGCCCCGTAACCGGCATTGTCAATCGTCACCATGACCGGAGTCGGCAGGCTGCCGCCGGAGTACATACTTAACTCAACATTGTTCGGATCGGGGACCAGAGCCGGCTCATTGTACTGTTTAATTCCGGCATAAATATCAAAATCACCACTACGTGAATCGGCCCAGACAAAATAAAATTTATAACCGTCGGCGGTGACGTCGGGCTGTAACTGCTTTCCGGTCGTATCGCTGTGAATTCTAAAATTGCCTCCGGTGGCAATTCCGTTGGGATTATAAATCTGGGCATAAGCATCCCACTGGCCATAATTTGAATCGGCCCAGACAACGCAAATATTGCCGATGTTATCGGAACAAAGATTGACCTGCTTCTGAGCGCGGCCATAGTCATTGCTGTTGACTCTTTTCGCCGATCCAATGGCCGTCCCGGAGGAATCGTATCGCTTCAGATAAATATCCGGATTTTGCGGATAAACACCATTAATCCAGTCAACCCAGGCAATAAAGAATCGACCGTTGCCGTCAGCGGCAATGGCCGGGAAGGCTTGCTTTGTTTTGGTATTATCGGTGGTGACAAGGATATTCTGGCCGATAACGGCCGCCGCGGAGTCAAAGCGCTGAAAATAGATGTCATCGTCGCCGTTTCGATTATCGTACCAGACAACCACAAAACCACCATCCGGAAGCACGGCGACGCGCGGCGAATGCTGCTGATTTTTGCCGACATCGTTGTTGATTCTGAAGAAATTCCCGATCAACTGCCCGTCACCGGTCATCCTCTGGCCGATAATATCCCAGTGATTGTACCGATAATCGGACCAGACAATGATACAATTGCCATTGCGAAGCACTCCGATATCCGGCGATTCGCATAACAAATCGGGAGGATTGACCGTGACAATCTGATTCGCGCCCGGCGCGGTCGAATCGACCACCGCAAAATAAATATCGGGTGCGTAGGGATAATCGCCGTTACGATAATCTTTCCAGGTTGCGAAAAATTCGTCGCTTCTCGAAGCGATCGCCGGTTCCAGGTGCGGGATGGCATTATAATCATCGTTTACCTGCTGATTATATCCGAGAGTCGTGCCGCCACTGTCCAGCATCTGACAAAAAATATAGCTGTCGCCATATCTCTTGTCGGTCCAGACGATCATGATATTGCCCGAATTGGAAACCGTCAGTCCGGGGCTATTTTGATCATTACCGGAATAGTCGTCATTGATAACAATATCGGTCTCCGATTGCGGATAAGCGACTCCGATTGCCATTGATGAAATGGCCAGGGTCAAAAATATTATCAGATACAATTTGGCGCCAGTCATCGACGTCGATTATATGCAACAATAATGCCCTTAATCCGTAAATTATCGGCAAAAATATTTAGTCGTAATCTCTTAAATATTAAGCAATTACGAACATCAATTGAAGTGTCTAATTGAAAATGAAAAAAACTGAAAAAAATAAGGAAAACCATTCCGGAATATTCGAGAACGGTTTTCCTGGCAAATATATATTTGTTGATAGGTTTCAGGTTTGGAAACTATCTTTTCTTTTTCTTGTGACGATCAGCTCTTCTGCGTTTTTTCTGTTTGTGAGTTTTAATTTTCTGTCGTTTTCTCTTCTTTCCGCTTGGCATTAATCCTCCATAAGGCCTGTTCCGTCAGCTAAATCGGCAGCTTCGTAATCATGCTCTTGAATTCGTTTGATGGTTTGAAAACCGGAACCTTTCGGCCGGGAACAGGAACAACTTCGCCGGTACGCGGATTGCGAGCCTTTCTTTCTTTGCGGAGCTTGACTTTAAAAGTTCCGAAACCTCGAATTTCAATATTGTTTCCGCCTTCCATCGATTTCTTAATAGTCTCAAGAAAAGCATCAACAACAACGGCAACGTCGGTTCTGGTTAGCCCTGTCCTTTCGGCCACTCTTTCAACAAGGTCTGCCTTGGTCATTTGCATCCTCCCTCGGTAGCTTGCTGGTTTATTTTATTTATTTCTTCTCTCATCCTGTCTTCCCCTGACCTAATCCAAATCCTTGATCGTTTCTCAGAGACCCGATATAAAACGACAATAAAATAGTTTTTCTTCGTAAGTCAATAGTTTTTATTAATTTAATACAAATATAAAACCTGCGGGCCGGTCATATTTCCGGATGTTATTTCGCTGACTTCGCCGAAGAAGGAGCCGATAAGGTCCCAGAGACCCCTTTGAGGCCTGATTTCCTTGACGACCCTCGGTTTCCCCGAGATTCCGGACATATCCGCCGCCAGCCTTATGGCATCTTCGAAACCGCCCAGCGTGTCCACTAATCCAAGTTCAAGCGCCTGACGGCCGGTATAAACGGATCCGTCGGCCAGAGAGTAAACATCCTCGCGCTCCATTTCCCGACCCTCGGAGACAACATCGACAAATTGTTCATATGCATCCATGACCATCGCGCTCAGCATCTGCCGCTCTTCGGGAGTCATATTCCGATCGAAGGCGCCGACCGCCTTAAGCTTACCGGCTTTGACACGCTCGTATTGCACTCCGATTTTGTCCAGCAATTTTCCGGCTGTCATAAATTGCATGATAACCCCGATCGAGCCGGTGATTGTCCCCGGATTGGCCATAATTCGGTCGGCGGCACAGGAAATCAGATACCCCCCCGAGGCCGCCAGCGAAGACATCGATACGATTACGATTTTGCCCTCTTCCCTGCGCAGCCGAAGAATTTCGTCGTATATCTCCTGGGACGGGGCGACACCGCCGCCGGGCGAATCGACATGAAGAATAATCGCCGACACACTCCCTGAATTTCCCCACTTTTTGAGCTGCCGGATTATCGGCTCGGAATCATAAATGGGTCCAAAGACTTCAACCACCGCCACACGGTCGCCAAAACCTCCCAGCGAAACTTCATTATCGCCGTAGTAAAGACCGATGAAAATTAAACCGAAAAATCCAATGGTGACAAAAAACGTAAAGGCAATAATGATCGCGATTATAATATCCCGTTTCTTCGCCATGTTACTCCATTAATTGGTATAAATAATTAATTTGTCGCCGGCCCTAATTCTTCTCGGATTGGAGACGTCATTCCAGGCTATTAGTCTCGCTACGGTGGTGTTATACAATGCCGCGATTTCCCAGAGTGTATCCCCCCTGCGAACCGTGTAAACCTGATAATCATTACTCGATTTATTGTTCGGAGTCGTCGTTCCCGATACCGTCAGCTTCTGCCCCGGATAAATCCTGCTGTTACGGCCCAGGCCGTTTAAACTTCTGAGACGGCTGGTGGTTGTTCCAAACCGGCGGGCGATATCCCAAACGGTATCGCCTTTTTTGACTTTATATGTAAATGTATCGTTATCCGATTCCGCCCCTGCGTACGTCTGACCGCCTGTTTCGTCAAAACCAATCCGAAGTTTTTGCCCGACATAGATCCGGGCCCGTCGGTCCAGATTATTGAGTCGTCTGATTTGATCGGGAGTCTTGCCGAATGCGCGGGCGATGTCCCAGACGGTATCGCCGGCACGAACCACATAAATATCGCCCTGAGCCTCGTAATTCCGTCGCCTTTTATTGCTGGAATAATTGCGATCATTGGGAACCGGGATAACCAGATGTTTACCGGCGTAGATTTTCGAGCGACGATTTAAATTATTGGCCTCGAAAATGGCGTATTGCGAAACACCGTACTTTCGGGCAATGGTAGAGACCGTTTCCCCCCGCATAATTTTATGCTTAACAAAACTTGTCTCTTTGGAGGACGGCATCCTGTCGTAAGCGGCCAGGAATTTGGCTTTGGAACCTCTGGGAATACGCAGCCCGTAATCTTTAATGTTGGGTGGTGTAAACTGGCGAAGCAGTTCCGGATTCAACTCTTTTAAATCACCGACACTGCAGTCAATCTCTTCTGCAATCGTTTTGAGGTCGAGGCATTTGTTGACAGAAACGACATCATATTCCCACTTGGGATGATATTCTATATCGGTGAAACCGAACCGCTCCGGATTCTTGCAAATCATTGTCGCCGCCATAAAGAATGGTACATAATCCATGGTCTGTTTTTTCAATCTCATTTTCCAGAAATCAGTCGTATTTTGTTTTCTGATTACATTACGTATTCTCCCCGGCCCGCCATTATAAGCCGCCATGGCCAGTTCCCAGCTGCCGAATTCATCGTATAAATCTTTAAGAAATCGTGCCGCCGCGATGGTGGCCTTGACCGGGTCCTTTCTTTCATCATACCACCAGCTTCGGTTTAATTTATAAAGGCGGCCGGTCGAGGCAATAAACTGCCATAAGCCCATCGCCCGTGCCCAGGAATAGGCGCGAGGATTGAATCCGGATTCGACCAGTGCCAGATATTTCAAATCGGTCGGCAAACCCATGTCGGCAAAAATGGAATCAATAATCGGACTGAATCTGGTCGAACGACTCAGATATTCGGTGAAGGCGTCGCGGGCGACAGTCTGATAGTACAGAATGCAGCTTTTTACGCGTTCATTCAAAATAACAGGAACATTATAGGCGATTTTTTCCTGTGCGTAAGCTTCGAGCCGACTATACTCGGTGGAATCGATCTTCAGATGATTGATATCGGAGAAACGCGCCATTAAAGCGTCGGCGGAAACATCGCCCGGAAGATGACCCAGCGAAAGCAGCGTGTTTCGATAATTGGCAATAATATCCACGAGCAATTTATTGTACTTGACTGCCTCGGGCGTAAGCGAATCCGCTTCGGTATCGATATCCAGATTCCCCAGTATAGACAATGCCTTTTCAAAATAGTATTCGGCTTCCTCCCAGGCCGTCTCGTGGTTGGCCGTTACCCCCATTGTATAATACTCCTGGGCAATCGTTAATTCACGATAAACATAGTCGTCGACGGCGACCGATAAATCCTCGGCAACATCAAGACTGTCATATACTTCAACGGGCGACTGGTTCAACCGGTCGAGTTCGATGTTTTCTTCCACATATTGGGAAGAATCAGGCGGCACACTTCGCGCATGTGCCTGATAGGTCGCCGTCTCGTGTGGGGAGACAGCTGTTTTTTTCAAATCAGGTCGAGTGCAGGAAAGATGCCCCGCCCCGAGCACCGGAATGATTATGGCAATCAAGCAATTTTTTTTCATTTTTTTCAAATCCTATGTCAATGTTGTCAAATCCGCTTTATGGCCATTATTATCGGTTAGTCACATTAACTACTTTAAAATATTTCTTTCTAACCTGTTGACATATATACGAAAATACGAAAATCCATGTCAAGCGTTTAATTCTGTCATGACCAATACCCGATTAAAAATTCGAGTGTTTTTTCGGCCGATTCAAAATACTTTATCTTCTCCATTCCCTTAAACCAGGTTATCTGCCGCTTGGCAAATCGGCGGCTGTTCTGTTTTATAAGATTGACCGCCGTGCTCATATCTATCAATCCATCAATATTTTTAATTATTTCCGTATAACCGATTACATTAATATCCTCAACTATTGCTTTAATTCCCGTCGCGTAAATCATCTTAACTTCATCAAATAAACCGGCCCTGATCATATCGTCGACCCGCCGATTTATTTTATCATATAAGGCGTCGCGAGGCGGCATCAGGCAAATAATTTCAAATTTATAATTATTATTAACCGGTGTTGACGCCAGCAGCTCGGTTTTTGTTTTTCCGGTTATATAAAAAATTTCAAGGGCCCGAATTATCTTTTTTAAATTGTGCGGGTGAACCGCCGCCGCTTCCTCGGGATCTATTTCCTGAAGTTTTTCGTAAAGATATTGCGGACCCTTTTCGATCGTATCATCCTCCAGCTTTTTGCGAACATCAAGATCGTCCTCGATCTCCACGATTCCCTCGACCAGAGAACTGATATACAATCCGGTTCCGCCGCAAATCAGGGGGATGTCTCCCCCGGATAGAGCCTCCTCAATGATTCTATTGGCATCCCGGACAAAATCAAAAGCGGTATACCGCTCCCCCGGCTGGACAAAATCCACCAGATGAAAATTATATTTCTTAAGGACATCCTCCGAAGGTTTGTCGGTACCGATGGTAAGAAGTTTATATATCTGACGGGAATCGGCGGAAATGACATGAATATCAGGACGAATTTCCAGCAGGCGCAGCGCCACCCCGGTCTTTCCCGCCCCCGTAGGGCCGGTCAGAATCGGGATAACCGGTTTATTTTCGCCCGAATTTGGCATCGAGTTCATTCTTACTGATTTTCAAAAACGTTGGTCGGCCGTGCGGGCAACTATGTTTATTTTCTGATTTCAGCAATTGCCGAAAAAGTTGCAGCGCTTCTTCCTCGGTCAACCTGTCCCCGGCCATCACGGCGGCACGGCAGGCCATCGATTCCGCGACCGCCTTTTTTAATTCGTAACCGGCCTTTTGAAGATTCTCGACATCTTCCAGAATACTTCCAAAAACTTTTTCGGGCGATTTTCTGGACAGGCTTATCGGCACCGCCGACAGGAGCACGGCACTTGTCCCGAACGGCTCGATGACAAAGCCGATCGAGGTCAGCACTTTTTGAGATTCTTCATATAGTGCAAATCGCTCCGGCGATAATTCGATATTTACCGGAAACAGTAAATTCTGCGATGTTGCCGCACCATGTTCCATCGCCTTCAAAATTTCCTCAAACAGAATTCTCTCATGCGCCGCATGCTGATCGACCAGAATTAAATTACTGTCCTGTTTAAAAAGTAAATACAGCTCGGATAGACACCCGATGTAAATCAATCGCCCGGCCTCGATCTCATGACCGGTGGACGATATTTCCTTTAACGTTGTTTTCACGGTTTCAGCCTGGGCAAATATCTCGGAATCGCCTATCCTGGTATCGGAATCAGATGACGCATTTTGGTTATCATACATTTCCTTTATCACCGTCTGTGCCTCGGTCGGCGATCTATAGGCCCGCGCCCGGCGGATAGCCTCGTCGGCCGTCATCCGCGTCGCTGTCGAATCGCTTTTAATTACTTCTGTCTGATAAAGATTTGCTTCTCCGCGTAATGTTCGTTTTACCGCCTGATAGACAATATCATGTATCTGCCGTTCCTGCGAAAGACGTACCTCGGCTTTGGTCGGATGCACGTTGACATCGACCTTGCCCGGATCGATTTCCAGAAAAACCGCCCCGATCGGGTAGTTACCTTTCGGTAATAACTCCCCGTAACCGATTTTGACGGCATGGACTATCGACGCCGATTTAATAAAACGTTTGTTTATGAAAACATAAAGGCTGTTTTGATTCTGGCGGGCGTTTTCCGGCGAACTTAAATATGCCCGCATGTTCAAGGCGGTCGATTCGGACCTGACTTCGATCAGAGAATCTTTATTATTCCCCAGCAGTAAAGCAGCCGTTCGCCGGTTCATATCGCGATGCTGCTCGTCAAGAGAAAACAACTGCCGACCGTTTATTTTATATGCAAACCTGACATCCGGAGCACCGAGAGCGAGAGCGATGGCATTTCGCGTCAGATGCCGCGCCTCGGTCGATTCCGCCTTTAAAAATTTCCGCCGCGCCGGAGTGTTATAAAATAGATCGTTGACCTCCACTGTGGTTCCTTTTGGTGATGCCGTCGGTTTGACCTTTTGCACGACACCGCCCTCGATGTAAATCTCCGTGCCGGCATCGGCGTCCGTCGTTCTGGTTATCATGCGCGTTCGCGAGACGGAACCGATTGAGGGCAACGCCTCGCCGCGAAAACCGTAACTGCGAAGATTGTCCAGATCGTCGAAATTCGATATTTTGCTGGTCGCATGGCGCGCAAAGGCAATCTCGAGCTGTTCGGCATTTATGCCGCAGCCGTCGTCGATTACCGTGATAAGTTTGGTGCCGGACTTTTCGACAATGACCTCTATCCGACCGGCACCGGCATCCAGTGAATTTTCAACCAGTTCTTTTAATACCGCCGCCGGCCGTTCGATTACCTCGCCGGCCGCAATTTTGTTGACCAGTCGTTCCGGAAGCGGTCGTATCCAGGATTTGATTTTATTTGCCGGACTATTTTTCATCAAGCATGTCTTTTAATTTATTTATAAAACTCAACGCCTCAATCGGCGTCATATTTTCCGGATTAATTTTATTCAGCTCTTCTTCGATCTTCGAGGGAAGCGCATCGAAAAGCGAACGCTGATTGATATTAGCGTGGATTCCCTTGGCCAGTTCCGATTGTGAAAAACGACCCGATTCCAGCAGTTTTAAAATGTGACGCGAACGGCCAACCGTTTTTTTCGGGATTCCGGCCAGCCGGGCGACCTCGATACCATACGAGTCGTCGCAGCCGCCGGTGATTATTTTATGTAGAAAAACGACGCGATCCTCCCACCTTTTCACCGCCACCTGACAATTGAAGACTTTATTGTACAGCGTCGCCATTCCGGTCAGTTCATGATAATGAGTCGCAAAAATCGTTCGCGCCCTGACATGCTCGTCGATATATTCCACGACCGACCAGGCAATCGACAATCCGTCGAATGTCGATGTCCCGCGCCCGACCTCATCAAGCAGAATTAACGATCGCCCGGTGGCATTATGGAGAATATTCGAGGTCTCTATCATCTCGACCAAAAAAGTCGACTGTCCCCGGGCGAGATAATCGATGGCGCCGACACGGGTAAAGACCCGATCGACCAATCCTATTCGCGCCGTCTCGGCGGGAACAAATGAACCAATCTGAGCTAAAATAACAATCAATCCCATCTGACGGAGATATGTCGATTTACCGGACATATTCGGCCCGGTCAGAATCATAATCCGATTCTTGTCGGCCGACAACGCAATATCGTTGGCAATGAAGCTTCCCGGCGGGAGAATATTTTCGATAACCGGGTGCCGCCCGTCGACGATTTCAAGTTCATTATTATCCGTTATTTCGGGGCAGCGGTACATTTTTTCGGCAGCCAAGTTGGCCATCGATACCACCAGGTCGATTTCGGATAAAAACTCGGCGGCAAGTAATATATCCTCCAGTCTTTCAGCCACCTGATCGACCAGTCCATTGAACAGGCGCTCCTCCAGGGCGAATATTTTTTCTTCGGCGGCAAAAATCAGTTCTTCTTTCTCTTTTAATTCCCGGGTAATAAATCGCTCGGCATTCACCAGCGTCTGCTTGCGAATATAATTTTCCGGTACTTTATCCAGATGTGTCCGCGTAACTTCAATATAATAACCGAATACTTTATTAAACCCGACTTTGAGCGAAGGTATTCCCGTGTTTGCTCTCTCGCTGTTTTGAAGCGACGCGATATAGTTGCGGGCGTCCTTTATCGAACCTTTTAAATCATCAAGTTCTCCGGAATAATTCGATTTGAGAATGCCACCCCTGACCGCAACGAGCGGCGGTTCATCAACAAGAGCATTGGAGATGCTTTCGATTATCTTCGTGCAATCGGGATACGATTTTAAAATATCCTGAAATATTTTTGACTGCAGCTTTTCTATTTTATCGATTACCAAACGACCGTCAACCAATCCATTTTTGACCGCGGCCAGCTGTCTCGGATTCGCCTTGCGCATCCCGAGCCGCCCGGCGAGACGTTCCAGATCGGGCAATTTGCCGAGATAAATCGGTAACTCGAGCGCTATCTCACGGGAATTATATAATTCCCTGACACCCTGTTGACGGTACAGAATCGGATTTTTCGTTTTGAACGGACGCAGTAAATTTTCTTTCAACTTTCGCGCTCCGGCGGCGGTCGAGGTCCGATTGATGGCATGAAAGAGCGAATCTTTCTCCGTGTTTTCGGCCAGATTTCTGATAAGCTCCAGATTTCGGATGGTCGAATAATCGAGCATCATGTACTCGTCCGATTCGGCGGCGATCAACCGTGTCACATGGTCTAATTTCGTTCGATTATTCTCCCTGAGATACCGATAAATCGCCCCGGCCGAAGCCAATCCGTCTTTTTTATCACCGATACCGAATCCGTCGAGAGTCCCTACGCCGAAAAATTCGGATAGTTCTCGAATAGCGGTGCGCGTATCGAAGTTCCATTCCTCGAAAGCGGTCAGCCTTATATGTGAATTATTTTCGAGGCGGTCGATTAACTCATGTTCCTTAAGCGAGGCCGGAAAAATAATTTCGCGCGGTGATAATACTTTAAGCCGCTCCATAATCTGCATTCCCGGGCCTTCGTCAAGAAAAAATTTGCCGCTCAACAAATCGATGTACGACAGGCCAATATAATCGGCATTTCTGAAAAAAATCGACGCCAGATAAAGGCGACCGGTATCCTCGATGACACCCTCGATGGTGGCCGTACCGGGTGTCAGAATTTCCACGACCTCGCGTTTGACAACGCCTTTGGCCAGTTTGGGATCTTCGGTCTGCTCGACGATGACCACCTTCTCCCCCGCCGCCAGCAACCGGGCCAGGTATTTGTCGGCGCTGTGATGCGGAACGCCGGCCAGAGGAATCTTTTCACCGTTCTGGTGTCCACGCGATGTCAGGGCGATATTTAATATCGGCGCCGCTTTAATCGCATCATCTCCGAACATCTCATAAAAATCACCCATCCTGAAAAACAAAATCTTCCCGGGGTACTGCTCTTTAATTTTATAATACTGACGCATCAGCGGCGTAATCGAGCCGCCGGCCGGCGAAGGAGATTTCATCGTGCAATAACTTGAAAGGCTTCTTTTTCGGACATTTCAAGACGGGACTTAAAAGCCATCGCTTCTTCGGAGGATTGAAATCGACCGACAAAAACGACGTAGTATTTTTTATCGGAGACAATCTTGTTGGTTATTTCGACTTTTTCGCCATACTGCTTCATGCGTTCAGCCAGGCGGTCGGCATTTTCCCGGACTGAAAAAACACCTACTTGCACCGAGTAAATGGTTCCGGTCAACCGCTCGGCCTCGTTATCGGCCGGTTCCCGGTACAGCTGACCGAGCCGTACCGCGAGATCATGTAGACCGACCGCCGACGGATAAGTCTCCTTAAGGACATTATAATACAGGATGGCGTCGTCAATTCGGTTCTGCTCTATAGAATAGCTGGATAAGAGATACAGAGCAGGCGGGACAACTTCGTCGTACTTGGTATTACTGAGGTGGCGGCATATTTTCTGGGCAGCCAGATAATCTTTTTTTTCATAAAGCTTAACGGCCTCGTCAAGTTCACCGATCTTACCGGTCGGGCTTCCGGCAAATTCTTTTATCAGTCCATTGCGATAACCGTCCGCCCTGGCACTTTCCTTTTGCTTTTTGAAGGCCAGGGCGGCAAGCCTCATGACCTCGGGTCGGTGTTTAGCGTTTTCCCAGTACTGCAAATATGCCTCGGCGGTAGAGCCGAGTTTTTCATAATTTCCTTCGGCCAGATGATATAAAGCTCTTAAATACGTACTATTTTCGAGAAATTGCGGTTCCATCTCGGCCTTAAAGGCAGCGTCATGAAACTGCATGGCCTTTTTTCCATCCGGCTCCAGGAGCGCCTGATAGTACAGCAATGTCCCGTCGCGGCGCGTGGCCGTCGATGCCTCCGCAATCACCCGCCGCGCCTCGTCGATTTTGCCCTCATCGATTAATTCAATTACATCCGAAGATGCGGCCAATCGGCAGACAACGGCCTGAAAAATAAAAAAAACGAGAATCCGAATCATTTTCTTACGAAGCTGTCGACCGCCTTGCACGACGGGCACAGCCATTTCCTGGTTTCGCTTATCTGTCCGCAGCGGTTGCAGCGATACGTATTTTCGACCGTTTCCAGTCTTTCCTGCAGTTTATCTATCAAATCGCCGAGCTTTTTCCTGTCGCCGTCGGCGAGGTACAGACGAGCCAGTTCAAGCGTCGGCATAAAAGAATCGGGATGTTCATCCAGCGCCAGATTGAGATGTTCGGCCGTATTAGTATACTCGCCTTTTTTATAATAATATTCCGCCAGGGTCAGCCGGGCAGCCAGATTTTTCGGCGATGCCGCCAGGATTTCACTGCAGATCGTCGATATCTCGCCGAATTTGCCCAGGTCGAAAAGAGCTTTTTTTAATCGCCCAAGGACATATTGCGACTCATCCGGTATCGCGTGAATCATCTTTCTCCATATCGTGACGGCATCTTCGAGTCGGTTTTCGGCCAGATAGGAATCACCGATGAAAATATACGCCGGGGTACATCCGGCATCCATGCCGACGGCTTCTTTGAATATGACTCTCGCCTTGTGGTACTCCCGGTCATCGAAATACTTAACGCCATTGAGGAATTTGTATATGGCCAGGCCGGCCTTGGATTTCTTGCCGTCCATCTTTATCAGTTTTTCCTTGGTCTCGATGGCCGCTTCCCAGTCATCGTTTAAACAATGAATGTCCAGAAGTTTCTCTATCGCCCAACGGTCATTCCCGTTCAACGATAAAAGCTCCTCCAGCGTCACGCGGGCCGACTCGGCGTCTTTCAAATCGAAAAAATCGAGGGCCAGCGATTTAAGAATCAGCTTCTTTTCATCCGGCGAAAGACCGTGCCTTAAAGTCAGGTCCTTATGTACCTGCAGCGCTTTATCAGGTTTGCCGTACTTTCGAAGAATGTTGCCGATCCTGATGTACGCGTCAATATTGTCGCTTTCCTCGGCAACCACCTGACGGAATTTGCTGAAAGCAGCCTCCTCGTAGCCGTCCAGCATGGCCTTGAGACCGTCAATATAGAGCAGCGGGTCTTTGGCCTTTCTGTCTTTTTTGTACCTGTCATAAAAAAACAGGATTAGAATCAGGGCGATTACGGCCAGAAGAAAAATGATGATAAAAGTGTCCATACTTTACTCCCGCATGTCGGTCTTTTTGTCCATCAGGTCTTTGGATTCCTCAATCGGGCGATTTCTTAAAGCGGCGACTTCGGTCTGCAGCCCCCTGAGATTACGGCCGGCTGTACGTAATTGATTGGTCAGCCGGAAATATATCGATATGAACAACAGCCAGGAAACCAGCGCTCCCAGTATGAAAGACCAGAAAACGACGGTGATAATCGGGACGGCCGACCGTTGGGTCCAGATCAGGTTGACATCTACCGTTTGGTCGGCACCGCTATTATAAAGGGCAAAGCCGATTATAATCGCAATTATCAAAAGAATTAAAATTGACCTGAGCACCCACATGCTTCCTCCTTGGAAGATTATAATGATAATTTTACAGGAAAATAATACAGGCCTCAGCCGGAGTCAACAATATTGCCGACCTGAAAGCCATATTCTATGTCCTTTTATTCCACAAATTTAAAGCTCTCAATCAGTTTTGTAAAATCGGCGTCCTCTGCGGTGAAATATACTTTCTCGCATATAAAATGAAATATTATAAGTGTATTTTCTTTTTTAATAAAAAACAGCGAACCGCCGTAATAGTTGGTTACCAGATCGGCCCGGTCGCCGTCAATCCCCTGCCTTTGAACATTTAAAGTATAACGACGCTCGCCGGACACTTTTATCCCTTCCACGTCCCCGACCGACATCTTGGATCTTTTTTCGGGAACAAAATCTCCGAACAACAGCTTGAATTCCTGCAGCATTTCATTTTTTTGGCCCGACTTAAACTTGTCGCTGATTAGAGAATCGACAAATACGGGTGTTGGTAATGAGGAAGTATCGACGTAGACAATCACTTTCGGAACCTGAGTATAAGTCGGGGCATGTCTGTATTCATTGGGAATATCATATTGTTTCTTGATTAAAATCAGACGGACCTTGCTGTCGTCCTTTTTAATTGATGTGTCCCACTTGTCTGAAATCACCAGCGAAAAATTATATTTGTTGTCAGTGTAAACGCTGTCGGATATTTCACCCGCCCTGCTCTTTCGTTTCCTCGCATCGGCAATACCAACGGCAAATACGACCATTAACAATAAGATCATTACCTTTTTCATCATCATGCCTCCTTACTTTATATATTAATATTTATTACTTATACGTATTTTAGTCAAGGAAATATTCGGAAATTGGAATATAAGCGTCAATATTCCAATGACTTATTTATGATTTGAGGGGGTCAGTTCGAATGGCCGAATAAAGCACTAATACGCTTTATAACGTTCGAAAAGCCGGCCCCATTCGGTTTTTGAGTATTTTCGGATAATCGACCGGCCGATGGTCGGATACCAGATATAATCGTGATAAATATTACTCGCCATCGGCGCCCAGAAAACGAGCGGTGAGTGCAGGGCGATTTTTTCCAAAAATCTCAGAGCGCCCGTTCGCAACATCTGATCGCCCCAGATGACAAATGATTTTTTGGTTTTGAAGCCGAAATCGATCCCGGAAATATCAAGGCCGAGTATTTCAATTTCGTTCAATTCGGCGACACCCAGGCCGCGTTCGTGGCACATTCTCAAATATGGAATTTTCATCGGCTCGAAACCCATCAATTTGGCCGCCACAGCATCAATAGCGACCGAGTCGGATGAGGCCAGAATCAGGTTTTTCGAATGCGGCGTCATCGTCCTCGGTCCGGCGCCGTCACCGGCAACGGTACCGTCCATAACCGCCAGAATATTCGGATGCAATTCCCTCTGCATTATCATCAGGTCAACCAGCACTTCATGGATATATTTATGGGCGTAATGCCGCACCTCCTTCAGCAGGCCACCGAAAGCATTCTTAATCGCCCCCGTGGTCGTCGAATGGCCGTGTGTTTTTACGGTCGGAAGATGAATCACCTGTTTGCCGATATACATTTTCGGAATCTCGATACCTTCGTGAAATATCTGATCGAGCCTGAGCAGTTTTTCCTTAAATTCGTACTTAATCCATTCGACATCCGTCAAAGGCGTAAAATCCAATCCATACTTTTTCAAAACCGGCATCCAGAGATTATTTTGAGCCCCTTTGACGGGATCGGTAACGACCGTTTTGTTTTCCACCGGAAATAATTTCTCGCGGGGAAAGGTATCCTCAGTCAGGGTTTTTACGACGCCCTCCAGCTGCCAGGGCTGACTGGAGCAGGCGGGGAAATATTTCGTCCAGGACAAATTCAACTTTATCAGGGTATCGATGTTGAAATCCAGGATGGAGCGATAGTCAATCAACTCCAGAAGCTTGCGATAATCATCTAAAATATTATTCTTATCGGTCTTTATGACCGCTACTTTGCTGTTTAGCATTATCTGTCAAATCCAATCGGCTTTTTATTTAATCGGTCTATATAATCCCCGGCAGTGCAAAAATCAAATTTTTTTAAGATGATGTCTAATTTTTTAAGAAATAACGATAACGAGCCATATTGTCGATATTTTTGAAGCAGGGATAAATTTTTTACTCTCGGCTGGTCTTCATCCAATTCCCATGGGTGTATATATATAACTGCCGGATGCCCGCCTCGATTCAACTTCCTGATCATCCGCTCCGTAAACCATACCGGAGATAATCGAAGATACCCGCCACCCCCGATGGGAAAATTCTTGCCCAAAAATTTAACGGTCGAAGCCGGTATTTCATACAAGTTATTACCATCATCGAGATTCAGGCGGGAGATAACACGCATACCATGCGGCTCACCATAGATGTCGTGTTTGATAGGATACAAAGAGGAATCATAAAGAAAGCCCAATTCCGCCAGAATATTAAAAGCCCATTTGATCTTCGAATTTATCGACCAGCTTGGCGCCCGGTATCCGATCGGGGTAATGCCGCAGGCATCGCTGATAGCTCGAATCGCCCTCCGGGTGTCTTCTCTAAATTTTTTCTTGTCCAAAAGGTCGATTCTTTTATGAGAAAAACTGTGACAACCGATTTCGTGGCCCTGGAGAAAGATATCGTTTATAAGTTGCGGGAATTTTTCGGCAATCCACCCCAGAACAAAAAAAGTCGCTTTAACGTTGTGTAAATCGAACAAAGCCAGGACCTTTTCGGTACTCTCCACCACTCGCGACGGCAACTTATGCCATTGATCATAATCGATTTCGCCTCTGAGGTTTTCGACGACAAACCAGTCTTCAAGATCAACTGTCAAAATGTTTGTTAGCATATATCTTAAACTTACCCGACCATTAAAGGGCAAAATTCTTATGTATCAATGGGCGAATTATGTTTATAGCCGTAGTAGCGGTAATTATAATAATATGGAAGCGAGTGTTTCAAATTATTGACAACCACACCCATTATTTTATCCCGTTGCGAGTTCAGTAACTCGCGGGCTCTGAGAACAACATCTCTTTGCGTGGCGCCGGCCTTGACGACAAGAATGGCACCATCCAGTTCCTCCAGCAGAATAATCGGATCCATAACCGGTATCAGGGGTGGCGAATCAACGATGATTTTATCATAATAAAATTTCATTTCATCTATTATACGATGAACAGCCGCATTATTAAATAGTTCCGAGGGATTTTTCATGACCTCACCCGCCGTTAAAATATCCAGATTTTCCAAGGATGTCTTTTTAATGGCATTCCGGCAGGCGATTCCTTCGATTAAGACGTTGGAAAGACCGCCTTTCAGCGGCAAGCGGAATAATTTATGAATCACCGGGCGGCGCAGGTCGAAGTCGATCAGAAGTGTTTTTATTTTTTTTGACCGCGCCGAGGTCATCGCCAGAAACGCCGAAACAACCGATTTTCCCTCCGATAACATCGCCGACGTAACCAGGATGGCCAGCTTGTCGGGTTCTTTATGTTTCCCATTAACATTATGAAGTACCCGCCGGAATTCGGTCGATTCGGGCAACTCCATATCGAAATAGTCGATTATGCCAAGAGACTTTTTGCCTTTTGCCAATCAATACTCCCGTTAATTGTCCTTTTCGGTTATGTCCGTTATGGTATCGGCGATCTTCAGCAAATGCCCTTCGGAAAGGTCCAGCGCCTTTTGGGCCTTTTTCAAATTGCTGTTGATATTCAATGCTTTTCTGAAATATTCGGCGCCCCGCTGCCAGGAAAACTTGGCGTCGTGAAGGTAGCACATTCCGAGCTCGTAATAGAGGTCGACGTAATCCGGATTTTTATCGATTTCCTTTGTCAGATATTCGATTCGTTCGGAAATATTATCTTCCGACAACCACTCGGTATATATTAGATACCTTTTGAAATGAGCCGCTTTCATCTGGCGCAGCTTCTCTTTCTTTGCTTCGCGGATTCTTATCAGCAGGTCATACGCTTTCCTGAAGTCACCATTATTAAGCGCCGCAACGCCCTCATCATAGCTCACATTTTTATAATCCGGGTAGATAAGCAATGCCTTTCTCAAAAGATCATTACATTTGTTAATCATACCTGTCGACATCTCGAAATCCTCCCGGTTTATTCCGTTCAGGATATGTGACAGAACCAGATTAAAATAGGCATCAGCATAGTATACATTTTTATCTATGGCTTCCTGGAATTCCATCGCGGCTCGCTTGCAGGAGTTGCCCGCCATGTACGCTTCGCCCAGGTTGTTGCGATAATCGGCAAATGACGGCCTCAGTTCTGCAGCACGATTCCCGGCCGCGATAGCCGCCTTGATATTGCCCAGAGCCAGCTCCGTCTCGGATAAAAAGAAATATGCCTCATGGTAATCCACGCTGAGTTTTATCGCCATCTGAAAGAGCCTTTGAGCTTCCGTATACATACGCTTGTAGAACATCGTTGTTCCGAAATGAAACATCATCCGCGGCTGACCCTTTTCAAGAACTTCCCTGAAACCACTGAGAAGATATTCCAGTTCCGATTTTTTCTCACCGTGCGCCGATTTGACAAGATTGATAACCTGTTCCTCGGTGCTCTCGTCCGAGAGTGGAAGAGCATCCGTATCGAGCAGTTCGCCGTCGATAAAGACGGAAGTATTTATAATGCCCTGCTCGATATCATTTGTCGTTTGAATCAAAAACTCCTTGTTTTCGCCCGGAATGCGGCTTTTAAGACTATAGTTTTCCATAATTTTTCTCCCGGTTCGTTATCCCTTCAGACAAATCCCTTAAAACATGTTGCGGAAAAAATTATCCACATTAAAATTCCCCGCGATTATCTTATTAATCATAAAGAATTATTGCGATCATTCAGCAATCTGTCAATTATAAGGATTGATGATATCGCTCCGATTACCGTTACCCAGTCGCTTAAGGAGCGGAAATCGAAAAACGGCTCCGATTGCCGCGGAAGAATTATGTTGTCTTCCGGTCTGATGAAGTAGCGACCGGCGCAGCCGGCCTCGGTGCACTTTTTCAAATCCACCTGCATCATCTGTGTCCTGATACCGTCTTTTGAAACCACTTTTACTTTTCTGAGGTCGGCATGTTCGGTGGCACCGCCTGCAAGCGCGATAGCATCCATTAAATCAATATCACTTTCAAGCGTCAAAACCCCGGGTGTCTGCACCTCGCCGGTTATATAATAAATATTTTTCGTCGCCGTCTGGCTTTCGAGCCCCCGCGCCGGCAAGCCGCCCGGTGTTCTCGGGATTTCGATAGTATCATCAGCCCTTATTTCCGGCAGCTCATTAATTCGCCCCGATGAAACCGCCGCGGCGACATTGACTACTTCAACTTTTCCCGCGGCATCGCCGCCCCTGATTATCATAACCCGGCTGAGATCACCCTCTTCGGATATTCCCCCCGCTTCGTTTATAAGAGCCCATAAGTTAGGTATTTTCTCAAAAGAATATTTTCCGGGACTGAGAACCTGGCCGGTGATGTACACTTTCTGAAATCCGTACGAGATTACCCGAACCACAGCGTTGGAAATGGCGCTGTTAAACCGAGACATTTGACGGACAATTTTCTTTTCCAACTCCGATGTTGTCAGGCCGGCCGCCTCGATTTCGCCGATGATATCGAGCGATATTTTGCCGTCCTGTCTGACCTTCACGTTGGCATTAAGGCTGTTATCCTGCCAGAATGTAATCTCCAGTACATCTTCCGGGCCTATTTTATAAGCCGATTGAGAGTTAGCGCCCGGCGCTACAAGAACTATAGCCAGGAGTATCATCCCCAAAATATTTTTAATGTCCATATATTTCTCCTAATCCAAAATACTGTTTTTAGCCTTCTTTGGCCAGTATATATTATAAAATCGACTTTTGGAATCTATCCCTTAGAATCGGGAGCGAATAATATTTTAAAATATTTTCCCGGGATTTGATTATCATATATTCGGTCACGATTTACTTTCATATTCGTTTTGATAAAGTTTTGAGCAATTTCGACCCTCCTGTTTGGCCTTTAACAAAGCCATATCGGCCGCCTTAATCAATCCGTCGGTTGACTCGGAATCTACCGGATATACGGCGCCGCCGATAGAGACGGTCAAATTAAGGCTTTCCTCAATACCTTCGACATTGATTTTATGCCCGGCGATAGCGTCCCTGATTCTTTCCATAAACAGCCCGGCGCTTTCGCGGTCGATTTCCGGCATTATCAGACAGAATTCGTCCCCCCCGTATCGACAAATAATGTCATTCGAGCGAACCGAGGCCGACAACACTGAAACGAAATTGATAATAAGCGTATCCCCGACCAGGTGTCCATACCTGTCATTTATGTTCTTAAGTTCGTCTATGTCCAGAATCATTAAAGCCAAAAAGCGTTCATAACGTCGGGCACGGTAAAATTCTTCGCGAATTCTCTTTTTGAAATATCGGTGATTATAAGTTCCGGTCAGACTGTCAGTGTGCGAGAGAGCCTCGGCCTTTTCGAATCTCCGAATATTCTCAACCAGCGGCAAAGATTCCCGTTGGAATCTCTCAACATACTCGGCTATTTTTCCTTCCTCAAGACTTCCACCCAGGGCCAGCACCGCACGTTTATTATCTATCCATTTAATGGATATGAGATATTGAATACCCCCCTCCTTTATCCCGCGCAGTCTATCTTCTAGAGGAGTATTGGTTTTCCCAAAATCCTTTAATTTTATAAAATTATCCGATTCAAGCCGGTTGATGATTTGTTCATGATTTTCACGGAGAATATTGTCGATTTCGTCTTTAATATTTAATCTAACCGACAAAACTGTTTTGTCGGATCTTTCGCTTTTTAGATAAAAGCCGACTTTCGACAGACGCCCCTCAGCCTTGAGCTTTTTCAGTAATTCCGGCATCAATTGATCACAGTTTTTCAATTTTAGATATCGGGCCAGATTCCCCGGCGATTCCGACGACGCAATAGATATATTTATATCACCGGTTCCGGAATTTCGACGATCCCCGTCATGCATTTTATTCCTTTTCGCCCGTTCAGCGAAAAAAAGAAAAAATAAAACGACCGTGGCTACACTTAAAGCCACTATTAAAATTATTTCTATCATTGGCCCGAGCAATTACTTTCACTATAAATTAAAGCAAAGAAAAGAATGCTGTCAATGAAAACCTTAGCGTCTTTTGCGGGCTATACGGGCGTGTCGGAAGCGCGCTCGACGAGATAGAAGTCGGTGTCTCCTAAGGAGTTTAAAGACCGACCACCAGCTTATTTTCAGCCCCGGAAGCGATTCTTCGACGACCACCTTTAATTCGGCAATCGTATAGAAAGGATCTTCCTCGATGGCATGTATAATGACTTTGTCTATATCCAATTCTGTATCACGAGTCCGACGTGCCAGAGAATCGTCTGATGACGTAGATATAGGCCTTTTCTTGGATGCGATCGGGAGTTCAGCGATTGTTGTGTGGCTTTCGTCTATCGGTCTTTTTTTTTTGAAGGCGGCACACCCTGCCCCGAATCGAAGGCCATCCGGGCTCCATTGATACTTTCGTGGGCCGAAAGGATGCTGTCAAACTCGAGCAGTTCATATACTTCGGAAACATTGGGGACCATATTGGCCAGCTTTATATCACCTTTTCCCTCGCGAATCTCCTTAATCCTTGATATAAAGATTCCCCAGCCGGCCGATGAAATATAATCGACTCCGGCCAGATCAAGAATAAGATGGAAACGACCGCGTTTTAATAACCGATCGAGAACCTCTTCGAGTTGCGTCGCCGTCAACGTGTCGATAACGCCGTCAACCCTTATAATTGAAATGGCATCATCCGACCCGCTCTCGGAAACCGAAATTTTTATATCACTCATTGCCTGCATCGTTGTCAGATTTTTAATATCGGCAAAAAATGATTAATTAAAATGCTTTTGGCAAGGGTTTTTTGGATTGGCAAGTATCTGTCTGGAATTATCCCAGATTTTGGGTTTCAATTGCCGGTTTTTCATCCGATGATGCATCGGGAACCGAGCAAACGGTGATAAACGTAATATCGTCCGCCTGGGCGGCCAGTCCGCAGTGCCGGTCAATATCCTCGAGAACCAATCTTGAGATTTCTTCCGGAGTCAGACGCGAATTATTGGCTACTCTTTCTTCGAAGACGCTCAGGAGTTTCTCCATCCCATATTTTTTACCGGTTCTGTCCATTGCCTCGGTAATGCCATCGCTGTAAATAAACAGCGTGTCATTCTCGTGGATATCCAGAATCAACGGGCGAAGCTTATCGGCAAAGGTGATATCTCCCTGCAATGGCAAACCAAGCGGGATTCCCGGCGGGTTTATGGCCTTAATGTTCTCTTCGTTTTTCCCACAGTATATAAGAGGATTATGTCCTGCGGAAACGAAATTGAGTTTTCTGGATTCGACATTATAGACTCCCAGAAAAATAGTGATAAATATTCCGGCCGGAATATCATTTTTTATATAATCATTGACGGCGTTGAGAATAGTATGCGCCCGGGTTTTGCCGACCGCCATGATTCTGATGACAGTCCGCAGCACCGACATTATGAGCGAGGCCGGAATCCCCTTGCCGGATACGTCGGCGACAAGCAGGCAATAATTATTTTCGTCGATTTTAAAAACATCATAAAGGTCGCCGCTGATTCTTGACGCCGCCCGATAGTATGCATCCAGTTTAAGTCCGGGAACCTCCGGCAGTTTTTCGGGCAGAAGCGTTTTCTGGATTTGCCCGGCCACCTCGATTTCCTTGGCGACTTTTTCCCGCTCAATGATATTTTCGTGATCGCGACGCAGTCGCGTCATCATCTCATTCAAAGCCTTGGATATTTCGAAATACTCCTCCATACCTTCCAGGGGCAACTCTGTTTCAATATCGCCGGAACTGAATTTGCGAACCCGCTCGGTAATCCTGACAATCGGGCTGACAAAATAATTCGACAGCAGATATATTCCTCCGATACCGAAAGCCAGCCCGATAATGGTCAAAAGAACGACTTTTCGGCGGGCCTTATCTATTGATTCCGATAATTGCCGGCTGGAGTACGAAATATGCACCTGCCCGAAATTTTTGCCGCGATCGATAATCGGCTGAATAAGATAGTGCAATTCTCCCTCTTCCGTACGGTATGTTTGCGGTGTGTCGAAAACATTGGGATTTACACCATCCGGAGGTTTGTATTTTTTAAGCAGGTTTCTGATATCCCGCGTGTCGGCCAGGATTAATCCGGTTGAATCGAGCAAAACCAGCCTTATCAATTCAGGATTGGCGCGCAGATAACTTCGGGCCAGATCGTCGAATTCGACCTCGGCGCGGCGATTCAAAATATAGCCTCCCGCCTGATCGGCGACTGTTTTGGAGAGCGCCTCGACCGTGTCATGAAGATGCTGATGTATATTTTTCGTGGTGCGATTATCTATAAATAAATAGGAACCGGCAATTATAACGAGCATTATCAAAAAAGTATAAACCGAAAATTTAACCCGCAGCGTGAACATGCGACCCATAAACAGCCGCGCCTTTTCCGGCTGGCGCGAGATAAGTTTGGTCATGCGCAATTCATTTAAATCCGGAGACGACAGGTATTCGACCGAGTCCATTATCTTTCTTATCATATAAAAACCGAGACCGCCCTTACGCCCGGATTCAACCAGTTTTTCGAGATCGAGTTTGCTGCCGCCATCCGGTTGGAAAGAACGGCCGGTGTCGATCAGCGAAATAATAATTCGCTTTCTATAAATAACTATTCTAAAACGAATTACGCCTTCCTCGTAAAGATAGGCGTGGCGAATGATATTGGTGACGCCTTCCTCTATTGCAAGATTTACGGCATGAACTTCTTTGCGGGCAAAACCGGCATTGATAAATGTCTCTCTGATTAAAGTCCTTATCGCCGGTAATGACGATTCGGTCGCCCGAAATTCGGCGTTAATCTCTCTGACTGGTTTCCTAAACATCAAACAATAAGTAACGACTGGCAGGTATTATTTCAACAAAAAAGGCTCCGGACCGGAAGTATTTATATTAATCCTCGGGCCTCATTCTCAGTTCAGCCTGGCGAATATTCTCCAGCGTCTCTTCATTGCCGGGGTACTTTTCCAGTATTTGTTTCCAGAGCTTTATGGCCTCCTCATATTCGCCGTTTTGATAATGCCGCAGAGCGTTTAAATATATTTTCCAGGTTTCGACATCCTTTTTGAGCTCTTCCCGCTCCTTCGTTTCCGGCGTTTGCTCCGGCGTCGTTATTTTATTCAAATATTCGCTGGCCACTCTGTTGTTTTTATCAATCTTAATTGCATCTATAAACTTCCGGCGGGCCTCATCATAATCATTATTATAAAATGCTTCCAATCCAAGGCCGGTCATCTTTATGGCATCGATAGAATTGGCGGCTCGTTTGCGCATTTCCGCGGCAATGACATTATTGGGCGCCAATCTTAAAATCTGTGTATAGTCCATGATAGCGTCAAACAGACGACCATCGTTTTCGGCCGTGGAAGCTTCGTTCAGTAAATTACCGCTCTTAATCGCGACCGCTTCTTCAAGGCGATTCTTTAAGGCCCGGAATCTTACCTCGTCCGGCTCCAGATTGAGTGCCATATCGATCCATGTCCCTGAATTATACAGATCACCCTCCTCCAGAAACTTTTCGGCCCGGCTGTAATAGTCATCCAATATGGCCTGCCTTGCTATATTGGCTGTCATGTCGCCCCTTGCTTCGATTATCTGAAGATCACGAATCCGATTTAAGGAATTAATTTTACCCAGTATTTCCGGATCGTCCGGGCGATACGCCAGCGCCCGCTGATAATATGACAGCGCCGAATCGACATTATTCGCCCGATAAAATCCGTCGGCCTTGCTCTTATAAAATTCCAGTTGTCTTCTTCTGTCGTCGAGAATCAGATAATTCCCCTGCACATCCCGCAACTCACTCTCAAGCCGCATCTTATCGGTAATGGATTGTCCCACTTTTATCGATAAACCGAAACGATGTGAATCCGTTATCCCGTCCATTATTCTATAAGCGTAATCGAAACGAAGTCGATTATGCGTAAATCCGACCCCGAAGGTGAGATTATCGCGATCATAGCCGGCACGGAAATCAAACCATTCATAATATGATTCGCCGCCGAAGTGTATGCGGGCCGCTCGATTCTCCGGAAGCTCAAGGGCTACATTAAAGTTGCTCCTGAAGATACTGAAGTCCAGCGGATTACGCATCGCCATCCCGACCATTATAGTATGCGGAATGGTCTCGGTGCGATTGCCCAGTCGGAGACGCGGCGATATCAAATCCTGGCAGATGGCCCCGACAGAGATCTTGTCCGAAATCGATTTCAGAGCCGACAGATCCATACCAACCCCATACGTGCCGTTATTATCAAGCGATTGGTTGTACACCTTTAAGGCGGCTCCGAGCGAAAAACCGGCCCAGACATTTCGGCCATAGCCGAACATCAGTTGAGAAATCGAGTAACCGAATTCACCATCCTCGACCCAATCAAGGCGTCTCGTAATATCCTCGGTGCCCAGTCGCATGTAGGAAATACCGAAACCGCCCAGAGTACGATTGGGATACACATACGAAGCGACATCATAAATTGTCCCCTCGAATAGCGTGACATGCATCAGATTGAATTCCTGATATTCAAGCAGCGCCAGACCGGCCTGATTCCAGTAAATAGTCGAAGCATCATCGGCCATGGCTACAAATCCGCCGCCCATTCCTATACCCCTGACTCCGGAACCGATTGAAAACTGGGATTCCTGTCCGGCATCACCGGCATAAATTATCACTGCCGGAAGTAATGCTATCAGCAATGTGGCGAATGAAATTTTCAATACGGCCGTCATTTCATCACCGCCAGCTTGAGCTTGTATGCTTCACCGCTGTTTTTGGCCTCGATAATAACCACATAAACACCGTTAAGAACCATCCGACCCTCGTCATTGCGCCCATTCCACCTGATTGTATTATCACCCTGGCTGCCGCCCTCCGAACCGGCAGGATAGTGTTGCCTGTATACTTTCTCACCGAGGAGAGTGTAGATATTCATCTCGATATCCGAATTTTGATTCAGATAGTAGGCGAACTCAGCGTCACCGAGTTCGGGATTAAAGGGATTGTTTCTCACTATCAGAGATTTACCCAAACCGCCGTTCACTATTATGAAATTCGTTAAGACGCTGAAATTACTCTCGAATTTGCCGGTCACCGGGACAATTTGATTTACTCGCGGGCCGGTGACATATGCCGCCCTGATATCACGGCTGTCAATGCGCAAGCCGAATCCCTTAACGGCAATATCCGGATTGATACGGGCGAAAAAGCTTATCGTATCCGTTATATGCGGATACAATCTGAAATTGCCGAAATTCAGCCGCAGACGATCGCCATAAAATTCGGGTGTCGTAATAATGCTGTCTTTATTTGTGAAGCCGGTCGATTTGGGCGTTACTATCTGATCGGCCGGTATTATATCACCATGCTGATCGGTCAATTCCAGAATAATCGACTTTAATCCTATTTGACTTAAAGAATCACTGGTTTTGTTTAAAAACTCCAGCCCGAGCATTACATAAGTTGAACCCGGGACAATCAACGGTGACGGGCTGACGATTACATCACCGATTAATTGGTCGGTTATCGTCGGACCGACGTTTATTTTTATCGATATCGAATCGGTCTTGACTTCGGCGGGCTGAGATATATTTCTGTCAATCGGGGTCTCGGTAATCAGAAGCATTAGATTGGCCGTAATCGTCTGTGAGGGAGCGGTCAATTGCCAGATACCGGTACTTCCGATATCCAGCGTTAATGACGAAGAATCGGGTATTCCAAAATCAATGCCGCCGGTAATCAAAGTCACCTGTCCGGGACCGGCAGACGCTTCACCCAGATTATTCAATTGTGCCTTGACCGTAAAAACCTGTCCATATTCGACGAAATCCCCGGAGACGTCAGCCAGTTCATAGGTCAGGTCGATCTTCGCCGGAGACTGCACCTGGACGCCTACCATATTATCATCCGGCGGGAGGATAATGGCATCGGGAGATGATAATACTGCTTTGTAAATAACGGAGGCGACCGATGAATCGGGTGCCGTCAAATTAAAAGTCCTGTCGAAGATATCCCCGGCCGATATGTAAATACCGGAGGCCTGGGCAAAAACCTCCGAGCCGTCCTCCGATTGTATTGACAATGAAATCGAATCGGCGTCGACCGAAGACAGATTTCCGGTGCTGACCGAAATCGAGAATAATTGCCCCTGATTCAGGTATGGCGGGTTGACCGTAACCAGATCGGCCGAAATTATTTTCAGTCGCGGTATTTCCAGCGAATATTCGACAACCGCGATTGTTTCATCACCGAACAAAATCGTATCGGTCCGCGGGGCATAAAGTTCATTACCGAACAAAATCAAACGCGGCGTTAATTCCGCCCCGATAAAATCATCGGGTATGTAAATCTCCGAAGTTGTAATTTTGTTGTTGCCGGATGTCAGAGTATATCCTTCTTTTAAAAACGTCATCGCCGCGAGAGTATCGTTATCGTACAATTCAAATCGCGAAGAATAACGGTCCAGAGCGTAACTGGGTGAACCGTCGAGATTAATCTCGAATTCGAACCTGTGCGGGTAATTGCTCATCACCGTATCGGGTGTGAGGGAACCGTCGACATATTCGACTTCAGACGGATACAGCACCATGACCGAGTCGAACTTTTCCAGAGGGATTATACCGTACCAACTCCCATCAAAGAGAGAGCCGTCGATTTTTAGATAACGGTAACCTTCCGATGACCAGCCGAGTGTCCGGAAATCGGGAATAGCAAGATTATCAAAAGTCTGCGTAAAAACATTATTCGTATACAGGCTGGTTCGTCGCATGGCATACAATTCGATCCAGTCACCGCCGCCATCTCCTATGTACAGATGAACCGATAAACGGGGGCTGTCGAATTCATAGTCTTCGGGAGGAATCAGTTGCAGCGACAGGCTGTCGATGATCGACGGCGACAATATCGTATCCATACTGAGCGAATTCTCGACATACTGAAGTTGGATCGACTCCAGAACGGTAATCGCTTTTTCGTACACGACGGTCGTCGTGATCGTATCACCCTCGAAAACGTAATCAGCCTGCATAACAACGACGAAGGTATCGTTCTCGGGAAGATTAAGGCTGTCGGCGATTTCAATCAAAAAAGAAATCCGCGTGGAATCACCGGCCGGAAGCGAATCGATACTTCCGGAAATCGTGCAATTATCCGTGCAGGAAAGGAAATAAAGTTCGAATGAAATTGGGAAAGAAGGTGCTTGATCTCCGGGATTAAAAAGGTCCGCGGCGAACTGGCCCTTAAAACCGGTCCGCACCGTATCCGGCAAAGTTCTAACTGCATTTAGAATAATTCCATTAAAATACGGATTGACCCAATTGGACGAGACATTTCCGGAAGATACATAAAACTGAATCTGACCTGCCTCCCCGATAAACATAATATCTGTCTGGGTCAAATCAGCGACCCCATCGATGAAATCATTTGAGTCATCAAGCTCATCCGGATTCAGCTCTCCCCTGTTTATGGTGAAGGTCACCGGGGATGTGGAAGCATCAAAATCGGTTTTGATATTACCATATAGGTCGGACGCCGTGATCGAAGCCGGCCCGATAAATGAATGACCGGCAAATTGGGTCGGCTGAATATCGAGCGACAGACCACCCAGTTTGGCCGGTCTGACAACGGTCACAATTTCAACTGAGTCGGTACCCGGGATGACATTCAAAACCGTTGTACCGGTTCTGAATAAATATTGATTGGCCGAACCGGAACCGTTGATAACCAGAACATCATTTATGATTGCTTCATAGCCGGCCGGCGAAGCGCCGTCACCGATAAGAACAACGCCAAACAGGGCCGTAGCCGGGTTACCCGACGAATCGACTGCATCGGTGATATGAATGGCCATCGGTTGTCCCGCAACCACGCTGTCATCGTACTCAATATTAAACGATGCCGGCTGTGAACCGCCCACCAGAATCGCTCCGGACGTGGTCGAAATCTGCCCGTCGGTAACCGTAATTGTCTGTGCCCCCGAAGTGAACAATGCAAACAGGCTGCCGTCAAACGAATGCCGACCGGAATCGGAGGCAATGAAATTATATCTATTTTCGAAATTGTAATATAGCTCCGCCTGCGCATCACTCGAAGTAAAATAGACGGCGCCGTCATAATCATATTTCAGATTATCAAAGGCATCATAAGCTGCAATTGTGACGGCCGATGGAAATGACTCGCCGGGTTGTACCGCTTGCGGGTATTCAAGAAATCCGAAATAGTCAAGTGCACCCGGGATGACCGTTATCGATCCGGAGGTATCGGCCAGGTCGCCGGAACTTACGACCACTTTTCCCGTTCCGACCGTTGTCGCCAGCAGACTTCCCGGCGAGAGCACGCCGATGTCGTCCGATTCCGCCGTCAACGACCAGTATAATTGAAGGTCGTCTATTTCATTACCATACGCATCGACGGCAGTAGCGTAAAATAATTGAGTGGTTCCGGCCATTAATGTAATCGGCTCATCGGGTCGAATATACAGCGCGATCGGAGAAGCAGGAAGGATATCGAACTCCTCCGATAATACCGGACCGGATACTACCCGGTAATACCTGTTAAAAATCACACCTACGATTTGATATTGCCCCGCCGTGGTCGGATTCCTGATTGTACTTATCGTCAATGTAACTTCGGTCCCGGCCGGAGGCGTGGCTCCTTTACTGAATCGTACGGCGATCTTGTGGTCCCAGACATTAACATATTTGATCCGGGGATCATCGCCCGCGTAATCGTCCGAATAAGTGACACTCTCTATCCCGCTGAGGCCAAAGTTGTGGGGAAAGCGAAAGACAAAGCCGCCACCCCAGGGAAGCCCCGATGACGGCAGGGTCAACTTGATTTCGTAAGTATCATCCGCACCGGCCATGCCCGAATAAGGCATCACACTGAGTTCGAAATCCGGAGGGCACGATTCATCGGCGGCGACTCCTTTAAAATTGCCGCCCGCGTCCCAGAAATCCAAATCCTGAAGCGAATCGGGGAGTCCAAACTCCACATCGGTGGCACTGCTGACTAATGGAATCGCCACCAGAATCAGAGTGAATAGAAAATTTGCCGTAAATATTCTCATAGCCAAAATGCCTTAAAGCATTGTAAGCAGCAAAGCGGATGCCCTGATTCCGACAAAATGAGCCGTAATTGAAATAGTTATCGAGAGGCCGATAGATGCAACACACCAATGTAACTTCGTGTATAATACTTAAGTATGTTTTTAAGCAGCCCTCGTCCGGTCAACCTGATAATATCGCGATAAAAACCGCTTTGCGGATAAAATGGGTATTAATTAAAAGATGTGCACAATTATGCAGCTTGTGCGCATATATTTGCATCCTCTGCGGAACTATTCTTTTTTGACTCTATTCTCCGATGACTTTATCGTATTGCTCAAAAGCATCGCGATTGTCATCGGGCCGACTCCGCCGGGAACCGGCGTGATGTATGATGCCTTCGCCCGGCATGCTTCGTAATCCGCGTCGCCGGTCAGTCGATAGCCCTTTTCAGTCGAATCATCAGGAACTCGGTTCATACCGACATCAATCAGGACAACACGGTCTTTAATCATATCTCCCTTAACAAACTCGGACTGACCGATGGCGACAATAAGTATATCGGCTCGCCTCAGGACATCAGCGAGATGGGCCGTTCGCGAATGGCATATTGTGACCGTCGCGTTGGCCATCTCCCCTTTCTGCATAAGCATTATCGCGACCGGTTTGCCGACGATGTTAGACCGACCTAATACGACAACTTCCTTACCGCTCGGATCGATTTTATATCTTCGCATAAGTTCGACTATGCCGGCCGGAGTGCAGGGCAAAAAAGTCGGATAGCCGAGTAGCATCCTGCCGACATTAAAAGGATGAAAACCGTCGACATCTTTTTTAGGATCAATTAAATTTGTAACCGCCGATTCATCGATATGTTTCGGTAACGGCAACTGCACCAAAATGCCGTCGATATCGTCACGGCTGTTTAAATTACGGACGATACTCATCAATTCGTCCTGCGAGATATCGGCCGGTTTTCTTATCACTTCGGAGTAGACGCCGATTTTTTCGCAGGCTTTGGCTTTACTCCTGACATATGTCTGTGAGGCCGGATTTTCGCCGACCAGCACCGCCGCCAAACCGGGAGTCACCCCCTTTTCCTTTAACGCTTCGACCTTTTCCTTGAGTTCGGCTTTGATCTCTTTGGCTACTTTTTTACCGTCGATTATTTGTGCTTCCATAGTTGTCGCTTCCAATATTTTTATTCCTCCAATACCGGTTCTCTTCCGTAATCCAGATTAAACGGCTCGATTTCCACCGCCTGCCCCGTCTCGGAATCAACGGTAAGGACAACTCCGCTGATGCGCACATCATCTTTGGCGCAGGAGAAACGTTTCGGCATCCCCGTCAAAAACCGTTCCAGCGAGGGCGCCTTGGCCATCCCGATGATAGAATCGAAAGCTCCCGTCATACCGACATCGGTGATATAGGCGGTACCTTTGGCGGAAATTGTCTCATCGGCGGTCTGGACGTGTGTATGCGTCCCGATAACGGCTGAAACCCCGCCATCGAGATAATATGCCAGCGCCTGTTTTTCCGAAGTAACCTCGGCATGAAAATCTATAATGATGATCTTTGTTTGCTCTCTGATAGTACTTATGATTTTGTCGGCAACCCGGAAAGGACAATCGATATCTTTCAAATATGTGCGCCCCATCAAATTAATAATACCGATTTTTACACCGCCGTCATCAGCAATTAAATAACCGTTACCGGGGCAGCCCGGCGGGTAATTCGCGGGGCGCAGAAGCCGCGGCTCTTCGTCGATATATTTTATAATATCCATCCTGTCCCAGATATGATTCCCGGACGTCTGACAATTGACTCCATACGAAAAAATCTTTTGGGCCATCTCAGGCGTAATCCCGAAACCGCCAGCCGCATTCTCAATATTACTAATAACATAATGCGCCCCGAATTTTTCCTTAAGCGGTTTACACATCTGGGATAAAACGAACCGTCCCGGCTTGCCGACAATATCTGCAAAAAAAAGTATCTTTATATGCGCCATCACACTCCTTTATTTGGCGAACTCGGTTGCCCGCGATTCCCGGATAACGGTTACTTTAATCTGCCCGGGATATTCCAGCTCCTGTTCGATTTTCTCGGCGATATCTCCGGCCAGGATGGATGCCGACAGATCATCGACCGATTCATATTCGACAATCACGCGAATCTCTCTTCCCGCCTGAATCGCGAAGGCCTTGGCCACACCCTTAAACGAATCGGCCAGCTCTTCCAGCTTTTCGAGACGCTTGATATATGCTTCCAGCGGTTCGCGGCGCGCCCCCGGCCGAGCTCCCGAAATCGCGTCCGACGCCTGCACAAAAACCGAATAAGGCGTTTCCTGGGGAACATCACCGTGGTGTGACAGAATGGCATTCAGAATAATCGGATCCTCACCATAGCGTGTTAAAAAATTGGCTCCGATTTCGGTATGCGTCCCTTCGGTTTCTCTGTCAATCGCTTTCCCGATATCGTGGAGTAATCCGGCCCTTTTGGCGATATTGGGATCAAGTCCCAATTCCGAAGCCATCAAACCGCTGAGAATAGCCACCTCTTTCGAATGCTGCAGCACATTCTGCCCGTAGGAACTTCGGTAATTAAGTTTGCCGAGCAATCTTATAACATCGGCGTGCAAACCCTGGACACCGATATCGAAGCAGGCTTGCTCGCCGATTTCCCTGACAATCATCTCCATTTCTTTTTCGGTTTTGGCAACGATCTCTTCTATTCGGGTCGGGTGAATCCGTCCGTCGGAAATCAGTTTCTCCAGAGACATTCGGGCGATTTCCCGCCTGATCGGATCGTATCCTGAGAGAATCACCGCTTCAGGGGTATCGTCAACAATGACGTCGATACCGGTGGCCGTTTCAAAGGAGCGGATATTTCTCCCTTCGCGGCCGATAATACGACCTTTCATCTCTTCATTGGGAAGATTAACGACGGACACGGTCGATTCTACCGTATGGTCGGCGGCGCAGCGATAAATGGCCGAGATGATAATCTCTTTCGCTTCTTTTTCGGCTGTCCGCTCGGCCTCATCTCTTATTTCTTTTATGGTTGCCGCCGCTTCCAGTTTGGCTTCGCCGATCAAATTATCTTTAAGTTCCTTTTTGGCTTCTTCGGCAGTCATCTGGGCGATACGCTCCAGTTTCTCATTTTGAATCTGCATCGATTTGGCCAGCTCCTGCTCACGAAGCGCAATTCCCCTCTCCCGGGAACTGATCGTTCTTTCCCTGTTTTGAAGCTCTTTTTCTCTTTTCTGGACTGTTTCGAGTTTGCGGTCGGCGGCATTTTCCTTTTCGGAAAGCCGCTTCTCGATTTTTTGAACTTCATTTCGTTTCTGATTCAATTCCCGTTCGAAATTCGTTTTGACTTTATACCATTCCTCCTTGGCCTCCAGAATGGCTTCTTTCTTCTTTATTTCAGCCTCTTTTTCGGCTTCGAGGATCGTCCGGCGGGCGGTTTCCTCGGCGCCGGATATTTTTTTATCACCTAACTTTCTGAGTATAATCCAGGTGGCGGCAAAAGCTGCGAGTGCCGCAGCCGCCGAACATAGGATGATTAAAAGTGTGTTACTCATCAGAGCCTCCTGGCCTTTGAAAGATCAAAGGCATCTATTTAAAGGTCAAATAGATGATACAAGGAAGATAAACCGGGAGATATCAGACGGCCGGAAGATTACCCCGATTCGGACAGGGCTCCATCCAGCAATTCAAGAATGCCTTTCGCTCTTTCCTCGACCTTGTCCAGCTCGCTGCTATCCTTATCCTTAAAGTCCATAAGTTCGCCGGCCAGATTCAAAGCCGTCAGAACGGCAATTTTATGGGGCGCTCGGTTTTTTGATCTTAATGCAATTTCGCGCATCTTTTTATCAACATAATCAGCGACACGCAGAATATACTCTGTATCGGCATAGCCCCGAATAGAATATTCCTCGCCGAATATTGTAACCTTTACGACTTCTTCTGTCTTTTGATTATCCGACATATTCAGTGAGTCATATCCCTTTCTTATCTCAAATTATCTTCTGATATCATCTATTCATTTATATAAAAATTGCTTTTTCAAGCTAACAATGTCAACATTTTTTGTCAAGAATGTTCTTTTCTAATTTTGCTCCAGCAAATTTAATTTACCGATAATATTATTCAATTTTTCCTTCACTTTTTCGGCTTTGCCGCGTTCAAGCTTTTCCAAAGCCGCCAATTTCGACTTTAATTCCGACAGTTCATTCTCTATACGGCTGTTATTATCCATCAGTGACTTTTTTTCACTGGTCAGCTTCTCGATCAAAGCAACCGCTCTGGTTATTTTCTCTTCCAATTTTTCCAGGGAATCCATAACGCTACCCTTCTCTGATTTCCGCATTAAAGTGTTTCTTTAAATGGGCGGCAATTTTATTGTGTGTCGCAATAATTTCTTTGCTTTCAAGGCTACGCTCGGATGAGCGATATTGCAGCGCGAAGGCGATAGATTTTTTGCCTTCGCCGACCTGTTTGCCGCGGTATAGATCGAATATTTTTACCTCTTCAAGTAAATCACCGCCGACTTTCTTTATCTCCTCTTCGATTTGCCCGGCGTTTATTGTTTCATCGATGACCACCGCCAGATCGCGCGGCGCCGCCGGATAACGAGGAACCGGCTTGAAAGACATATCCGGACGCCTTTTTGCAAGCAGCTTATCAAAATCGAGAACCGCCGCATGGACAGCCTGTTTTATATCAAGAGCTTTCGCTAATTCGATATTTATCTGCCCGGCATAACCTATCAAGTCATTATCTATCTTTATTTCAAATGAACAGCCCTTCAAGTATACGAACTGCTCCGCCGGGATTAATGTCATCGGTGCAATACGGCAGGAATCGATCAATCCATCAATAGCGCCTTTGAGATGATAATATGAAAATTCCATACTTTTGGAATACCAATTATCATCGGTTCGTCCTGTAAGTATAAGACCGACCTGCTCCCGCTCATCGGGCGGATTACCGGGATGGAAAGCCTTACCGATTTCAAAAAGCTGCAAATTAATATTTCGCCGGGAAATATTATGGGAGACCGACTTTAAAAGTGAATAAAGCAAACTGCTCTGCAGGACGGCCAGATCTTCGGCAATCGGATTTAATATCTTAAGCAGCGGCTTTCCATCGGATAATTTTGACATCAGTTTGGGATCGGCCAGACCGGAGCCGTACGTCTCGTCAAATCCCTGCGTCGTTAATGCCCTTCTTATTTCATCCCTGAGAATATCATCCTCGAATTGATGAGTAAACAGCGGTCCCAGATTCCTTTCGGATGACGGCACTGATTCATAGCCTTCTATCCGTACGATTTCCTCAATCAGATCAACTTCGCGTTCGATATCGGGACGAAATGTCGGGACAGTTACTTTCATTATGCCGTTCCCTTCTACCCCGAATTCGAGACCGTTAAAAATATCGCGGATTCTTTTTTCCGGTATTGAAGTACCCAGAAAAGAATTGGCTTTGTCGGGACGAAAGTCGATTTTAATCGGCGTTATCTTTTTAGGATAGCAATCAACGATACCGGACAGCAACTTCCCGCCCGCGTATTCATTAATCAGCCAGGCGGCCCGGTCGATGGCTCCGGGAACATTATTGGGATCGGCGCCCTTTTCAAATCGGGTCGAGGATTCCGAGATAGTACCCATATGAAGTCGCCCTTTGCGAATCGTGATCGGATTGAAATAAGCCGATTCGAGTAAGATATCGGTCGTCTCGTCGGAAATTTCCGAATCCAGCCCGCCCATGACACCGGCCGCCGCGACCGCCCTTTCACCGTCGGTAATCAGTAATACTTCCGGCGTAAGGGTATGTTCGGTTTCGTCCAGCGTCGTGAATTTTTCTCCATCGCGGGCCCGCCGGACCAAAATTTCTTTACGATCAAAACGATTATAATCGAAGGCATGAAGCGGGTGGCCATACTCCAGCATCACCAGGTTGGTGATATCGACCACATTTGAAATCGGTCTGACACCGCACAGGAGAAGCTTTTGTTTTATCCACCAGGGCGATGGCCCGATTTTTACACCTTTGATAATCCGGGCGGCGTATCTCGGGCAGGCATCGGGATCGTCAATTGAGACTTTTACATAATCCGAGGCCTTCTCCGAAATTTCGCTCAATTTGAATTCCGGGCGTCTTACTTTATTTCCCGCCAGACAGCCGATATCCCTGGCAATCCCGATAGCCGACAACATATCGGGTCGATTGGGCGTCAAGTCGAGTTTTATGACACTGTCATTAAGTTTTAGAAATTCATCGGCGGGCTTTCCGACCGGAGCATCATCATCGAGAACAATTATACCCGAATGGTCATCGGTAATACCCAGTTCCCGTTCGGAGCATATCATCCCGTACGATTTAACGCCCCGGAGTTTAACTTCCTTTATTTCGAATTCATTCTGCAATTTCGCCCCAACTTTGGCCATTACGACTTTTTGCCCTTTTGCAGCGTTGGGTGCGCCGCAGACGACCTGTAATTTTTCCTCACCGGAATTGACGACCGCCAGTTTCAGATGGTCGGATTTCTCGATATCATTTAATTCAGCGATCTGCCCGACAACGATATTATCAAACTGCCCTTCGAACAGCTTTTGCACCTCGGCCTCGGACCCGGACAGAGTAAGCTTTTCGGCCAACTCTTGGGGCGACCACTCGAAATCAACTAACTCTTTCAACCAGCCGTACGGAATTTGCATTATTTAAACTGCCTTATAAACCGGATATCATTTTCAAAAAATAATCTGACATCGGTAATACGGTACTTAAGCATAATTATTCGCTCTACCCCGATACCGAAAGCGTAGCCGCTATATTTTTCCGGATCAAGCCCGGCTAATTTAAGTACATTCGGATCAATCATCCCGCAACCGAGAATTTCCAACCAGCCGCTGTATTTACACAATTGGCACCCCTCACCTTTACACAAAAAGCAAATGATGTCGACTTCCGCCGAGGGTTCGGTGAAGGGAAAATAGCTGGGCCGAAAACGAAGTTTCAATTCTTCTCCGAAAAAGTCACGGCAAAAGGCAACCAGGACTCCTTTCAAATCGGCCATGGTGACACCTTCGTCCACCAGAAAGCCGTCAACCTGATGAAAAACACAATAGGAACGCGTCGAGATAGCCTCATTGCGAAAGCATTTTCCCGGCGTAATCACCTTCATAGGCGGTTTGGAATTGGCCAGCACCCGCGCCTGAACCGGCGTTGTGTGCGTCCGGAGAAGCAAATTATCGCCTTCGACATAAAATGTATCCTGCATGTCGCGCGCCGGATGATCGGGCAGGAAATTCAGCGCCTCGAAATTGTAATAGTCGGTCTCTACTTCCGGGCCCCGCGCAATAGTAAATCCCATGCCGTAAAATGAGAGGCACATTTTATCGATAACTCTGGTTATCGGATGTATCGCGCCCTGACGATGTGCAATACCGGGCAGCGTCGAATCGATTATTTCTTTGACGGCTGTCGTTTGGAATTTTTTGCCGGCGGTTTTAATGGCGCTATCCAGGGCGGCCTTGGCTTTATTGGATATGCTGCCCAGCGTTTTTCTTTCTTCAATGGGAAGTTCTTTAAGCGTCTTAAGAACGGACGTAATTAATCCCTTACGACCGAGATACTTGACGCTTATATCCTGAAGCTCTTTTTGCGATTCGGCCGCCTTTATCGCCACTAAGGCATCGGTCAGGTATTCCTGTATTTGGCTGGCCCCGGACATAGATGAATCCGGGCTTAATTGCTTTTGGCCATTTCGGCCAGGCGGCCGAACGTGGCCGAATCCTGGGCCGCAATATTCGATAAAGCTTTGCGATCGAGCCCGACGCCGGCCTTTTTCAGACCGTTCATAAACGTGGAATAGTTCAATCCATGTTGCTTGGCCGCCGCCGAAATACGCGTAATCCATAATCGTCGATACGTGCGTTTCTTGACCTTTCGGTCACGATAGGCATACGTCAATCCTTTATGGACCGTTTCCAGAGCGGTGCGATACAATCGCGATCGGGCCCCGTAATTTC
Organism: uncultured Ignavibacteriaceae bacterium; assembly: GCA_964467955.1. Classification (GTDB taxonomy): domain Bacteria; phylum Zixibacteria; class MSB-5A5; order GN15; family PGXB01; genus CAYXTW01. The sequence goes on along the minus strand of CAYXTW010000002.1, from coordinate 3,869 downwards.
CGCGAGCCCTCTTAAGAACCTTTTTATGTCGCCTGTGAGCCGCGACATTATTTTTTGCACGAGGCATTTTTATTCTCCTGACTAATCAATAATTCGGCGCCGTCAATACGGAATCATTTTGCTGACACGCGCCTTGTCCACATCGCTGACCAAACCGGATTTGCGCAGATTTCGTTTCCGCTTCGCGCTCTTTTTGGTCAGAATATGCGAATGATAAGCTTTCTTTCTTTTAATCTTACCGGTCGCCGTCTTCTTGAACCGTTTGGCTGCCGACCGGTTCGTTTTTATCTTCGGCATTCTCTTTTCCTTTTGGTTTTGATTTTTGAGACCGTACATTCGGGCTCAAAATCATGATCATATCTCTACCTTCCAATTTTGCTTCCTGTTCAATGGTGCAAACGTCGCCAAGCTCTTCGACCACTCGATCCAGAACTTTTTGACCGTACTCCGTATGAGCTCGTTCGCGACCTTTGAACATCACAAAGACTTTTACCTTACTGCCTTTTTCCAAAAATTCTTTCACATGTCTTGTTTTAAACTGAAAATCGTGCTCATCAATCTTGGGTCGGTAACGCATTGCCCGCATCTGAACGACATGCTGTTTTTTCTTGGCTTGCCTTGCCTTCTTCGATTGCTCATACTTGAACTTACCGAAATCCATAATACGGCAGACCGGTGGTCGACTGTTAGGCGACACTTCGACCAGGTCAAGATGGGCGTCCTGAGCTCTTAATAGCGCCTCCTTTACGGGCAAAATACCAATTTGATCGCCATCAGCGCCGATCACTCTGACCGGCGATGCAGTTATCCTTTCGTTTACGCGAATGAATTTCTTGGCTATCGTGTCCTCCTTTGATTACAGTTTGGATTTCGCAGCTTTTTCTTTAATCTCCGCTTTTAAAACTGTTATCATCTCATCCAGCGAAAAACCCCCGGCATCTCCTTTTCCATGAAGCCTGACCGAAACCGAACCATTCTCTTTTTCTCTGGCTCCTATTATAAACATATAGGGGATTTTCTGCAACTCCGATTCTCGAATTTTATGCCCTATTTTTTCGGAGCGGGAATCCAGCTCGGCCCGGATATTATTCTCTTTCAGCCGCGATAATATATTTTCACCATATTCATTTATTTCATCGGTAATCGGCAAAACCTTCACCTGCACCGGCGCCAGCCAGAGCGGGAACGCGCCGGCATAATGCTCGATTAAAACACCGAAAAACCGCTCGATTGATCCCAGCAGGGCGCGATGAATCATAAATGGCCGTTTCAGCTTGCCTTCATTATCGGTGTAGGTCAAATCGAAGCGCTCCGGCAAATTGAAATCAAATTGAATCGTCGAGCATTGCCAGCTGCGTCCCAATGCATCTTTTATATTAATATCGATCTTCGGCCCGTAAAAAGCACCTTCACCTTCCGCGACAGCATACTCCAATCCCAAAATTTCCATCGACCGTCTTAAACCGTTCTGCGCTTTTTCCCAATCGGCCGGATCACCGACAGCATCCCCCGGACGCGTCGACAAGAAAACATCATAATCGACAAAACCGAATGATTTCAAAATATGCAGACAGAATTTCAAAAGCCAGACCAGCTCCTCTTCCATCCCCTCCGGCGATACAAAATGATGCGCGTCATCCTGGGTAAATCCCCGGACCCGCATCAAACCGTGCAGCACTCCGGGCATCTCGTAACGATAAACCGTCCCCAGCTCGGCCCAGCGCATCGGCAAATCCCGATAACTCCACCGGCGCGATTTATACATCGCGATATGGAACGGACAATTCATCGGCTTAATCTGATATTTGACATTATCGATTTCCATCGGCTGATACATGTCATCGGCATAAAAATCGGTATGCCCTGAACGCCGCCATAATTCCAGATTGGCAATATGCGGAGTAAAGACAATTTCATATCCATTCTTAAAATGCTCTTCCCGCCAGAAATTCTCAATCTCGTTGCGAATAATAGCCCCTTTGGGCATCCACATAACCAGCCCGGCCCCGACGTCGTTGCTGATATGAAACAATTCAAGCTGTTTACCCAACATCCGATGATCACGCTTTTTCGCCTCCTCCATCCGATACAGGTAATCGTCCAGAAGACTCTTCTTCGGATATGAAACCCCATATATGCGCTGAAGCATCTTATTGCTTTCATCACCTCTCCAGTAGGCGCCGGATGACGAAATCAGTTTGAAGGCCTTAATCCGGCCGGTATCGGGAAGATGCGGCCCGCGACAAAGGTCCTTGAAAGTCGAATGCTTATAAACCGAAACGCGGTCATCGAGAATATCCTGTTGAAGCATCTCGACCTTATAATTTTCCCCCTCTTTCTTAAAATCTTCAAGCGCTTCGTCATGACTGATCTCGACCCGCTGAAACTGCGCTTTCTCTTTTATAATCTCGGCCATCCGCTTTTCGATACGTTCCAGATCTTCGGGCGAAAACGGTTTTTCGACCTCAAAATCGTAGTAGAAGCCTTCCTCTATCGACGGCCCGATGGCCAGACGCGCCTCAGGGAATAAATCCTTTACCGCCTGCGCCATAACATGCGCCGTCGAGTGCCAGAAAACCTTCCGACCCTCATCCGAATCGAAAGTAAGAAACTCGATCGGAACATCGGAATCGATTTTAGCCGACATATCGCGCAGATTACCGTTTACTCTGGCGGCGACCGCTTCTTTGGCCAGACGCGGCGAAAGCGAGCGCGCGATTTCATCGGCGGTCGTACCTTTGGGGTACTCCTTAATCGAGCCGTCCGGGAATTTTATCTTAATGTCACTCATCTCCATTACTATAAACGGGGATAAATCGGTTTCCGCACCGCCTTTATCCCGCCATTTATGGTGGGCGATACTGGAATCGAACCAGTGACCTCTTGCATGTCAAGCAAGCACTCTAACCAACTGAGCTAATCGCCCGCTTATTCCGCCATATATACGGCCACAAGTTTGTAACCCACAATGCTATATAATATTATCGAGTCTGTCAAGAAAATTATTAGCTTCGGCGACGCTTTCGAACCTGTTGGCTCCGTCACCAAATACAGCCGGTCGATTTTATATTTATTATCGCACGCTCGAAATGCGGACTTTTTCGATTTCCTCCAGTGGAATCCCGATCTCTCTTTGAGCGGATTTATCGGCTGCAATAAGCTGCCAGCTTCTTTCCCGGATTTGAAGCGCCTTCGGTTTTACCTGCTTTATGCTCCTCCCCGCTGTCCTCAGTTCGATTTTGAGCCTGCTGCCGTTGATTAACGCCTTCAAGCAGCAATCGACGATATCGTCAACCTCCGGCACGAATTGATTTCGCCTTCTTTCGTAATCGACAATCAGATTACAGAGGCTATTTCGTTTAATACGGGGGATCGATGAGATAATCTTCAGCTCGATATTTCGAATCTTCTCGGCAAATCGCGGCGAGCGCTTTAGAGGTGTATTCATCAAACAATATCCGAGCAGTTCCTGCTCTTCCCGCGTGAAATTCAAAGGCGGCATCGAAATTTTATCGACGAGGTTATAGCCGTCGTTGCAATAGATGGGAATATCCATCGCAATCAGTACCTGCAGATCGCGATAAATGGTCCGCCGGGAGACATTGCATTCGGCCGCCAACTCGTCGATTCGGGCCGATTTTTTAACGCGGAATAAATTGAGGATAAACAGAAGCCTTTCAGTTTTTGTCATGACCCGCTCCTTGTCGTTTTTACATAAGAGTAGGTCATCCCACTGACAGCCTGCGTCAGTAAAAATAAAAAAGGCCGGCCGATTTTAATCGACCGACCCAGTTTAAAGCCCATACGTGATTGCGTGCTATTTTCGCAATGGTGCCCCGCAGGCGGTTCGCCATTCTTGGCACGTCGCC
>CAYXTW010000001.1:0-111629 GCA_964467955.1 uncultured Ignavibacteriaceae bacterium | reverse complement strand
AATGCATAAACTTTAACCCATTATCATAATATCGTGAAATAATTCACAAACTGCTCGCCCACAGCCAACCCCCAACTACAACCATTACTGATAATATTGTGAAATAATTCACAATATCATATTAGCTATTCAATTTTTGGGCATACCGATTTGGTTTCAAAACGTATATGTCAAATTTAAAGAAAGAAGATAAAGACGGCTGTTATCGCTTTCAACCGAGTGCCATTCCCATTCACCGGATAAGAGCAAATCGGCATTCAGATCTTCGAAAATTGTCAGGCTGCCGATCAAACTTAATCTGTCAAAAATAAAATTGGAGTAAAACAGCGGATTGTTTCTGTATTTTCTGTGACCAACCTGATTATCCAAAAAAATAAAAATCCCTTCACGGAAATAATCGAGGCCCGCGTGGATATAAAATTCGAAGTAATCATCGTCGTTTTTAAATTCCGATTTAATCGCCAAAAACTCTATTTCGGGACCGAGAGAAAGGGAGAGATCACCATTTTGCCATCCGCCGTGTAGCCCGAAATGAGCTTGACGATAATCTTCGTTGATATAATTGTCTTCATCAAAATCGTAATTTTCCAGATCGAGATTACCAATCAAACTGAAGCTCTTCACCATCGGTAATTTTAAATCAGCCTGAAAAGAGGTCAAGAAATAATCATCCGGATTTTCGAGCTGGTTATATTTTTTGCTCTCAACAGTTATTTCGGCTGACGCCAGTCCCGTCAGGAACGAACCCAGGTATCCCAGTCCCCCGCGAATAATATTATAATCCAGCTGCACCGTATCAGGCACAATCCGCTTTTCGAGGCCAAATTTAGCATAGATGGAATTATAGCCGCCGGTGATAAAATTAAAATCCAAATCGCCACCCAACCGGGAATAATTATAAATATAAAGACCGCTTGTGTCAAAATTGACACTCTCACCGGATAATCGAATTCTCCCACTCAGTCCTTCAAAAAGCTGCCTTTTAAGCTTTATTGTCCCGTCCAGAATGGTCATTTCCTCGCCCTCTTCGATTTCTCCCCGGTACCGCTTTTTTGTATCTGCAATAAATTCCGCCTGAAGTTGATTGTTGTTATCTCCCAGGGCCAAAAAACCTCTCCCGCTAGCCCGGAATAATTCCGGGGTTTGTTCCCAGCCACCCTCAAGGATATATTGACCCTTCAGATCGGGTTGATATCTGAGAAATAAAAGAGCTTTTTTATCATCAAGATAATCTTTTTCAAGAAGGCTTAATTCCAAAAGGGAATCGCCCCCGCTCAGCCTGACCGAATCAATAAAATATTCTTGCGAAACGAAATCATACCCGAGACCGGCTCTGAATGTAAAAGCCCCGGATTCTTCACCCGAGGCCATATCGACAAGCAGAAAAATTAAAAGAATATATACCAGCGCGGAAAACTTGAATATATGCAACCGTTAGTTCCCGGCCAGCTTAAGGGCCTTTCTAAGATTCATCTGGGCCGCCTTTACACGCGCGGCGCAGGCCTGGTTGTCACCGCCATCGCAAAGGCTCCTGGCGTCCTTCAAATGTTGCTGAGCCGACTCCAGCAGCCCGATGGCTGCGTTATTACCGCTACCGATTATCCGTTCGGCATGGTTTTCGATCTCGGCTTCCAATTTATTGAGTGCACGTGTTAACGACTCGGTGTCGGAACAGAGTCTGGCCGCCTTTTGCATAAAACTCTGGGCATGTTTAAGAGAATTCTGAATTCTTTCATTTTCGTTCTCGTTGAGATACCGATAACATTCTTTCAATTTTTCGTCGGCCTGATTCAGCAATTCAAGGGCTTCGTCAGAATTGCACTCCTGAATATCCAGGCGAAATTGTTCCAGTTTTTGCTCGGCCTGGATTATCTGATTTTGTAAACGCTGATTTTCCATGTTTTCCGACCTCAGATGTTCGCCCAGTTTCAAAAGCGACTTTTCGGCCTGCCGTGAAAGCTTAAGAGAGGCGCGCAATGCCCGCTCATGATATAGCTCCCAGGCCCGGCGCTGATTTTCAAGGGCAGTATCAAAGGCAGATTTTAGGCGGTCCGGGATACTTGCAGGTGCCTTCTCTCTTAATTTCTCTACGAGCCGATCGGTTTTTTCAAGCTGACGAAGAATGGCATCCTCATTTTCCTCGACCTTTCCCTCAGCGCGCTTCTTTATCGCGATGGCTTTCAGAGCCAACTCCCGGGCCATTACAGTCAACTTCCCACCGTACGCAAGATCGGTCAGGGAGCTGTTGGTATTATTTAAAACTCTGGCCTGATTTTGATGAGCCTCCGCTTTTCTAAGCAGCTCCTCGGCTTGCCGATTGGCGACTCTGAGATATTCGGCATCATAAGCGGTATTGGAACGATTGATGGCCATTCGGGCTTGCTCGATTACACGGTCTGTTTTCTCCAATTCAGCGGCAAACCGGTTACGGACCCGATTTTGATCGACCTGTGCTAAGGCGCTAGAACCGACCAGAGAAAACAACATCAGGAAAGCAACCAAAAGACTCATAAATCTAATCATTTTGCAATCTCCTTTCTTGACTTTCGAAAGGATATTATCTCAATTTCCATGCCAACCCGCCAATTAATATAACATCTTGTCACACAATCAGATATAGTAAAGCAATAATTTAAAATACATTTATTGGAGTACCAGCCGGTACACACCGGACGCACCGGCTCAATTTATATTGTGATATTTCATTCTCGAATAAAGCCGTCGCCTGGTTATTTTCAATAACTTCGCCGCATTGGTCTTATTGCCTCCGCTTTTTTCCAGCGCCTTCAGTATCATCTCTTTTTCGCTTTCTTCCAATCCGCCCCCGGTTTGAGTATTATCGACCCGGGCCAAAGGTGCCGTTTCTGTTTCATCTTCAATACCGATATGCTCGATTTCGATCTCCCCGCCGGCGGCAAGAATCATTGCGCGCTCTATAATATTCTTCAACTCGCGAATATTTCCCGGCCAGTCGTATGATTTAAGTAGTCCGATGACTTCCTTCGACAAACCCCTATTCCGATATCGCCCCTGCGATAAAAAATATTCGGCCAATTCGGGGATATCATCCGCGCGCTCGGCCAGGGTCGGAATTTTTATCGGAAAAACATTTAACCGGAAAAACAAATCTTCTCGAAACCTGCCTTGATCAATTTCGTCTTTTAAATTTTTATTGGTGGCCGCGATAACACGGACATCAACCTCCACATTATCAACACCCCCGACTCTGACGAACTGCCTTTCTTCAAGGACCCGGAGTAATTTTGCCTGCAGCGCCGGTGAGGTTTCGCCGATTTCATCGAGGAAAATCGTTCCCCCGTCCGCCAGCTCAAAACGCCCCAGTTTACGCCTGTCGGCGCCGGTGAACGCCCCTTTTTCATGCCCGAAAAGTTCCGATTCGAGCAGTGTTTCGGTAAGGGCGGCGCAGTTGACCGGTATAAATGGTTCGTCACGGCGCAGGGAATTTTCATGTATCAAATGAGCCGCCAGTTCTTTGCCGGTGCCCGATTTCCCGGTCAGGAGGACGGTCGCTTCGGTCGGCGCTACTTTGGTAATCATATCGAGCATATCTTTTGAGGCGGCTGATTTTCCGATAAACTTATCATACAGGACGTTTTTTAATTCTCCCGCCAAAAACGAAGACAGCCCGCTCAGTTTCAGTCTTTGCTCCAGCTTACGGCAAAGAATCACAAGTTCGTCCATCGGAAACGGCTTCATAATATAATCGGCGGCACCCTTTTTCATGGCTTCGACCGCCGTCTCGACGGTGCCATAAGCGGTCATCATCACCACCTCCGAATCACCCTTTTGTTTCGCCCTGGCGAGAATATCGAGACCGGAAAATTGGGGCATGGTCAGGTCGGTAATAATTATATCGTATGAATGCCGCTCGATTAATTGAAGCGCTTCGGCGGGCGAATTGACGGCCGTAACCGAGAACCCGGCTTCGCTTAAGGCGCTCTCGACCAGATAGGTCATTTTTGATTCATCGTCTATGACGAGAATATTGGCCATGTCATTTATCCTTTATCTGCAGCCGGCAGTACCATCCTGAATACGGTTGGTCCGCCTGATTTGCTGTCCAGAGTTATCTCACCACCCATATCATGAATTAATAGACGTGAATAGTACAAACCCAATCCGGAGCCACTTGTTTTTGTAGTATAAAACGGCTCGAAAATCATCTTCTGTTGTTTTTTATCCATGCCCGAACCATTATCGGTTACGGTTATTGTCGCGTGACGTCCGCTTATTTTATAAGCGATGACGACTTTACCGCTATCCTTTTCTTTAGCCGCCTCGGCACCATTCAAGATAAGATTTATTATTACTTGGCGCAAGGCAACCGGGTTGGCATTCACGTTTGGCGAAGATTGAACCGGTTTGAAAACGAGCGAAATACCGTTCTGCTTCAACCTGAAACCAAATTGCTGGACGATTTTCTCCAGAAATTCCTTCAGATTTATGAGCTGCAATTTAAGCGTTTTCCGGCCGGAGGCAAAGTCAAGATAGTCGCTGACTATACCGTTCAGACGATCGGTTTCCTCTATGATAAAATCCGCTTCCCGGGCGCCGCTTTTTTTAAGCCGCTCGGCTGAAGCGCGTATAATCATCAGTGGATTTTTTACTTCGTGCGAAACCACCGCCACCATCCGGCCCAGATTGGCCTGCGATTGAGAAACAAAAAGCGACCTTTCGGCAACATTGATCCGTCGCTGTATAAGGAAAAAGAAAAAGCCGAATATTAATCCGCCACATACGGAAATTATTGAGGAGAAATACAGGTTGTTTCTTAAATCCAGAAGAACCTCCGTATAATCGACATCGGCCTCGACACCCAGCGCCGCGACGACCGCTTCGGTCGAGTCAATCAATGGTGCAAAAGCCGATTTCAAAATGATTCCGCCGACCCGATAGCTCTCGGTTACCACCGGTCTGATAATAAACTCGAGTTCATCCGACCAATCGCGGGCGAAAATCGAATCGATATAAACATTATTTAATGCCGCCAGATAATAGATGGAATCGGTGTCCGTCTGAGTTGTCGCCAGATATTTATAATTTTGGTCGATAACAAACACTTCGGAGAGTGAGTCGGCCATCTTAATCTTGTCGATTATTTCCAGCGTGGAATCATAAGCCGATAGATAGCCGTCGACCAGCGAACTAACCAAATCGGGCGAAAAGTCGGATCCACCCAGATGCGCGATTGCCGCCAGTCGATGCGCCAGTTGATATTCAAAACTTTTCTCGGTCCGGGCATAAAACAGCCACCAGGCCAGATTGACGAGAATAATGATAATGACTGTGAAGGCAATAATGGCGATGGTTCGTTTCGCTCGTGATATCATGCGATTATTATCGACACCGCAGAGTTTAGAGTCAAGAAGAAACTGGATTGACACCTGGAAAGAAAATGCTGAAATGGCAATCATGAATTTTCTATTGACAATGGCTTGAGAATATATTATTGATTCTGGTGTAATCACTAAGGGGGGTTGGTGACAAAAGACAGACGCAAATCGGATCGCCGGCGCATCGCGTATTTTATGCGTGTTTATGACCGCGATACCGATAAATTTGTCGGCAATCTGGTGGATATTTCTGATCATGGTTTAATGCTGATCCGCGAAAAACCGTTTGAGCCGGATACCGAAATCAGGCTGAAAATCGGCCTTCCGCGAAAGAAAGAGGGGCATGACCGGATTCTTTTCGACGCTCGTTGTCTATGGTGCCGACGTAATATCCACACCGATTTTTTCGACACCGGCTTCAGACTTCAAAATATATCGCCCGAAAACAGTGAAACTATCACGCGCCTCGTATCGGAATATTTGCGGAGAGATTAGTCTTCAGTTCTGATGTCATGGTACTCACGGCAATCTCGATAGAGTGTGTCAATACTGGATATTTATCCGGCGAAGTCAATCTCTGGCAGGATAGGCGTCGCCTGCCTGAGAGGAATAATAGTGAGTAAACTCGCTAGATGGATCAGCCATCACCAGGTTCTGATCTTCTATTTTTTGGTTTTCAGTATATCGTGGCCGGCAATGATAATGCTGTTTTTTGTACTTCAGCAGAACTCTGCCTTACAGGCATTGTTCGGTTTGATAGCCGCTTTCAGCCCGGCTCTTGTTGCCCTTTTAATAAGCGCTATCTCCAGACCGAGTCCAAAAACAGCCGGAACGCCGATAAGATGGATTGCCTTTGCAGGTGCATGGTTATTCACCTGGGCAGTCTTATTGTTGCATACATGGCGGGTACGTGGTGTCACACCGGAACTGCAAATCATCATTCCGGTTGGGCTTGTCGCCGTCCTTCCAGCTTGGCTGGTTTCATGTGCTTATTCACGAATCCCGGGAGTTAGAGAGCTTTTTAAGACTCTTCTGCACCCGAGAGGGCATATTCTCTGGTATTTGGCGGCAATATTGACTGTTCCCTCAATACAGATAATCGGTGCCGGTATAACTGTCCTGGCGGGCGGTGAAGTCAGTTTCGAAGTGAGCGACATGTCAATCCCCGCTGCCTTCATTTTTATTGTGCTGACTTTTCTGCATGGTTTTCTGGTCTCAGGCGGCATTAATGAAGAAACTGGCTGGCGCGGATTTGTTCTGCCCCGTTTACAGGCCAGATTCCCGGTTATAGTCGCTGTCGCAATTGTCTGGTTTTTCTGGGCATTATGGCATGTACCGTACGACTTGGGTACAGGCACACCCATGGGGGCCATTTTGCAAAATCGCATCCTGTTCAACTTCGTTTGGGCAATTCTCTTTACATGGGTATACAACCGTACCGGCGGCAGCCTGCTGGCCCCGGCGATTTTTCACCCCGCTATGAACACTTTCGGAGACGCATTGCCGCAGACCGATGCTGCCTCCGCACTCTTTCTGATCTTGACGTTGGCTATAATTCTCCGTGAGCGTATGTGGAAAAAACTGGCCGAGGATAATCCTGCAGTGCACGAATAAGTACCGGGCTTACCGTGACAAGATTATATCCATCTTAGGCACCTATTTTTTTATGCCATTGTTTGCGGAATAATAGGCAATAAGATTACACTGTGCTTGTAACGGGCTTGCCGGATTTTAGCCATTCGATGGCGGGTGTGAGTTCGTCGAAGAAGCGGATATTATAGCCCCGCTTGATTGCTATTTGCTCAAAAAAGCCCGATCTTTCTTTACGCTCTTTGGCGTTCATTACCGCAGCCTTTTTAATCGCTTTTAGGTCGGTCAGTTTGGGGAATTCCTTGGTAACTATCCATAAAGAATCAAAGATACCCATTGGTCCCTTCAAATCGCGAAGATCGACCAGGACTTCATAAATTTGATATTTATGGCAAGACTCAATAACCTCACGGGCCATTGATGCGATACCGTCACGGGTTCGATTCCCGGAGGCCCGTATATATAGATAATTTTTTTCTTTTTTTATATCCAGTTCGTATGACATTTTTCCTGCAATAATCGCGCTATTAAAATGGCTCGTCCAACTCAATACTGATAGGGATATTCCTCGTACTAAACGCAAGGAAATCAGTATTTTTTACTCCGGTCCTCTTTCTTGGCTTTTTTATATCGAGGACGTAATTCTTATTTATTAATCGACAAAAAACGCTGCACCCTTACGTAAATTTTACTTTTTATGGCAGGAGTCTCGCCCCGGGCAGAATAGAGCTTTTGCCCCTTTTGTTCGGCGATTGATTTTATTTGCTCGAAGGCTATCAATTACATTTATTGCCTTTATGAAAAATAAATATTTGACGTGGATTGAGATAGATTCCGGGGCGCTAAGAAAGAACGTCATAACTATCAGAAAGCTGGCCGCTGGGAGGAGGATCGCTGTCGCGGTTAAGGCCAATGCTTATGGCCATGGATTAAAGGAAATAATCGGGCTTTTAGAAAAAGAGAATATTGACTATTTGGCTGTCCATTCGCTTGAGGAGGCTACCGATGCCAGGGAATTCGGCTGGCAAAATCGGATTTTAATTGTCGGATATATTCCCCTTTCGGATTTGGAAGCTGTCTTTAAACTGAATCTTGAGCCGACCGTTTACAATATTGAAACCATAAACAGGCTGGGAAAACTGACCGAAAAGCTGAAATCGAACGCGAATATTCATCTCAAAATCGAAACCGGGACCAATCGTCAGGGGGTCGAGGAGAGTAAGCTTGAAAAAGTCATCGAATCCATAAAAAAATACTCCGGCCTGCAATTAAAAGGAGTCTCGACGCATTTCGCCAATATCGAAGATACTACCGATCATTCTTACGCCAATTTTCAGCTTCAGAGATTTAATAAAACGGTTACGAAAATAAAAAAGCTTGGCCTGCGGCCGCAATTCAGGCATACTGCCTGCTCAGCCGCCCTGCTCCTGTTTGAAAATACTAAGTTCGAATTGGTCCGGCCGGGGATTGCCCTGTACGGCTTATGGCCCTCAAAAGAGACTTATCTTTCCTATCGTTTACAGGGAGGCTCCAACGATATTCTCACTCCCGTTCTAAGCTGGAAGACAAGAGTTATCCAAATAAAGGACGTCCCCGCCGATGCCTTCGTCGGTTACGGCTGCACATATCGAACAACTGCCCGAACAAAATTAGCGGTACTTCCGGTCGGCTATTACGACGGCTATGACCGTGGCCTGTCCAACCTCGCTTATGTTCTTATAAAAGGAAAACGAGCGCCGATCAGAGGCCGGATTTGTATGAATCTAATGATGGTCGATATCACCGATATTAAAGGGATCAAACTCGAAGAGCCGGTTACGCTGCTTGGCCGGGAACATCGGGAAAAGATCTCGGCGGACCAGATGGCGTTATGGGCAAATACAGTCAATTATGAAATTGTCTGCCGTATAAACGGTGAAATACCAAGAATTATCATATAATTCCAAACCACAATAGAAATCAGACATTATCACCGGTACCACATCTTGTATTCATAGGCGGATAGACCTCATTATATGCGATTCCGGTTATATTTTATTACAATAACTCGTGATATTTTTCACTTGACAAGTAATCTGCACAAAGATAATTTACCACTTGTGAATAGATTCACATACTCGGAATAGAACCGCATATCCGAATTACTCTGCGGGATAGTCGGTTCCGAGGCGAGGATAAAAGTGATTGCGGGCAATTGCAAGAGGAAAATATCCGGTTCGACGATACATCGCTTATCGATTTATTATCGAGTACTGTCGATTCTTGAAAAGGAGAATTACGAAACGGTATCATCCAAAGAACTGGCCCGACGCGAGAAATTGACACCGGCTCAAGTCCGGAAAGACCTCTCATTTTTCGGCTCCTTCGGTACTCGCGGACTCGGTTATCCGGTCTCCGAGTTGAAAGACCGTATCGCGCGGATTCTGGGACTGAATAAAATCTGGAATGTGGCGCTGATCGGTGTCGGCAATATCGGTTCAGCACTTGTCGGATATAAAGAATTTCAGAGACAGAATTTCAATATTAAAGTGATTTTCGATAATGACCAGCGTAAAATCGGCTCCAATCACAAAGGCATTACTGTCTCCGATATTAAAAACCTCGAAAGTGATTTGAAAGCTAATAACATAGAGATAGTGATTGTTGCCGTTCCGGCAACAGTGGCGCAGTATATTGTCGATGATGTCGTTCGCGCCGGTATCAAGGGGATTCTGAATTTCGCCCCGGTTAATCTGAAAGTGCCTGGCGACGTGTTTCTGCGGAACGAAAATATGTCGATGGAATTGGAATACCTTTCGTTTGCATTGAGGAATTTTCAAGATATTCCGGAAACGGATGGCAGGGGAATTTCGTAGGAGATAAAAAAGGCTGCTTCAGGGATGAAGTAGTATTACCTCTCTATGGTTTCATCTTGGAGTTGCAGCTGGAAGCGACGCCCGCATGGATTGCGGGCGTCGATTTTTTATGTGTCCGGAGGAGATTCCCTTGACAATAATAGCAACGCAACATAACCTTGCGCGTATAATTTGTAATACCAATCAGGAGAGCGAAATGAAAATAAGGCATTTATCAGTTCTAATTTTGCTGCTTGTGATTATTTTTTCCGCGCGCTCGGCTTTGTGCGACAGTCTGCATGTTTATCTCGAAAAAGCGGGCAAGGCATTTGCCCGGGATGATTTTCCCGCGGCACTGCAACATTATCATGACGTTCTCAGATTCGATTCGCTCAATCTGAATGCCATAAGAAATCTCGGCGTTTTGTATTCGCTGAAAAAAGACCACCAAAAATCGTTGGAATATCTTTTACAGGCGGAGCGATTGGATTCGACCGATGCCGGAATATATAATAGTCTTGGGGTCACGTACACAAATCTGGGTGATACGACCAATGCCCTGAAAAACTACCATCGGGCGGTAACCATAAATCCGGATAAAATGGAATATGTAAGAAATCTGGGATCGCTTTTGATTGCTGAAGGAAATTTGAATAAGGCGCAATCGATGATTATCAAGGCGCTTGCCCATGACACGACCGATGCCGAAGCGTACTATATGCTCGGTAAAATTATGATAGCGAAAAAGAATAATCAAAGCGCCGAAGAATATTTGGATAAGACGGTGAGTCTGAAACCGTGGGAACTGAAATATCTCTTTTTGCAGGCTTTCGTAAAAGAAAAGCTGAAAAAAATCGATGAGGCGGAGGCAATCTATAAAAGAATAATTACTCTCCAGCCGGCTCACTTCGATGCTCGTGAACGGTTGGGTGTTCTGTATATTATTATGGAGAGATATGCTGACGCCCTGCTGCAATTCGAGGAGGCGGCCAAATTACGGCCGAAAGATTTGAATCTTCAGATGCTGCTGGGTGCGACCTATTATTTCAATGCCAAACCTGATGAGTCGCGCGCGATCTATGAGTCGCTGAAAGTGAAGGATTCGACCTTGGCCGAGAAGATGATCGGACTGATAAAAGCCGGCGTCGATGAGCGCCTTTCCGAAATGGACAGCATCGAAAGCAAGAAATAGGAGTAATTAAAATATCCTATTAAAGAATTTTTTTTGATCACTTTTTCGATTAAGATTTACTATTGAGCCTCGCCAATCGTTTTTTGGCGTCGTCTATTTCCGTAATCCCTGCGTCGGCGTTTTTCCAGATATCAAGGAAGGTTTCATATTGCTCGATGGCTTTATCATTCCAACCTGACAATTCATAAGCCATTCCCAGATAATAATAGGCTTTAACAGCCCAAATGCAACTCCAAGTTCGACTGACATCATACCTTTTTAAGGCGTTCTCAAATTTGATCACCGCTTTACTTAATTCGCCAGATTTTAAGTATGACAAAGCAAGCATATAGTGTACAGAAAAATAATCTACATCTTTGTCTGCCTTTTCAAAATAGTCCGCCGATTCATCAAAATTACCTTTTAATAGCTCAATATACCCCCGCGAATACCAGTACTGCCATATAGCGGTGGTATCGTTTTCCTCAATTTCTTTCCTGTGAATCTCTGTTTGGCTTTGAGCTTTTTCAAATTCCCCACATTCTGCAAGGACCAAAGTAACCATGTGCCGAAAATAAACCCAGTCGTCCGGATATTCACCCAAATACAAGTCAATAACTTTTTCCACCTCGGTCATTGCCGTTTCAAAATCATTCATCTCGACGTATATTTCAGCCTTAAGCATATAATTGTCTGCTTCCCCCAATATGTATTGCTCTATTCTATCCCCGGCATTGGCATCATCCAGAGCCTTCAATGCATCTTTAAATCTCCCCTGATAAATGAGAATATATGATAATAATCTTCGGCCCAAAGACCGTCTGGTTTTGCTACTACTCGTGCATAAATTTCGAAAACATTTTTCCGCATTAACATAATCTCTATTTAAAAGGTACATGTATCCCAGTTTGGTCGATGATTGCGCAAATTCCGGCTTTATTTCCAATGCCCTTTCATATGATTCGATCGCCCTGGATAAATTTCCGTTATAGGCATATATGTCACCCCGAGTATCATAGGGATTGGCTTCATCCGGAGCCAGTTCAATATATTTATTAATGGCCCAGATGGACTTGTCATAATCACCAATCTTGTTATACAAGTAAGCTAGTTCATTATATACAACTTTATAATACGGGTCCAGCCCAATAGCAGTATTATAATACTGCAAGGCTTGGTGGGGTTGATTGAGCTTATTATCGTAGATATAACCTAAAACATAAAAGCTTTCTTTGTCGTCGGGGTAGTTATTTAATTTCCCTTCCATATATTCGATCACTTCATTGTATTTCTCCTGATGAAATAAATTCCAGCTATGTATTATATATTGCTCCTTTTTGCTGGCCCGTGATGAATATTTAACAGCTTTGACCGTAAGGCTGTCACTTTGCGGACGACCGACAATAGATGCCAGACGATAATAGGTCATGGCAAATGTGGAATCATATTGCAGTGCCTTCTTATAATATTCTTTGGCTTCATTATTATAGAACATCAGGCTATATTCATATCCCTTTAGGTAATTTCGATACGCCTCTAAGGAATTTGTCGTAACTTCCATGACTGGACGATCTTCCTCATTCAATGCTTGGGCCGGTAATGAAAGGTCGCGCTTAATTTCAATCGTGAGACTATCCACCAGTGTAAATATTCTTTCACCGGGCCGGCCCTCGATTCGTTGGGAAGCTATGGCGTTACCTGATTCAACGTCGATTAATTGAGCCGTTAGGATAATTTCCGGCTCAGTATTCAAAATAATCCCTAAAAGCATCCATCGAGCATTTGCTTTCTGAGCAACCTGTGTTGCAAAATTCCGGTCTATTTTCTTTTCGCCTTCCCGGCCCAATTGCTTCAGTATATCGTATAGCCGTTGGCTGGAGACAACCTGAATATATTCTGATTCGGAAAGATCGGTTATTAACAGGCTGGTAGTTATTTCCCCGAGTTTAAGACTATCGTTTGGATCGGCCAGATTATCAAAATACATTATAGCCAGTTTGTTTTCGCGGGCTATGGCCTCCTGGCTGGGGCTAATTTCAAATTTCCACGGTTTGTATATGAGAAGAAGTAGAGCAAGGATAATGATCAGCAAAGGAATTAGCATTTTGCCAAATCGTTTCTTAGGGCTATCAGCCCGACCGGTAATCCCACTCGCGTCCAATTCTTTCTTAACTCGCTTTAAATCTGCTAACATCCCGGCAGCGGTCTGATATCGAGTCTCCTTATCTTTATCGAGAGCCTTATCTATTACAGATTGCAGGCTAACAGGCAGATCCGAGCGATAGCGTGCCATCGGATGAGGAGTATTATGCAAAATGGCGTTAATCGTGGCCGCTTCATATTCACCGTTAAACGGGGCTTTCCCTGTCAACATCTCATAGAGAATGACACCTAATGAAAACAGGTCGGAGCGAGCGTCAAGTTCTTCGCCGCGCACCTGTTCCGGTGACATATAACCGACCGTGCCCAATGTTGAGCCGGTTTTAGTGAGTTTATCGGCGCCTTTAATTGTCGCTAATCCAAAGTCGAGTATCTTGGGCCTGTTATTGCCGTCGATTAAGATATTCGAGGGTTTAATATCACGATGAACAATGCCTGCTTCATGGGCCTTGCCCACTCCTTCACAAATTTGAACAGTTAAATCTATAACGAATTTTAATGGAAACTCTTTTTCTTTTATAACATCGCGTAAAGCTTTTCCTTCAATATACTGCATGGCGAAGAATGGTCTGCCATTATATTCACTGACTTCATGAATTGTAATGATGTTGGAATGATCCAGTTTTGCCGCTGCCTGTGCTTCACGTTTAAATCGTGAGCGACAATCTTCATCCTGACAAAGATGATTCGCCAGAAACTTGAGAGCAACATTTCGTTTTAATTCGGTATCCTCGGCAAGATAAACCTCTCCCATCCCTCCGGCACCGATTTTCTCGATAATCCGATAGTGATTAACGGACGTTCCTTTTGTCAAAGGAACATAAGATTCGGTCCTGTCATTATCATTATAGCTGTCAGACATAAGACTCCGATTAATTCATACGAAAGTTAAGGTAGAATAGCAGCTTCCGCAACGCAAGCATAAAATGCTGGAATCAACCTCGTTAGTTATAGTTGACCCCAAAACTATGATATTTCTTGCACCCTGCGGGCCAAAAAAACGGCCGCGAAGGCGGAAATCATCGGAATTATCGGGAAATGAAAACGGCCGTCGGCAAAAAATACAAAATGCACCATTGTCCAGAAAAGTATTGTTGACCAGAAAAGAAATCCGCCCGGATTTCTTAATCTCCTGTCACGAGTATATATAAAAAATAGTCCCATAAAGCCGAAAAGCAAAATCATTATATAGTACGATTCGGTTTTAAATGCCAACAGTACATAAATATCATAGCGGTTTTCGTCAGCGGCTTTGACAAGTTCATATCCGAGGCCCTCCATATCGACGGCATAAAAATATATTACCTTTAAAATACCCCGTTTGAAAAAGGCAACCGGGTCCGATTTTATATATTGCCAGCCGCGAGACCAGCCGACACTGTCGACGTACACTTCCTGTGTCGGATCGCCGATCGAAAATTCATCGGTTACCGGCTGGTTCCAGCCCATACCTGAGCCGGGTTGATTGCCGATAAGAAAATTGATCCCGGAATTAGCCGAGATAGTAAGACTTCCCTTTAAATAATAGTTTCGTATCATCCAGGGCGTAATGACAATCAGGAAACCGATGATAATAATCGCACTGCCTTTTGCTGTTGTTAATATGTCCCGTTTTTTGAAGTACAAAAATATTATATAAATAATCGGATAAACCAGGACCAGAGGGCGTGTCAAAGCCGCCAGACCGAGGAGCAGCCCGCCTGAAAATAGAAAGTCCCAAATGATTTTAGTACTATCTGTCGCAATGATAATAAAATAAATCGAGGCGAGGAAAATCGTCGTGAACAGCGGCTCGGTCGCGAGCAGATTGACAAATAGAATCTGGCTGGGGAAAAATGTTAGAATCATGACATTCCAGCGGGCAATTTGTTCATTCCATATTTTTTGCACAATCAGATAACTGAGAACGATAATTGCCAGACTGAATACAATATTGGCGGCCACACCCAGCTGCGGATGATGGCCGAAAATTAAATACAAGCGCGAGAGAAAAAACGGAAAGCCGGGCGGACGATATGCTGTCGGGATTCCGTCAATGGAATAGGCTCCGCCACTCGCCCATGACCAACCCAGTTCATCGTAGGTCTGATAATCAATCCAGAGATGAAAATCCAGCAATAAGACAGTCATCACTCTCAGCGCCAGGGCAAGCAGGAGAAATAATTTAAGAAATTCGGATTTTGTCAGATTGGTTATATAATTGTTTATGAAAAAAAACAGCCTGATAATATATTTTCGGAAAACCAGATATAAACCGACAACGGCAAGAGTTATGAGACATATTCTTAACTGCAAAAGCGAGTGTGGAACCACCGAACCATCCCGGCTGAGGAAAAGAAAATAGCCCTCGATTGCCTTGAAGCTGAATAGAGCCAGCCCGCCGATGATTATTAATATCAAACCCGAGATTATTCGGATTATTTTCATATCTAAACTTAGTTATTTGCGGCCCAAAATCCAATTGGAAAAGTAACCGTCATGATTGGCTGACGATCAATCTGAATTCAGATGCGCAATCTACATATTATCATTCATACTTGCGTTATCGGGGCTTTATGTATATATTTAAGTTGTTGAAAGACAGGCAAATAATTTTGCCCGATG
The DNA here is from genome assembly GCA_964467955.1 of uncultured Ignavibacteriaceae bacterium. Classification (GTDB taxonomy): domain Bacteria; phylum Zixibacteria; class MSB-5A5; order GN15; family PGXB01; genus CAYXTW01. The sequence goes on along the minus strand of CAYXTW010000001.1, from coordinate 95,916 downwards.
AAATAATCGGACGGCATGAATATCGCTTTATTAAGATCGGATTATTATATCCGTAGATACTATGATTAATAAAATGCGCTATATTATCTTCTTTCTAATCCTGTTTGGATTTTCATCCATTTGTATGGCTGGGGCAATCGCACCCGGCCTGATGGCAAAACTGTCTAAGGCTAACCCTGCCGAGAAAATTAATGTGTTGATTTCTCCCACCCGGCCGCCATCTACAAGTCTTAAGGCCAAATTGTTTCGAAGCTACAAAACGCGGGGTGAAAGACACATAGCCGGAATTACCAGTTTGAAAAGCAATGCCAAAATTGCTCAGGCCGGATTGATGGAAAAACTTGGCGAAATGGAATCTCAGGGATTGGTTTCGAATATAAAAAGCCACTGGATAATAAATGTCATCTCTGCCGATGTGTCTGTTTCGGATCTTGAAAATATCGCCCGACGCGATGATGTCGACCGAATCTTTCAACTTCCGGAAATCAGGGCGATTGGCCCGGTTGAGGGCGGGGCTGATTTAGAAACCGAATCACGACTCACGGTCGAGCCGAATCTGATTGCCGTCGGCGCCGATTCGGCCTGGTCGCTGGGTTATGACGGGACCGGGAGAATAATTTGTTCATTCGATACCGGCATCGATGGCGACCATGTCGCGCTCCATAGCAGATGGAAAGGACTCGACGGTGATTCGGCGGCGGCCTGGTATGATCCCATCGATCGGAAAACCTATCCGCACGTTTTTGCACCATATCAGGTCGGCAGCGATTATGTTGTGCACGGGACGCACACGATGGGAATTATGGTCGGCTATGATAGTGCAGCCGATTATTATTGCGGTGTCGCGCCCGGAGCCCGATGGATATCGGCGGCAACCATAAATCTGTGGGGAGCATCGATAATTGATGCTTTCGAATGGGCGGCCGACCCGGATGGCGATCCCAACAGTCTTGACGATGTTCCCGATGTAATCAATCACAGTTGGGGAGTGAGCAATTCCGAAATAGGCTGCGATGATTATTTCTGGCAGATGATCGATAATACCGAAGCGCTCGGAATCGTCAATATTTTCGCCGCCGGAAACGCCGGCAGCGGTGCTCAGACGATCGACAATCCGGCCAACCGCGCTGACGATTCGCTCGATTGTTTTGCGGTCGGGTCGTACGATTATAGAGACAGCACCATATCTTCATTTTCGTCGCGCGGTCCGTCCGAGTGCGACGGCTCGTCTATAAAGCCGAATGTCGTTGCCCCGGGTGAGGCTATCCGATCGTCGGTGCCGTTGGGTTATGATTTCAAAAGCGGGACTTCGATGGCGGCACCGCACGTTTCCGGTGCAGTGGCGATTCTTCGCCAGTACGCCCCGAATGCCACTCCCGACGAAATCAAAGAGGCGCTTCTGGCCAGCTGCCGTAGCAATCCCGGCTGGGGAACGCTTCCCAATAACGATTTCGGATGGGGAATGATTTATATCCCGGCAGCGATGGAAGCGCTTTCGCCAACTCCGGAATCCGACTTGAAAGTTTATTCTTTTGAGCATACTTTCATAAATCCGGGTGAAGCTGTCAGCGGTTATGTGGTCTTAAAAAACTTGGGCCTGTCAATCGATTCGGTGTACGGACTTATAACGACGAATGATCCACGAATTTCTATTATTGCCGATAGTCTGTATTTCGGGACTATCGGTGCAGGCGATACGGTCGCCAGTAGCATTCAATTCGAAGCATCTATCACTTACACGACTATCTCCGGTACGATGCTTTCGGTTGATATTGAATTGCATGGTGCCGGCGGATATCAAACTCAAGGTAAACTGTATATACAGGTCGGCAACCGGCCGCAGGTCGGCTTTTATACACATCACAATGATAGCCTCCGATTCACAGTCTCCAACTTCGGGCAATTCGGATTTAACTACAGCAGTTTTTATCCGCTGGGCTACTATGGATTTCGGTATGGCGATACGACGAGAAACGACATATGGGAAGCGGCCTTCATGATCGGAATCGACTCATTACATGTGTCCGATGGGGCGCGGACAGTGGTCCAGGAGCCGGATAATGACTTCGCCGTATCCCCAGGAGGTGATTTGATAGTAAGTGCACCTGGGGGGTTCGCCGATCAGGAAACTTTCTCGATATTTAATGACAGCAAAGCCGAAAATCCGATGGGTCTGGAAATTCAACAGAAGACTCTCAGCTGGAATAATTATCCCGATCAGGATTATGTAATTCTGGAATATGTTATAAAAAACATTTCCGATTCTCTGCTGGAAAATCTTTATTCCGGTCTGTTTTTTGACTGGGAATATTTAGCGAATTCCAAAGAAGGAGCAGGTTTTGTTTCTGAGGAAAACCTGGGTTATGTGTACTATCCATCTGTCAGTGTCCCTTATTATGAATCGGCTATATGTCGTGGTATCTCGGTGATAAATTCGGAAGGGGCCTCAGGTCAGAAAATACTGATTCGTCCCCTTGTCGCCCCCCTATTTAAGCTCTCCGAATCGGAAAAATACCAGGCAATTTCGACAAATACTTTTGATTCGCTTGATAAAAATGTCGACTATTTTTCACAGGTGATTTCGACCGGACCGTTTACATTACCATCAGGCGAGATGGACACGGTTGTTTTTGCCATTTCGGCATCGGATACCCTGCCCCACCTGATATCAGTCGCCGCGAAGGCAAAAGCCAAATATATCAATTCTACCGATGTTGAAATCGTAGATGAGGATAATTTACCGGTGCGTTTCAGCCTGAGTCAGAATTATCCCAATCCATTTAATCCGACGACACAAATTTCGTTCTCGACAAGGACAAGATCACATATCGTATTATCGGTTTATAATATTCTGGGTGAAAAGATTACGATGCTGCTGGATAAAACAGTTCCGGCCGGAACATATAGCACTGAGTGGGACGGCAGAGATCGTAATGGCCGGGAAGTTGCCAGCGGCTTATATTTTTATCGGTTGTCAGCTGACGATAACAACCTTACTCGAAAGATGATACTGCTTAAATAGCGGGCGATATTAGCCTGAAGTCACATTAATATTGTAATGATTTTCTCTAATTATTTCGGTTGACAGATAGGTAAAAAGTATTATACTTGGCGCGAAAAGTTAGCGTCCCCATCGTCTAGCCCGGTCTAGGACACTGCCCTTTCACGGCGGCAACAGGGGTTCGAATCCCCTTGGGGACGCCAATATTTATGCCGTAATCCCAAATGCATTAATCCGTTATTTCCCAGATCAAATCACCACTCAAGTCGGTATACATATATTTCCACAAGAATCGCAGCCATAGCCATATCATAAATAATTCATGATTTAACATTGCAAATTTGCAATATATTTCGTATAGTCATCAAGAGGCTTATTGTTTACAGGGAAACCAGAATGGCGGATAAAAACAGAGATTTTGATACTACGGAGATTATCCTCGATTCCATCGCCGACGGTGTTTTTACCGTAGACGCGGACTGGAAGATTACTTCCTTCAATAAGGCCGCCGAAATCATAACCGGAATATCGCGTGAAGAGGCTACCGGTCAACGGTGTTGTGACGTATTTCGGGCGTCGATATGCGAAACCGGTTGCGCTATTAGGGAGACGATTGAGACCAATCGAGCGATAGTTAATAAGCCGATATTTATAATAAATGCCCGCGGCGAAAAGATTCCGATAAGCATCTCGGCGGCTATACTAAAAGACAAAAAAGGCAAGACAATCGGCGGGGTGGAGACCTTCCGAGATTTGAGTGCTTACGAGGAACTTCGCCAGGAACTGAACAAGAAATATTCTTTCCACAACATTATTAGCAAGAACAGCGAGATGCTGAAAATATTCGATATTTTGCCCAGTATTGCCCAAAGTGACAGCAATGTCTTAATAGTCGGAAAGAGTGGAACCGGCAAAGAACTGATTGCCCGTGCAATTCACGATATTTCTCTCCGCAGTGAAAAGCCGATGATAACGATAAATTGCGGGGCCCTGCCGGATACCCTCCTTGAAAGCGAACTGTTCGGGCATAAGGCCGGGGCCTTTACCGATGCCCGTAAAGACAAACCGGGTCGTTTCGCCCGGGCTGAGGGCGGGACGATTTTTCTCGATGAGATTAGCGATGTTTCTCCGGCAATGCAGGTGCGATTACTCCGCGTGATACAGGAACGAGTTTATGAACCTCTGGGTGGGACCGAACCGGTTAAGGCGGATGTCCGTATCTTGGCAGCATCAAACGAAAATTTGGAAAAGCTCGTCAAAACAGGGAAATTCAGAGAAGATCTTTATTATAGAATAAATGTCATTCGCATAAACTTGCCGCCCCTAAGAGATCGCAAGGAAGATATACCTCTTCTTATAGACTATTTTATTAACCGGTTTAATAAGCTGAAAAATAGAGCTATAACAGGTATTTCACCGGATGCCTTAACCATTCTGATGAATTACGATTATCCGGGAAATATTCGGGAACTGGAGCATCTTATCGAACGAGCCTTTGTACTCTGCCAAAGTCCAATCATAAGCGCTTCCAATCTCCCCGAGGAAATGCAGCCGGCCAAGGACAAATCGGCAAAACGCCCTGAATCGTTTCACGACCTTGAAGCGAGATTTATTACAGAGGTCCTTCAAAAAAATAACTGGAATCAATCCAAAACCGCTCATGATTTGGGAATCCACAAAACAACGCTTTGGCGAAAAATGCGAAAGTTAGGCATAAATACCGCGCATTAAATGAATTGCAATATTGCAATAGTGATGCTTTTATTGTGTTGCATTAATGCAATCATGATTTTTTAGACTTTGTATCCCGCCAATCGGCTTTCTATAATATCTCTTTGAATATCAATATATTACAAAACAATATAATCTTAACAGAGCAAATGGCATTCCGCTTGCATAGTATGTTACAGTGATATGAAAGTCGGAGTTACTATATGGGATGGAAGGGTCTCGCCGGTCATGGATACCGCCGGGCAGCTTAAAATCGTGGCCTTTAATAACGGCAAAAAGGTATCAGAAGAACTTATTAATATCCCGGATTATAATCCTTATCAGCGAGTCCTGTTTATCCGAAATTTAGGAATTGATATTTTGATCTGCGGAGCCGTCTCGCATCAACTGGAGTCAATGCTTAGACGGTCGGGAATCGATTTAATATCCTGGGTCAGGGGAAATATAGATGATGTAATTTCCGCATGCACTCAGAATAATTTCGCAGATAAAATTTATTACATGCCCGGTTATAAATGCGGTATACAGGGCCGGGGCCGGGGGCGAGGACGAGGACGCGGCCGACGCGCGTTCAATCAAAGGCAAAAAATTCAAAAGGAGGATTCATGAAAATAGCGATTTCATCACAGGGATTGGATCTATCCAGTATGGTCGATCCACGGTTCGGGCGGGCGCCATACTTTATAGTCTTTGATACTGAAAATGATGATTTTGAGGTAATTACCAATACGAAGAATGTGCAGGCAGCTCAAGGATCCGGTATTCAGACTGCGGAAGCGGTGGTTCGTAAAGGAGTCGATCTGGTAATTTCCGGAAATCTCGGTCCCAAGGCTTTCGATGTTCTATCCGAGGCCGGTATTAAAGCTGCCTTATGGTCGGAAGGAACGGTTCTACAGGCTGTCAATCAGGCCAAAAAAGGACAGTTACAGACTATTGATAAGCCGAACGTCGGAGAGCATTGGACTTAGGAATTAACTGTCAATGCAAGAGAGGTGAAATTAATGCCCAAAGAAAATAAAACTGCGGATTACACTGGCGGCGGCCGAAGAAACCGTCAAAGATTAAGAGGTCTGATGTCCACCAGGGCCGGAAAAACGGCCGGCGTTGCCTCTATTGTAGCCCCGGTTGTCGGTTTTATCGTGAATGATTTGAAAAGACCGAACAGCGTTATCAAAGCGCTAACCAGCAAAGTCATTTACCATCTTCTTCCGCAACGGCGGGAGAGAGTAGAGGCAATCGATATTACCGATGAGGTTGAAATAATCGAAGATAAAAAAGAACAAAAGGCCATAAGTGAATTTAGGCCTGATGAAAAGGAGGAATAAAATGCCAGGAGGAGACAGAACTGGACCCCTGGGCGCCGGTCCGATAACCGGTCGAGGCGCCGGATTTTGTACCGGATATGGCTTGCCGGGGTATCTTAATCCCGTCGGTCGAGGGTACGGCCGAGGAGCCGGATTTGCGGGTGGCTTCGGCGGTGGGCGCGGCCGTGGATGGCGCCACCAATATTGGGCAACAGGTCTTCCAGGTTGGGCCCGTTATGATTGGAATTATCCGATTCCTGAGTATTTGGGGCCCGTAGGAGCAGCCCCGAATCTAAAGGTGGAGCTGGAATCATTAAAGGAGCAGGCGAAGTACTACGGGAAAGCCCTGGAAAACATCAACAAGAGGATTGACGAACTTCAGAGAGAAAAAAAGACATCCAAAGAGACTTAAATATGAATAATAGCGGAGGTTTTTCAGGCGGAGGCGGCCGCGGTGGTGGTCGATCGCAGGGTGGCAACCGCAGCGGCAACCGAGGACAGGGTGGCGGTCGTGGTCAGGGCGGAGGGCGTGGCCAGGGTGGCGGGCGCGGTCGTGGCGGCGCCCGTGCTTTAGGTCCCGGTGGTAAGTGTATTTGCCCTGCATGCGGTGCCACGGTTATGCACAAAGCAGGCGTCCCCTGCTACAATTTGAAATGCCCGGAATGCGGCCGGCCAATGACGCGCCAATAGAAATATATCGGAGCGGATATTGAAAATATCAGTTGCGAGCGGAAAGGGCGGAACCGGCAAAACAACCATAGCCACCAGTCTGGCGGTCGTTCTCGCAGATGAGAACATCAACACGACCTATCTTGATTGTGATGTTGAGGAACCGAACGGTCATATCTTTTTAAATCCCGAAATAGAAAGAAATATTAATGTCGACGTAAGCATACCGGAAGTCGATCTGGAAAAGTGCACTTTTTGCGGTGAATGTTCACAATCCTGTCAATACAATGCAATTGCTGTACTTAGCAATAAAGTTATGATCTTCCCTTCGTTATGTCACAGCTGCGGCGGGTGTTTTCACATTTGTCCTGAAAAGGCGATTAAAGAAATCCCCAGGACCATCGGCGTCATTAACGCCGGCATCGGGCATAACGTGACATTTTACGACGGGAATCTTAATATCGGCGAAGCTCTTTCGCCTCCGGTCACGCGGCAACTGAAAAAGATTGTTTCCGAGTCGGATGTGATTATAATTGATGCTCCGCCGGGGACTTCCTGCCCGGTTATTGAGGCCGTAAACAATACTGATTATGTTATCCTCGTAACAGAGCCGACTCCATTCGGATTAAATGACCTTAAATTGGCTGTCGAGATGGTTCGGGAATTAAAACTTCCGTTCGGAGTCGTTATTAATCGTTGTGACGTAGGCGATGAAAGTGTCGAAAATTATTGTCGGAGCTGCAAAGTGGAAGTACTTCTGAAGATACCTTTCAGCAGAAAAATCGCGGAAGCTTATTCGAGGGGAAAATTACCGGTCGAAATCAATGGAGATTACAGAGCGAATATCTATAAGCTTTTTGAAAATATTAAAAATGAAGTCGGTTATGATCGAATTGACAATAATCAGCGGTAAGGGCGGCACCGGCAAAACCAGTGTCGTCGGCTCGCTGGCGGCGCTGGCTAAAAATAAAGTGCTGGTCGATTGTGATGTTGACGCTGCAGATCTCCACTTGATCCTCGGCAATAATGTAAAGAAGTCGGCCGATTTCAAGGGTGGTCACCGGGCTTCGATCAACGAGGAATTATGCACCGGGTGCGGTATATGTCTTGACTATTGCCGCTTTGATTCTATTAAGGAAGTCATAAATGAAAGTACGGGATGGGTCGACAAATTTCGGATAGATCAACTCTCTTGCGAAGGATGCGGTGTATGCACTCAATTTTGTCCCGAAAATGCGATAGATTTTGATGAAATCGTCAGCGGGCAATGGTTTCTTTCGGAAACCAAATACGGCCCACTGGTACATGCCCGTCTGGGAATTGCCCAGGCCAATTCGGGCAAATTGGTCTCCCTTTTAAGAACGAAGGCCCGGAATCTGGCCGATGAGAACAGATGGGATTTGGTTTTAATCGACGGCCCGCCCGGAATAGGGTGTCCGGTTATCGCGTCCGTGACCGGAGCATCGTACGTTCTGATCGTTACCGAGCCGTCACTATCGGCCTTTCATGATTTGAAAAGGATAATGCAGTTGATGGATCATTTTAAAATGCCGTACGGCTTATGTATAAATATGTTTGATATCAACCGGCAGATTACAGCCGGAATTGAACATTTCGCACGGCAGAATAATATTGAAGTTCTCGGAAAAATTCCCTATGATGTGGCTGTCACGAAGGCACAGGTGGCCGGGACAACGATAATCGATTATACGGATAACAGCGTATCCGACCATATCAGGTTATTATGGAATAATCTTGAAACCGAATTAAATTCTTATATTAATAAACAAAGGAGTAAAGTACATGAAAATCGCAATACCTTTGGCTGATGGAGTTCTTTCGGCACACTTCGGACATTGCGAGAAATATGCCGTTATCGAAGTGGATAGCAGTATCAATAGTATTATAAAATCCGAAGAGCATGCGGCGCCACCCCATAATCCCGGTGTGATTCCGGAGTGGCTGGGGCGCTTGGGATGCCAGGTCATAATCGCCGGCGGCATGGGCCACAAGGCGATAGATCTTTTCAGACAAAAGGGGATAACCGTCGTCCTGGGCGCGCCGCAGCAAAAGCCTGAAGACATAGTAATGGCGTACCTAAAGGGTGAGCTATATACCGCCGAAAATCCCTGCCTCAGACCCGGCTTTCACGAAAGCAGGAAAGGGCAGTGCCAATCGCATGGACGGGAAATGTAGACCGACTTTAAAGAAAGAACAAACGGGAGTTGGCCATGCTTACCGAAGAACAAAAAAAGAATCTCGAATTACAGGAAAAGGCCATATCCGACAATATAACCATAATTAAGCACAGGATTGTTGTTTTCAGCGGTAAGGGGGGTGTCGGCAAAACGACGGTTAGTATAAATCTCGCTTATGGATTGTACCTTAACGGTTACGAGGTGGGAATTCTCGATGCGGATATAACCGGCCCTAACGTACCCCTTATGCTGGGCCTGAACGAAAGATTCGGTACTCAAGACGAGCATATAATACCGGCCCGGTGTAACGGGGTGAAAGTTATTTCTCTGGCGAATATGATTTCTGCCGACCAGCCGGTTATTTGGCGGGGACCGATGCGGTCAAAGCTGTTGGACCAATTCCTGGGGAATGTTGCGTGGGGACAATTGGATTATCTCATAGCCGATCTGCCTCCGGGGACGGGTGATGAAATTATCACCCTGACTCAAAAAATGATCCCCGACATGGCAATAATTGTTACGACACCACAGGATGTATCTTTACTCGATTCCGGAAGGGCTGTTAATCTGGCAAAAAAAATAAGTATTCCGAATATCGGTATTATTGAGAATATGTCCGGGCAAATATGCCCTAATTGCGGTCATCATATTGACCTCTTCGGTTCTGGAGGTGGGAAAAGGCAGGCGCAGGAAATGGGAGTCCTGTTTTTGGGAGCACTCCCGATGGATACCGAGGTAAGAAAAATGGGTGATTCGGGTAATCCTTTCATTCTCAATAAAAAAGAATCGGGAATATCTTTTAAACTTCTAAAAATTATATCGAATGTAGAAGAAATATTAAAAAAACATCCGTAGAAAAGTATGGCAATAGATAAACAGCATTAATGATAAATACTCTCCAGACTTTATAAGTGATGGCCAAAACAGAGCCGTTTGAAAAGTACTCAGCCAAATATGACGAGTGGTTCGAAAAAAATAAGCCTGTATTTAATTCCGAATTACTTGCCATAAAAAAGCATCTTCCCGGCAAAGGAACGGGCATTGAAATCGGAGTCGGGACCGCTCGCTTTGCCGACCTGTTGAATATAAAATACGGTGTTGAACCTTCCGAGAAAATGCGTCTCATTGCCAAAAGCAAAGGTGTCGAAGTTGTCGGAGGGATCGCCGAGAGCCTGCCCTTTGGTGATAGTCTATTTGACTATAGTCTAATGGTGACCGTCATCTGCTTTCTGGATAATCTCGACGCGGCCTTCAAAGAGGCCGGTCGAATATTGAAACCTGATGGACAATTGATTTTGGGCTTTATTGATAAGCTCTCCTTTCTAGGGAAATTATACGAGACTACAAAAAACCGGAATGAATTCTACAGGTATGCCACATTTTATTCGGTACAGGACGTAATATCGTGCTTGAAAAGAAACCGTTTTAATCGATTCGATATCTCACAGACAATTTTTCATAATCCGGATATAATCCGGGATAATGAACCAATTAAAAAAGGTTATGGCCAAGGCGGGTTCGTCGTAATTAACGCGGGGCGATAAAAGCAGGGGACCATTCACCGACAAATAAATCTGTTTGACCGATAATAATTATGAGATACCGAGCATTTTCATCTTGCGCCAGAGTGTCGAGCGGTGCATCCCGAGCTCAATGGCTGCCTGCGAGCGGTTGCCATTGTACCTGCGGAGAGCTTCAAGGATGACTCTCTTTTCATCGTCCGGTTGTTCCGGCAAAACTTCCCGATGATGTGTCTGGGACGTTATATGAGGCGGCAGGTGCTCTGGTTTTATTTCGGTACCGTGACACATGACGAAAGCATGTTCGATGGCATTTTCGAGTTCCCGGACATTGCCCGGCAAAGGATGAGGCCGCAAAGCAGCCAGTGCTTTCGGAGTCATGCGTACGATTGATTTGCCGGTTTTTTCCCGAAAAATGCTGATAAAATGCTCGACGAGGAGGGGAATATCTTCCGGCCTGTCTCGCAATGGCGGAATCTGAATATCAACGACGTTAATTCGATAAAAAAGGTCTCGACGAAACTTCCCTTCGGCGATTGCTTTCTCAAGGTCAGCGTTGGTCGCTGCGATAATACGCGCATCGGTATGCAGCGTTTTAGTTGAACCCAGAGGCTGGTATTCGCCATTATTCAGTACGCGTAGGAGTTTTACTTGGAGAGATATATCCATTTCACTGATTTCATCAAGGAGTAATGTCCCGCCGTGAGCCAGGGCAAATTGCCCCGGTTTGGCTCGCTTGGCATCGGTGAAAGCCCCTTTCTCATAACCGAAGAGCTCTGATTCCAGTAAATTAGCCGGCAAAGCGGCACAATTTATTCTAATATACGGGCCGTATCGACGAGGGCTGAGATTGTGGATGACCTGTGCAAACAGCTCTTTCCCGCAACCGCTCGGACCCCGGATAAGAACGTTGCACTCGGATCCCGCTATATCAGGAAGCAGTCCGATTAATTCATGCATTTTACGATTAACACTGACGATATCGTCAAGCGTCCGCTTCTGTTCAAGTCTCTGGCGGAGATGCACGATTTCGGAAATATCCTGAAAAAACTCCACCGCACCGGCAAGATTGCCCTTCTCATCCTTTAGCATCGTCGTGGTTACCCGGATGGGCAACTCACGGCTGTCACGGGTTATTATCGAAACGCGGGCGTTTTCGACCCGCGAATGATGCTTTAGAGTATCTTTAAGAGCGCACCGCCGGTGGCATACTTCGGTACGGAAAATATCAAAACAATGTTTGCCAATTGCCTCAGCGGCGCTGAATCCGGTAATGCGCTCCGCGGCCTTATTGAATGATGTAATAATGCAGTTTTCGTCAACCGTAAAGACGCCGTCTGAGATACTATTAAATATGAGTAAACTGAGTTTTTCTTCCACGGTTACCGTTCTCCGTTATCGCCGGTCATCTCGATTGTAATATTAAACATCTATTTCCAGACGCAAGGCTTTTTATAGAGTAAAAGAGTCTCTGCCTGTTCGCGTCTGTCGCGACAGGAACGGTCCGATTTAAGCCGAAATACGCCTGACAAGCGACCAGTTTTGATTCTTGATCCCCAGCTTCTCAATAATTATTTTCGCTCGGCTATTAAGGCGATATTGGTAGGCATGATCAGGGCCGACGAGAACAACCGGACAAATGAAATTTTCGGCGAATTCTTCGATGGGCCGCTTGCCGAACATCGCTTTCGATCCGACGTAGCCGAGAACCAGAACCTGGAATTCACGGACAACCAGACAACGGTGAAGTTCGACCCACTCGGCATGTTCGCACAGGCGGAAGCCGACATCAAGATAGTCACCGGCCCGTCCGTCATAATACATCCTAAGCTCTTTCTCACGCTCAATGGCCAATTTTGCCCGTTCTTCTTTTGAAAGGTCGTCGGCAAAATGGTCATCCGGGTTATAAGGGTCGCTCAGGAAATGGAACACATTCAGCTTTAACTGGTGCTCTTTCGACAAACGCAGCGCGTAATCAAAGGCCCAATCGCCCGGGTCCGAATAGTGCGCACAAAAGCCGACAGCATTAAGTGTCGGGATGGCCATAGCCACCTCCATTCTTTACTTTTAATATTTGAACAACAGTTTTCATTTATATTAATTATTCTTTCATTTCGTATGCGAAGTCGTTCGGGCTGCTTCATTCAGATAATAATCCGAATAAATGGCGCCAATGGGGTTATTGGCCAGCGATTTGTCCTTCACAAACAGCGTTGTCACCGGGGCCTCGCTGTATTTGGAGAAAATACAATCGGCACCCATACATATGCCGACGACGACATTTAAATCGGTTTCGAGACGATTTAAGACCGCCGCCTGGCCTTCCGGATTACAGGCTATCTTTGGCGAATTATCGTGTTCAATTCCCTCACGTGATGAAAACAACGGATCAACGACCCTTATCCCGCCCACTTTACAGCAGACCGGATAAATCTCGAAAAAACGTCTTAAAACGCGGACCAAAGTTTCGGCCGGTTCCTGAAGATCAATGCAGTAGGCGACGCCTATTCGCTGGTAGTGCATTTCAAGACAGAAGTAAATCAATTCCGATAGACGACAGAGCGTCCGTTCTTTTTCGTAGGATATATCAAGAGAGGCCTCCATCATATTTTTTATTTCTCTGTCAGGAACAGGCATCCGGTCGTATCCCGATACCAGATCGCACGACTCCCCGCGCAAACATATTTTTTCGCGACATGAAAGGCAGTCTACTTTCTCCGGAGATTTTTCTCTTTCGCTGCCGATTATTTTTCCGTTATCGTGCGTGCCCCGCGTCGTCTCCGATACTCCTTTTGCTTCATGCTCGATGACCGATTTGGCCAGGCCATAACCGGCCTGTATCCGGCCGGAACGCAGGGCATCAAGAAGTTCATCGACGGAGCAGGCAACGTTGTCTATTACTTCCATCTGTCGGGAGGAGAGATAGTCCCGTTCCTGACGACTGATTCCTCCGCAAATCAATGTATCAATACTGTACTCCGATAATATCTTGACCAGGCTCATCAGACTATGTTCTGTCAGTTCCGCTTTATCCTCGGTTCGGGCCTGATTGCGCCTGAGAACAACAATGAGAATTGACTCGGCAAATATACATCGGGGCGCCACTCGCCCACCTCGAATCGGTATCCCGTATCTCATTTTTAAATTCTCCTCAATTTGTGAATACGCAACTACAATGCCAAGCGTCAACGGCGTTGCAACAATACCGACACATGCCCGGAAAAGATAGCCTGTATCGCGCCACATATTATCGTCCAGAGGGAATACCATCTTAGTAAGTCGCTGCCAGATAATAGATTGTAAATACTTGAATATTTTTTAAAAATAAGTCTGAAAAAATCATCTTAACTGAAAATAGAAACAGGTTGGCTGTTGCATAAGTGTTGCGTAATGTTGCAATATAAGACAATATGATGCAACGCTTGCAACAGAATTCGATTGGTATTTTGACCTTCGCTTTTAACCGCTGTCAGTAATTTCACGACCCGATAAACAGGACAACAATGCCCATTATAACCGCTAAGATTATGTCTATTAGGCAACAAGCATTATTATTTTAATTGTCCTTATCCGGTAAAATAAACATGATATGAAGTTATTGCATGAGTTGGTATGTACTTTGCGTCATGATTCAGTTGAAAAATTAAAAATATGAGGAATGCCAATGGACGGTGAAACGATTTCGGCAAAAAAAACTGAACAGGTAACGGTACCAATCAAACAATATCCATATTACATTGAAAATCCCGTAACGGAAAATCGGGTCGAGCGTTTTCTTGAAGCCTTTGCGGCAGTAATTAAGTACAGCGACTATAAACCGCTGCTCGATTCATATTGTGCTTCGAGCGCGAAGTGTAATCGATGTGCTGTGGCCTGCCCGATATTTCTGACCACCGGAAATCCTCGCGACATTCCGTGCTATCGTACCAATCTTCTGCTCGACACGTATAAACGATATTTCACCATCGGCGGATGGCTGAAATCGCGAGTGACCGACGCTTTTGAACTCACTGATGAGATTATAGACGATATGCTGGATGGGTTCTATCGATGCACTGCCTGCCGCCGTTGTATTCGCGAATGTCCGATGGGTGTGGATCACGGATTGATAACGAGATTGGGGCGATATATTCTGAGCCTGATAGGAATTGTCCCCAAAGCGCTGCAGGTCAGCGTTCGCGAACAACTTGAAGGGGAAACGCATAATACATCGAAAGTTCCCAAGGTCGCGCTTTTAAACACTCTTGAATTTCTCTCGGAAGAATTGGAGGAAAATCTGGGAATCAAAGTTGAATTCCCGCTCGACAAGACCGATCGCGATTTTGTCTTCTTCTGCGCCGTCAGCGATTATCTTATGGAACCGGAAACTCTCATGGGCAATGCCGCCGTTCTTTATGCCGCGGGCGACTGGGACCGATGGACGATCGGGACCGGCAATTACGACGGTATAAACTACGGCCTGTTTTACAGCGACTGGCATCTTGAACGAATTATCAAGCAGCTCGTTGGAGAAGTAACGCGGCTTCGCGGTAAGTCAATTTTAATCGGTGAATGCGGTCATGCCTCCCGCTCAGCGCACGATTTCGTACCTATTTTCGCCGGTCGCGAAGCATATCCGGTAATAAATTTTATGGAATATACACTTGACTGCATTGATAAAGGTAAAATCAGGCTGGATCCCGATATTATAACCGAGCGCGTGACCTATCATGATCCCTGTAATATCGCCCGATCCGGTTGGATTGTTAATCAGCCGCGGAAAATTCTTAAATCATTCGTCAAGGATTTCGTAGACATGAAGCCGGCCGGTCGCGACAACTTCTGCTGCGGTGGCGGCGGCGGTCTGGTATCGATCGACGAAATTCATGAATTCCGGATGAGTGTCGGCGGTAAGGTGAAAGCCGAGCAGTTGCGCCAGACGGGAGCGGAAATTTGTATCGCACCCTGTGCCAACTGCAAAAAACAACTTAAGGAACTGGTCGACTATTACAAGATTCCCTGCAAAGTTATGGGTTTGCACGATCTGATTCTAAAAGCGATTGTCGTTCCGGGCGGGAAAACGCCGAGCGAACGCAAAGAAGAAGCAGCCATGTTTGAAATGTAAAATCCGGCTTGAGGATGCTTTTCGGTAAAGAGGAGACGTATGGAACAGTGGATAGATTTTGCTAAAGGTCCGTTATTCGCACTGACCTTTTTGATTATGATTCTTGGGCTTGCCCGACTCGTTATTATTCAGGTGTATTCGCTGGTTACCGGAAAGGGCCGGCGCCTGCGAAACGCCCCGTGGCGTAAAATCCTGGGCGAAGCGGCCACGTGGGTAATTCCCGTTCGTCATCTGATTCCGGGAACGAAGATTTTTTCTTCGATTTCCTTTGCTTTTCATATCGGTATCATAATTGTCCCGCTGCTGCTGGCCGATCATATCGCTCTCTGGAAAGATTTTTTAAAAATTAATCTTCCCCAAATCGGCTATGGACTGGCTGACTTTTTAACTCTGTTCACCGCCGCCTGTATTCTCGTCCTGTTGGGCTTCAGGATTTTTTCTCCGCGTTTGCGATCCATGAGCAAGCGATCCGATTACGTTCTTTTAATCGTAATTTTCATGCCGTTTGCCAGCGGTTTTCTGGCCATGCATCCGCTGTACAATCCCCTTCCATGGGATATCATGATGTTATTTCACCTGCTCAGTGCCGAATTGCTGTTTGTGCTGGTTCCTTTTACCAAACTGGCCCATGTAGTTCTCTTTTTCTTCGATCGCATATCAGGACTCCACTGGCAGCTTCGTCCCGGTGCCGGTGATAAGGTCGCGGAAACGCTGTACGGTGAGGAGGCTCGAGTTTAATGTATGGAATTTTGATTGACGTCACGAAATGTACTGCCTGCGAAAAATGCGTTTATGCCTGCACGGAGTACAATGGGCTCGATGTCCTGAAAGCGGATCGGGACAGGGCGGTTATAACCGACGGCCTTTCGGCAAATCGGCTTTCAACGATCCTCAAAGTCGATGAAAAGCGCTTTGCCCGCAAAAGCTGTATGCACTGCCTGGAACCAAGCTGCGTTTCGGCCTGCCTGGTCGGGGGACTGACGAAATCTCCCGATGGTCCGGTCATATATGACCGCGACAAATGCATCGGATGCCGTTATTGTATGCTGGCCTGCCCTTTTCATATCCCGCGCTACGAGTGGGATAAAACCGTTCCGTTTATGGTCAAATGTAATATGTGCGTCGGGCGTCTTGCTGACGGTGAACAACCCGCCTGCGTTGAAGCTTGCCCGGAAGGGGCGCTGGTTTTCGGGAATCGTGATCGATTGTTAAGCGAGGCACACGGGATTATTAAGAAATACCCCACCCGCTATCACAATCATATCTGGGGCGAGAATGAATTCGGCGGAACGTCCGTTTTATACATTTCCGACGTAGATTTGGCGGCGCTAGGCTGGCCGCGCTTTGAACCGGAATCAATCCCCTCGCTGACCGAACCGTTAATTCACAAAACACCATTTATTGGTTTGGGCGTTGCCTTTAGTCTGGTCGGATTAAACTGGATCGTAAAGCGCCGAAACACTCTGGCCGAGGAGCACGGGGAACCATTCAAGGAAGAACCGCATCCGGAGGAAAACAACGATGATTAGACGGACACGGGCGATTAAAGACGTACTGTGGTTTTTTGCCCTGGCCGGATTGGTGGCGGCCATATTGCGGCTGTGGTTCGGTCTTGGAGCAACCACCAATCTCTCCGATTCCGTTCCCTGGGGTTTGTGGAAAATTCTTAATATGGTCGGCGGTGTCGCTCTTTCCACCAGCGGTTTCACGGTTGGATTCCTTGTGTATGTTTTACGGCTGAAGAAATTTCGACCCTTTATGAAACCGGCCATTTTAATTGCCTTTCTCGGATACGGCTGTTCCTGCCTGGCGCTGCTTTTCGATATCGGCCTGCCGCATCGTTTCTGGCACCCGATATTCATGTGGAACATTAACTCCTTTCTCTTCGAGGTTTTCTGGTGTGTTCTGCTTTACTTCACGGTCACTGCTGTCGAACTGGCGCCCGTTATCTTCGAACGTTTGCGGGCCGAGAAAGTCGTGCGGATGCTGCACCGGATTGGCTTCGTGGTTGTTGTTATCGGAATATCTTTATCAAGCCTGCACCATTCATCACTTGGTTCCTTGTTTCTGGTTACACCGCAGCGGCTGCATCCGTTATGGTACACTCCCTGGCTGCCGATACTGTTTATCATTTCCGCCATGGGTGGCGGGCTTATGGTTGTCGTATTTATCAAACTATTGTGGGCGCGATGGTATGATCCCGCCTCGATAAACGGCTCCGAGACCGAGAGAAAAACACCCCTGATTCAAATAATAAACGGAAAAGCCGCAACCGTATTCAATCGTCGATCGCAGGGGCCGGAATTCCCGCAGATACGATCATTGGCAACTATCGCCGCCTCTATCTTCAGCGTTTATCTGGTATTGAAAATTGTCGATCTTTTTCTGCATGGCGGATGGGGGCCGCTATTGGCCGGTACCTGGGAGAGTTGGTTATATACCCTGGAGTTGGTACTGGGCGTTGTCCTTCCGATCGCACTGGTCATCATTCCCGGATCAAGGCATTCGGCGACAGGAATCGGCTTGGCGGCCTTTTTTGGGGCTTTCGGGCTGGCCCTTAACCGTCTTGATGTCGGTGTCTTCGGCTACTTCCGCGATGCGGGTGTCGTTTATTTTCCGTCATTAATTGAATGGGCGGTCGGACTCGGCGTCGTCGCCTCGGCCGGGTTGGTTTTGTTTTTCATTTCCGAACATCTGCCGATTTTCAGCGAGCAACCTCCGGCGACACGGCCCGCTGCGGGACTTTTCAACCTCTCCTTTGGAAGCCTTCGCCAGCTCTGGAATACTGCCCTTACCGATGGCCTGCATCGGATTACACTTATTTCCATTTTCGTTATTCCTTTGGCATTCGTGATTATGTATCCGCCTTTCTACAACTCATCAGCCAACAATCAGGAGATTCGTCCGGCGATAGGAATCGATGCCGGGAGGACAATCCTGCGTATAGATGGCAATCACGGCGGCGTGGAAACGATATTCGCGCATGCCGAACATCAAAAACGACTTGGCGATTCAACTTCCTGCGGTAAATGTCATCATGTGTCTCTCCCGAATGACAGATCGACACCCTGCTCGCGATGCCACCGCTACATGAATGACCCGACAAACATTTTTAACCATGAAAGCCACATGTCGGCCGTGGCGGAGACCGAACATATTACCGGTTTGCATCCCGCGAATTACTCGTGTCTTGAATGTCACCCGGAGCAAAATCCCAAGACATCCTCCAATGCCAAGGATTGCCTGTCGTGCCATAAGGAAGACATGTTTCTTGCCGGGGTCCAAAAGGATAGTCCGAATCTGCGATTAGCCAACTCATATCGTGAGGCGATGCATCAAACATGTATCGAATGTCATAAGAAAGAAGCGGTGGCTCAATCCAAACCACATCTCGGTGATTGCCAAACATGTCATAAATCATTGCAGACAATCTCCGATTCTGAATTAGTCAACGTCGACGTCGCAAATACCATTTAAGTCTCATCGCGCTTCCCGGCTAATCAAAATAGTATCTTCCGGGGACATGGTGAAACAACCTATCTACTTCAAAACATCGTATCCCCGTCATAGACGACAAGGCCGGAAGCTGATTCAGAATCGACGATAAATGGACCCATATATTTGAGCGATATTTTCCTCGATTTGTCGGCTAATATAATGAATATATCATTTATTTTAAGGTTGATTCTTTTCAAACATTATGATTTTTTGAGTATTTTAGCGGGCTTTAATGTATAATTATTTTGAAGGGGACCTTATATCCACGACAACTTAATCTAAACGGAGGAAACATGTTTTCTTTTCTGTCAAAGAAATTACACCCTTTTGTATATTTCGCAACGCCGATTATTATTGCGGGGGTGATCTCGTTTGAATTACTGGCTCAAAATCGGGAGGGCAAACCGGACACAAATGTCAAAGTTGTCGATTTTTTACCGCAGGATCAAACCAATCGTGAGACTAACATTACAATTAAATTTTCCAATGACCTTGTCATCGCGGACAGTCTGGATAAAATCATCCCCGAGCCACCCTTGGAAATCAGACCGCAGATTCCCGGAATCGCCCGCTGGATCGAAACCGATGTTATACGCTTCTACCCCGACCGACCGTTATTACCGGCCACTGAATACACCGTCAAGGTGCATTCATCGGATACTTATATCAACGGCAATCGAATAAATGATAACCGGGCGTTTACTTTTCGGACTCAACCATTCAAGGTTGTCAGTCTCAACTGGGAGCCGCTGTTCGATGAGACCGAACCGGGATTAATTCGACTAAGTATCAGTATCGAGTTTAATTATAAAGCCGAGTTGAAACAGCTAAAAGATAAATTATCGATCAAGGGCGAAAGAGGAGCGATTAAATCATCACTATCATATAAAATTGAGAATATTCAATCCGAACCGAGACAGACACGGTTGGATGAAATGGAATGGCAAAAACCGAAGGGACAATTTGCCGATTTTGTTACATTGACGACGGAACCATTTAAGACCACCGAAGAGGACCAAATATATAAGCTCATTATAAAAAGAAAGCTGGATTGCGAGGATTGCGGTGAACCTCTCGAAAATGACTATGAAAAAGATATTATCATAAAGAAATACAGGCGTTTTGTCGTCAGTGAGCTGCGGGGCGGAGTCGAGGGTAAAAACGGGGTCATGTACCTTCGCCTGTCCACTTCGGTGGCCGCCGATTACGTAAAAGATTATTTAACGATTAAGTCTCAAAACGATTCCGCTATGACTGATTTTCGGATCGAGAATTATCGTCACTTGCTGATAATCAGGGGTGATTTTTATTCCGGTCAAACCTACGAAGTGACATTATCGAGGGGAACACCTGCTTTCGATGGTGCCGTCCTAGAAAATGAATTTTCATCAAAAATAAAAATCCCGGATCTCCCTCCATCGCTGAAATTCGTTTCGCCCGGGATTTATCTTCCGAAGGAAGGCGCCGGAAATCTCGAACTGGAGACAATTAATGTTGACTCGCTCACAATCGAGGTGGAGCAAATATTCGCCAATAATCTGGTGTATGCCATGACCGGTAATATGGCCACCGTATGGCGATACGGGCAGCCGCCCATGAGCAGTGTCGGACGACAGTTTTACAGCCAATCGATGGACCTGGAGGGCCGGCTCAATGAGCCGCTGATTACCACCGTCGATATCGGCCGGATTATCGGCGATTCCGCTCGCGGGCTATTCAAAGTCTCCGCCCGCAAGAAAGAACGACGATGGGAATTCGATATACGCTTGGTGATGCTCACCGATATCGGTCTTCTGGCGCGGATGTCAAATGATTATCTGATGGTCTGGGTTAATTCGTTAAGCGAAACCAAGCCGATATATAAAGCCGATGTCAAATTATTCAGCCGAAATAACCAGCTGCTCCTTGAAGGCTCGACTGATTCCCGCGGAATTGTCGTATTTGATAATATCGCAAAAAAAATCGAGGGTTTTGAACCATATCTGATTACGGTCGAAAAAGAAACAGATCTGTCATTTCTCAAATTTGACGAATGTCTCCTGCCCACATCCGAATTTGACATCAAGGGTCGCCCCTATTTGGGTAAGGGATATGAGGCTTTTCTGTATCTTGATAGAGATATATTTCGGCCGGGTGATACTGCTCATATTGTCTCGATCGTCCGTGGCACCAACGGCTCGATGCCGCCGGAATTTCCGTATTTTCTGACTGTCAAAGATCCATCTGGTAATGAATTCAAGTCTTTTCGCGTCAAGACTTCGGCTGAAGGATTGCTATCGGTCGCTTTACCTGTCCCCGATTACAGCCGCACCGGTAAGTACAGTATAACCGCCCGTATAGGAGAAGATTATGAAATCGGCCGGATTGGATTCCAGGTCGAGGAATTCATGCCGGATAAAATTAAAACGACGGTCACGACGGCCAGAGATATTTATATGGCCGGCGACAGTATCGAAATAGATGTCAACGGCAAATATCTATTCGGTCCGCCTGCCGCAAGGCACAAAGTCACAGGCCATTTAACGATCGAAGCTCATCCCTTCACCGCGACAAATATGTCCGATTATTCATTCACCGATTACGAGCGGAAATTCCCCCCGATGGATATAAACCTGGGCGATAACTTATTGGATGATTCGGGATATTTCAGATTTAATTATAAAGTCCCGGCCAATCTGACTCCGCCCTCCGGTTTAAAAGGTTTGATCTCGGCCGGTGTTTCCGAGGAAGGCGGTCGTGTCATTAATGCCTATAAAGAAATAACCATACATGCTTATGACCGGTATGTCGGGATTAAGCTGAATTTCGATGGTTATGCCAGGCCGGGCGAGCCGTTCGAAGCCGCATTGATTGCCGTTGATAATGAAAGCCAGCCGGTGGAAATTAAATCAATAAGAGTCGACTTTTACCGACAGGTTTATCATTCTATTCTCCGGCAGGAACAAAACGGTCGCTACCGCTATGTCTCGGAAAAAAAGCTGGTCTTTGTCGACTCAGCGATAACTAATTTGCCCGATAGCGGCGCAACTGTCAGTTTTACACCGCCTGAGTATGGCAGCTATAAATTGGTTGTGACCGATACTGAAGGCGGGCATTCGGCAGCGGTTACATTCTATGCCAGCGGTTGGGGCTATTCGCCCTGGTCGATGGAAAAGCCTGACCGAATTGATATAGATTTCGATAAAAGCACTTATAAACCCGGTGAAAATGCCGTCGTGCAAATCCGTGCCCCATTCGGCGGGACCTTACTTCTCACCATCGAAAAGGAGACGATTCTCGATTTTATAACTTATCAGATGGACGAAAACACCGCCGAACTGACGCTGCCCGTGAAAAAAGATTATTTCCCGAACGCCTATGTCTCGGCGGTCATTATAAAAAAATCCGCTAATGTAGATAAAACATCACCTGCCCGGGCGTATGGTGTTGCACCCCTGAAACTTTCGTACAACGAAAAAGACCTGGATTTGAATATCAATGCTCCGGAAATTGTCAAACCGGGACAGAAAGTAAAAATAAATGTACAGCTTGACAAGAAAGGCATATCCGAGGTCACTGTCGCGGTCGTCGATGCCGGCATTTTACAACTAACCGATTACCAGACACCCAATCCATTATCATTTTTCTATGGACAGAGATACCTACTCTTGAAACCATACGATGTTTATTCATTTCTCTACCCCGAAGTCGAACAGGCCGCAAGTCATCTGAGTCCGGCGGGAGGGCGGGCCGATATATTAGAGGCCTCCCGCCGCCGACATCTCAATCCGATTAAAGCAAGACGCGTTAAGCCGGTATCGCTCTGGTCGGGAATCGTCAAGACCGATGAAAACGGTTTTGCCGTTGTCGATTTTAATCTCCCCGAATTTAACGGGAAATTGATAATTTCCGCCGTCGCCGTGCAGGGCAATCTGTTCGGGGCGGATGATTTTGAGATGATTGTCCGTGATAAAATTATCATTCAGGAGAGTTTTCCACGCTTCACCGCCCCCAATGACATAATTAACGGACTGGTAACGATTTTCAACAATACCGGGAAAGATAATGATATTCTTGTTAATTTGGATTGTGATGGCCCGATTAATATTATTTCTGAAGCGACGCAGAAAATCCATCTGGCTGACAGCCGCGAAGGGAATATTATTTTCAAACTAAACACGACGGTCGTCCCGGGTGTAATACATATCAAATTAACTGCTAATGACGGTATCGATAGCAGCCACCTGATTTTCGAACTACCGAATCGTCCAATACAGCCATTGGTAACGAAATACGAATCCGGTATCGTCAATAAAGACCTGGCCGCGTTTTTTGCATTGCCGGGTGACTGGATTGTAAATACGGATCAATACATAATACAGACTTCCGGATTATCGACGGTCGGATTTAAACGAAATATCGATTATCTGCTGCGTTATCCTTACGGCTGTCTCGAGCAAACGACCTCGCGGGTGTTTCCCATGTTGTACTATAATGATTTGTTGCGCTTCGCGGACCCTGATTTGGTCGGTTCCAGAGGCGGTGATTACTTTATACAGGAAGGTATAACGAAATTGCTCGGTATGATGCGTGACGACGGCTCATTTTCATTCTGGCCGGGGCGTGACCAAGTGCACTACTGGTCATCGATTTATGCGTCCCACTTTTTGCTCGAAGCACAAAAGGCGGGATATTATGTAAATGAAATGGCCTGCAAAAAAATACTTGGAAGTTTGAATCAAATAGCCGAGGGAAAAGTCAAAGAAGCCGGTACACCCGAACGGATTTACGCCGCTTATGTTCTGGCCGGTTCGGGAAAACTCAAAAAAAAGACTATCAACTACCTGCAGGAAATCTGGCGCGGTGATTTGCAGCCGTTTTCAAGATACCAGGTGGCCGGAGCGCTGGCCCTTTCAGGCGATAGAGAAACTGCTATGTCCATAATTCCGACCGACATACAACCGGCCATTTTCGAACCGGAAACCGGCGGGACGTTCAGTTCCGGGGTCCGAACCAATGCCATTCTTCTTGACGTTTTAAACGAAATCGACCCGGAGAATCCGTCTTGCGCCGTTCTTGCCCGGGAATTGATGGATGGTGCACGGACCGGCCGATGGTACACTACCCAGGAAAATGCCTTCGGCTTGATGGCCTTGAGCAAATACCTGTCACGACAGTCCAATCTGGATTTTGACGGGACTATCATAATTGGAAACGATTCAACGTACCATATCGATGCTAATGACTTCCGGTTGATAAAAAAGAATCTGGCGGGTCAAAATGTACAGATAATGGTCGAAGGCGAAGGAACCTGTTTCTACTACTGGCAGGCCAGCGGTGTCCCGACCGATAATGCCCCGAAAGAATTTACACGTGGAATCGATATCACCCGGGAATATCTCGACGCCAATGGTAACGCCATCGACCTTCAGAATATTAATCTCGGCGATCAAATAATATGCCATATCAAAGCCCGATCGATTGACCGATTTCTTCAAAATGTCGTCATCAATGATTTGCTGCCGGCCGGATTGGAAATCGAAAATCCGCGTCTGAGAACAACTCCGATGTTATCATGGATTCCCCAGCCCGGCAAAGATATTGATTATCAGGATATTCGCGATGATCGCCTGTTGCTCTTTAGCAATCTGAATACTAAAAAACCGGTTGAATTTTATTACAGCCTGCGTGCTATCTCCTCCGGTGAATTCAAAATCCCGCCGATCGCCGCGGAATGTATGTACAATCCCGTTATTGCTGGAGCATCATCCTCCGGATTTATGATAATAAAATAGATATAAATAGAAAGTCAGGTCGATGACATTAAAATTGATTAAAAAATCGATTAGGCAGTACCAACGACATCTTATTCGGCTCGCTATCGGCGGACTGGTTCTAATCGTTTTCTTAGCTGTCATCGACCTGTTTATCTTTCCGCTGCCTTATGAAAAACTGCACCGTCAGCCGGCTCACTTTATCTATAGCCGTGAGGGTAAATTACTGAATTGTTTTGCCTCGGCCGATCACTTCTGGCGAAAACCGGTTAAACTCGAGGAAATATCTCCGGAGTTGATTAAAGCGGTCATCACCTGTGAAGACAGATGGTTTTATTATCATCCGGGGATTAACCCGGTTTCGATAATCTCGGCAGCATGGACGAATTTGAAAAATAAAAAAATAATCCGGGGCGGTTCGACAATAACGATGCAAATCGCACGAATGATCGAACCGCGCCCGCGAACCATAAGCAGCAAAATATTAGAAGCTTTTCGTAGTCTGCAACTCGAGTGGCACTATTCCAAAGATGAGCTATTGGAGTTATACTTTAATCTTGTCCCGTACGGCGGAAATATCGAGGGAGTCGGTGCGGCAACGTATTTTTATTTCGATAAGAATCCGAATTATTTGTCGATTTCGGAAATAGCGATATTAACCGCGCTCCCGGCCTCCCCGAATAATTTTCGTCCCGATCTAAATCCGGAAAATTGCCGGGTAAGACGCGATAAAATTCTGGCTAATCTTTCTAATAAAAATATTATTTCCTCAGATGAATTTGAGCGGGCCGTTGAAGAAGAAATTCCGATTAATCGTCAGAAACGACCCTTTTATGCGCCGCATTTCTGCCAAAATATCATTGCCTGTTACCCGAAACTCTGTGAACTCAAAACAACTATAGACTTCGATAAACAGCTGCTCTGTGAAAAATTGGCCTATATGCATTATTTATCTATCCGGGACAAGAGAATTAATAATCTTTCTGTCGTGGTTTTGGATAATGTCAGCGGCGAACTGCTGGCGATGGTCGGCTCGCCCGATTTTAATGATAATCAGAACGACGGCCAGATTAACGGGGCAATTGCCATTCGTTCACCCGGTTCGGCATTAAAACCATTTGTCTATGCGCTTGGTTTGGAAAATGGACTAATAACGCCGTCGACAAAGCTCGATGACATCCCGATTAGTTATAGCGGATATTCACCGGAAAATTACGACGAAGAGTATCACGGGCTGGTCTCGGTGCGTGACGCTTTAATTCAATCATTAAACGTTCCGGCCGTAAATGTCTGTGCCCGCGTAGGGTTGGATAAATTCTATGCTTTGTTAAATAATGGCGGAATAACGTCACTTAATCGAAAATATTTTGAATACGGGCTGCCTCTTGTTCTGGGGGCGTGTGAAGTCTCACTATTGGAGTTATCCAATTTATACGCAACTCTCGCCAGAGAAGGACAACATCTTCCCGTCTGCTTTATGGCCGATGAGAAGAAACCATCGACAAAACGAATCCTTTCCGAAGAGGCCTGCTTTCTGATTTCAGATATTCTGTCAAACCTCCGGCGGCCGGATATTCCCGCCTCGTGGGAGTTCACTCGGGACATTCCGACGGTAGCATGGAAAACCGGAACATCGTACGGCCGCAGAGATGCCTGGGCGATCGGTTACAATCCGGATTATACGGTCGGTGTCTGGGCCGGAAATTTTTCGGCGGAAGGTTCACCCTACTTGGTTGGAGCCGAAATAGCGGCTCCCTTGATGATGAATATTTTTCATGAAATAACGGTGGGTAACGATATTAAATGGTTTGACCCGCCGCCTGGCCTTGAAATCCGTCAGGTATGCAGCGAAAGCGGTGCCCCCCCGAATAAAAACTGCCCCTCGGTGCATGCGGCCTATTATATCCCGGGCGTATCCCCGTCCAGACCATGCACCGTGCATAAAGCGATTACGGTCGATAGAGAGACAGGTTATTTAGTCTGTCCGGCATGCTCGTACGGCAAAATAATCGATTCTGTCATAGTGGAAAACTGGCCGCCGCGAGTAGCCGACTGGTTGCTCAGGCAGGGGCAAATTGCGGCTCTCCCGCGGCATAATCCCGACTGCAGGGGTATTGTCCTTAATGAGGAGCCGGTGATACACTCTCCGGAAAATAATGGTATCTACGAAATTCGACCCTCGGCGCCGAGCGATTATCAAAAAATTCTGCTGCAGGCGTCAGTGTCACTTGCCAGCGCCAAAATGCATTGGTTTCTGGATAAAAACTGGTATACCAGTTGTCCGTCCGGGAAAAATGTCTTTTATCTACCGCAAAAGGGCCGGCACGAATTGATGTGCATGGATGATTTCGGCCGCTCAAGCAGGATAACATTCGAAATTAAATAAGCTTAAAATAAAGGCCCGGTGGTGTTTGCGACCACCGGGCTCTGGCCTATAAATAGTGTAAATGTATAAGCACGCCCAAATTACTTAAGAAGCACCATCTTTTTTGTCGCACTGAAACTGCCGACCTTGGCACGATATAGGTAAATCCCTGATGCGACCGCGTTGCCGCCGGAGTTGCGACCGTCCCAGACGATACGAACGACGCCGGGCTCGCCGTTTCCGGAATAAGATCGCACCAATTGACCGGCAATATTATATATATCGAGTTCGTATTCCGACGCTTCCGGCAAAGCAAGTTCAATGGCTGTCATCGAATTAAACGGATTAGGTCGGTTTTGCTCCAGTGAATATTCTTTTGGTATAGTAGCGCCTTCATTCGCCTCACTGCTCTTGATTATGCTTCCGCTTTTAATTTCGATTTGATACGGATTTCCCGCGGCGTCGGCTACTTCAGCGCGAGTTATATCGATCGGAGATTCATCCTCGAAGCTCTCCGGAACCTGGAAATACATCGTGATTACCGGCTTATCTTCCTCGGTCGTAATGACATGATTGATATCTTCCCATACAATGTGAATGCTATTGTCATGATTGCCGACGGTTAAATCACCCAATCCGGAATTCGCTTCTATAAAGTTCACCTGCTCGGAGTTGTAATTGATATGGAATTCGAATCCGGCCATAACGGTATTTTCTTCAATCCTTAAGGGTATCGCTACCGTATCGCCCGGTTGCGCATGAACATTATCCAAAAATACTGTTTTCGCTTGCGCAAAAGAAGATTTAGCCTCAGGAAATTCGAAAGAATTCCATGTATTGTTGACGTCTCCCAATCTGACCGCGATAAAACCTGAATCGGTGAGGTCGAAATTCGTAATCTCTGCGGATATATACTGCTGTGCGGAAGTCCAGTCGGATGTATCAATGTCAAAACTCGAATCGACAAATATCCAATTTCCGCAGGGGAGATTTTCCAGATGTACAATGTATCGACGCATCTTAATGATGTCCGCCACGCTGACATCCCCTGAGCAGTTGACATCACCGGCAACCAGCTTGTATGGCGAATCGAAGGGTTCGAGCACGGCCAGATGTCGCCGGATTTTGACAATGTCAGCGACGGAAACACCGATGTCATCGGCATCCTTCGATGGCGTTACCATATAACTACCGGGTTGAAGATTCGTGAACGTATAATGACCATCAATGTCTGAAATATTTTCCGCTGTCGTATCACCGGATAAATTGACAGTCACATCTGGAACTGCCCTGACCATATCATAATAAACCATATTACCGGATATCTCGTAACCGCCGAGAGGAAACGTGCACTGCGCCTTTTGAGTAAGGCTTGATTCTAGTTCGGAGATTTCACTTACATACGAGCCATAATCGAAGGCAGTTACGCTGACACAATATGAATATCCCGGAAGGAGATTCCGGATATTGTATTCATATTCGAAGTATTTGAAATAAACCGATTCACTTTCGAAAACCAAAATCTCCGGGAAATAAGTTTGAGCCGAATCGATGTTTAAAGTCACGGGATAAGGTTCATCAGGGAATCTTTTAAAAATCCCGGTCGTATCGGTCAAATCTGAATTATTCAAATCGACTGTGGTAAAATAAAAAATACTATCAACGTAAAAATATGGGGAACTACTCGTATAATCGAGCGGATTTACAATACCATACAAAGCCAGGATTTCTTCAGGTGAAAAGGGCGGCGTTATTATTTCCCAATAAACTCCATTCCACCAATACCTGTAATAATCCTCGCGATCATAGGAAGTCAGGCGTATATAATCGGCCGGATCGGACGAATCCTGCGACAAATAGAGCCGGTAGCCCTCGAAATCAATCAGAGCGGAAAACATATCGCGTGTTGTCTCCGAATAATAACCGTTCCAGCGAACTCTGATACCGGACTGGAGCGGTTCCAGCCTGATATCCGGGCCGGGCGGAGGCGTTGCGCCGCGGAAATCGGGGATACCGTCGCCGGCTGTATAAATCGTATCGGAGACCGTGTACTCCCAATAGCAGTTGATTGAATCAGGCGGTATCGTATCGCAAATCAGGATAGAATCATAAACACAGATTCTGAATGGTCCTCTATAACCATCCCCATCTGTATCGACACCCGGATTATCATATATCCATGAGGCCCAGATAGAATTCGTCCCCAAATCATTAAAATTCAGATAATTGTAGAATAAATCGGGATTTTGCGGATCAAACAGGTTTTCAAAGGCATTACAATCGGTATGAAAATTTTCACCGGCAACGTAGGCCATAGTTATCGGGAGCCGCTCCCCCGGGTCAATATCAAAGGGGCCGAAAGAAAGTAAATATCTAGTATCAAATCCACCGGCGAGGTCGGGCCCGACAGATGGCGGCGGCAGCCAGCCTTCACCGGTATGATCCAATCCTGTATATAATTGGTCATAGTCTAATTCGTTATGCCGCATGATATAATGTTTATTCTTATCGCCCATCGGTGTACCCAGACCACCTGTACCGAAATCACGGAATGGGTTTTCAGGTGTCCCGGCCAGCCGGGGCCCCCAATCCTGACTCGGATCGGAGTTCGATATCCACCAATTATATGAAAGCTGCAGGGAATCGGACGGTGTCGCAAGAACACGCAATCCGGTTACGGCCGTAAGTGTTAAGGCGTCAGGGCAGGGGGGAAGATCCCCGGTATTTCTTTTACCGTCATTGTCGGCAATCCAGGCAATATTGATCGTATCGAGCCAGTCTTCCCCGGGGCAGCCGTAGAATGATGGGACGGTCGATCTAAATCCGGTTATATCGTCCTGAGCATCATCCCAGACATCCCATCTGCCGACGTCGCCATCAACGTATACGCCCAAACAAACATCTTCCAACGTATAAGGCCCGATGTTTTCTACGGTGTAGTCAAATATAATAAAATCTTCAGCGTAGGAGTAACTCCAGGCATAACTCCTCTGCGTGATCTTGAGATTCAGCGGAATATGCGGACGGCAGTCAAAAGCATCAGCATCGACACAGGCGGGATCCAGGACAGTATCAACATATACTCCGATAAAATCCTGCTCTGAAACAGCATTCAAATCTTCAGGATTTAATATCGATCTTGAAATAATGCTTCCCTCAGGATACGGGGCCGGCCACATCTCCAGGACATACGTCCAGCCGTCAGCGCCGACTGAAACCAGCGTATCCTGTCCGACGATTGCGCCGATCCACAGTGCTCCGGCAAATAAATAGTTATTTTGGCCCGGATACGGATATATACAGGACGGCGTACTTCCGGGCAAGGGAACACCGACATTATCAAGAAAGCCCTTGCCCCAAAGTCCCATATTTGCTATTGTAAATCCCATTTTATTAATATCATGAACGGCGTATTCGACATTTTCACGGCATTCGCCGCTTGATTTGTGTAAGTCGTCGTTCAGGATATTTGTCTCATATCTGCTTCTGGCCTGGGATACTCCCGATAACATCGAAATAATAAAAAAAGCCAGACATGACCGGTAAATAATGCTTCTGAATAACCTCATCGTGTTCCTCCCTTCAAATGCGGGCAAAAACTTTTAAATCGCTTTTATAACCTTGAGGGGACTGGTCCAACCTTCTAAACAAAAACGCTCGAAGATAAATACCGTTTAACATTTATTTTAATAGCAACATTTTCCTGGTCTCAATATAATCTCCGGCCTTTAATCGATACATATAAACGCCCGTAGCCGCCGGGATTCCGTTTTCATCCGTTCCGTCCCATATTACCGAATGGTCGCCGCCGTCCTTCATCCCCTCGGCGATTGTCTTGAGCCTGCGACCGAGGAGATTATAAATGGAAATATCCACATGAGTACGAAGCGGAATAGAATAATTGATTGTAGTCGCAGGATTGAATGGGTTAGGATAATTCTGCGATAATCTGTATTGAAAAGGCAGCAACTCCTCGTTCTCAACGACATAAGTAAAGTCGAAATATAAGTCAAACGCTCCCATGAGAACATTACAGCTATTGTTGGCCGGGGCGCAGGGAGAGCTTTCGTGGATGAAAAAATCGCCAATATCCGGATTACGAAATAGAGGATCGGCGTCGATATTACCCGCACCGGGCCAGCCGTCTCCTATATCACTGCAGGATATAAGCGGCGAATCAGGATAGCTGAATATCTCATCGGTCATTCCGGCACTGTCATTCCAGAAAATCGAATTTGTTATGACCGGGACCGAATTCTCGCACAACATCCCGCCGGCAAAATGACGAGCCCGATTTTTCGTTATAGTGCAATTTGTTATATAAGGATCGGAATAATTCAGATAAATCCCCCCTCCATGCATTTGAGCTGTATTTTCAATAATTGCGCTATGGGCAATTGTCGGATTTGAGAAATCGCAATTTATACCGCCACCATATTGTGCGGATCCATTTCTTATTGTGAAACCTGTAATAGCCGCCAGACCGCGGCAACCTTCATATGATATTACCGGTCCGGCGGAATTTCCGTCGATAATAGTATTTCGTATGTCCATCGAATTGCCGGAGAAAATATAATTCGACGTCAAAAACAGATTGTTATATCTTATCGATAAATTTTCATAATAGATTCCCGTATCGACAATAACGGAGTCAAGAGAAATCGCGACATTAATCGCATTCTGTATCGTTCCGAAGGGATTTGCAGACGAACCGTCACCGGTAATATCATTTCCCCGCGTGCTGACAAACCAGGCTCTCCCGTAATCGCAATGCGGGCGATAGGCGTAGTATCGACCCATATCAGAACGAGTACTGTCTGGATCCGAAATAACCGGATCCCCCATATCGATGCATGGCGATTGTGCACAAAGATTATAGTTCTCCTCGACAGGATCAATAAATAATGGATTGACGTCGATATTTCCTAGACCTGACCAGCCTCCGGCTATGTTACAATAATATATTCTATCTACGGTACCAAATAGCTGAGAACCGTACAGCGCCATATTATCACGAATTATGGAATTTCTTATATTGGGGTTGCTGCATACCAGAGCGATACCGCCGGCGTAATAACCGGCGTCATTAGAAACAACGGTGTTATTTATGAATGAAATATGTGAATAATAACAATACAGGCCGCCGCCCCCGTAAAAGGCGGTATTATTAATGAATTCATTATTTTGGATATGGGCATCCGAGAAGTCGCGGCAACATATTGCCCCGCCATAGGCAGCATAATTGTCTTTGAAAACATTATTTATAATTTCGGGATATGAGCTGTCGCCGCAATAAATGCCGCCGCCGAAATAATTGCCGGTATTGCCAATAATAATGTTATTGCTTACGGTTGGAGAGGAATTTAAGATAAATATGCCACCGCCGGAATCGGCCGCACCGTTTCTTAAGGTGAATCCGGTAATCGTCGCAACACTGTTTTCACCCTGCTCAAATGAAATAATTGAACCGGAAGAGCTGCCGTCTATAATAGTAGATGTAACATAAGATGTATCACCGGTAATTGGAGCCAGCGAGGATACGATGACATTGTGGCCGCTGAAATATATATTTTCAAGATACACGCCCTCGTGCACTATAGCAGTATCCCCGTCAGCGGCGATGTTTATGGCATGCTGAACGGTGGCAAAAGGATTGGCTTCGGTTCCGTCGCCGGTTTCATCATTACCCGTGGTCATCACATGCAAAATAGAAGCCTTCTCCAGACAGACGAACAGGTCCGAAAAATTACCCTCCACGGCTTTGTTGGAAAAGGCTAAATCCGCTTTATCGGGGTAATCTGCCGGTACAATTGAATTCGATATAATACGATTTGCTTCGGCTGGTGCGAAAGGCAATAATATACAAATACAAATCAATATTAGCCTTTTCATAGCATCCTCCTTTTTTGAACTGAGGACGTAAATCCCGATAATATGTTTAATTTTTAAACCGGACTAAACCGAATAATCCCATCCTGATTATGTTAATTCAATGGTAAAATAATCATTTTCGCCCCAAAGTCAAGGCGAAAATACAAGCTGAACACATAGGTGATATTATACCAGGCTATGACTCTATTTATCTCCAATAATGATAAGCCCCATGGGCGAACGGCAGAATATTCTGAGCTTATCGGCGAATCCAATGGTCGGCCCTCAATGTGGCCCTGCGTCAATAGAAATAAAATCACACCGTAAAAGCCTATTGTAAGAATCGACTGGATTCAAGACGATTGCATTATTTCGGCGATTGGCGGTAAGCATTGCAGTGCGAAGAAATTCTTCACTACTTGTATACCGTCAATCCGTTTGGGAAGGTTTGATAAAACCTTTCGAATAGTTGACTCTTTCCGGCCCCAGGGTGGCGCCGGAAACTATAAAGGATATGGCGTCGTTGACAGACCAATCTGTCAGAGTGACATTTTCCTCGGGCAAAATTTCGAGAAAGCCGGAAGTGGGATTGGGTGTCGTGGGAACATAGACGGCGGCAAGTTTTGCCCCGGTATCTTTGTCGGTGACAAAACGCATCAGAAGCCCGACCGTTTTCATCTCCGGCGAGGGGTAATTGATTAAAACAACACGCGTCGTTTCATCGGGGGACCTCTGAAAAGAGTCGATAAGCTTTTTTGAGCCTCCGTAGATGGATTTAACCAGCGGTATCTTTTTTATTAAATTTTCAAACAACCTGATCAGTTTCCGCCCGAATACTTTGGTGGCCAGCCACCCCAGAAAGATTAAAAATCCCAGAACGACGCAGATGGCGACAAGATCGCGGACAAATGGTCTTACTACCCAATTCGAGATTTCCGGCGAAATCGGTTCAATAATATGTACAAGTCGGACGGCGGCTGCTTGACCGGCATCGACGACCAATTTGAAAATAAAACTGATTACCAGCCATGTTATCCAAATCGGTATGGCTGTCAGCAAACCGGCGACCAGATATTTTTTGATAAAGGACCACATAATTTTCCAATTTCATCCGCTTTACATTATATTAGCCATACGTCGATGATATGGCAATATTAAATATTGATTATATCGAGAAGTTATTTCCCGACCAGAATCAGGCAGCGATAGACTTCTTTTCCATATCGACTCATCCGCAGGAATTCCGATTTTTCGATTCGAAGATGCCGCGCCCGCGATTTATTTCTTCTATAAGAAGCCAGGTCCGGATCATGGATATACACATTTTCCTCATCGAATCCGGTAACAATCACCCAATGCGGGACTCTGTCTCCGGTCAATCGATAAGTGCTAATCATGACGATGGGGACTAATCCGCGATGAATCGCCGAGATTATTTCATCGATACCGTATTCGTAGGTGGCGCTGCTCACACCGGCCCGACGCGCATTCCGTTTCATATCGTTATGCAGAACTCTCATAATCTCACGCTTTTGCTGGCTGCGTACGGATTTCAGCATCGGCGTGGTTTCCATCGATATAATAAGACGACAACTCAGTCCCCGTCGAACCGCCGAAAAGGAAAGCCCGTAGCCGTCCGTTCCGCCATAACCCGAGGCCATGAATATCAAAGTCGCTTCTTTCCAGAGAGTCATTTCGAGAGCGCGCGTAAGCTCAATTTGAGGTATAAAATATTTCAAAGCCATCATCATGCAGGCGGGCCCGCAGGTAAAATCGAGCATCTGTGCACGATACGGTACATCTAAACGGAGCTTTGACGGTACCGCCAGATGAAGTTCTTTTGACATCTTGAAACCGGATGAACCCGGCCCGTAATAATCGGGCAGGTTTCGGGTAACGATATACCCGTTTTTTTCGTAAAAGCGCAAGGCACGTTTATTTTCCTGGAATACTTCCAGCGTGATAATATGACAACCCCGCCGGGCCGCTTCAAGTTCGCATTCTTGCAGAAGGCGATCGCCGTACCCCCGGCCCTGAAACGACGGATCGATGGCGATATTGTACAATCTCGCACCCTGATGAGATTTACGCCAGAGAACACAGGCTGATCCGGCCAATGCCGGTCCGCGCTCGAGGATAAAGGTCGTCGCTCGGGACCTGGTCAGTAAATAATCGATTTGATCCCGCGTAAAACGATCGCTGTCAAAGGCCAATTCCTCCAGACTGGTCAATGCCGATAAATCTCTTTCGGATGCCAGGCGAATACGGATTTTATGACTCATTTTTGCCTCGGAACGGTAACAGGAATTTGATAAGACGTTCATACAGGTCGCCGTTTATTTGATCTTCATCGCCGGCATTAATGGAAGGATTATCGTTGACTTCGATGACGATGAAGCGATTATTTATCTGCTTCAGATCGACCCCGTATAAACCTCCGCCGATTGCATTGGCCGCCCTGACGGCCGTATCGAGTAATCTTTTTGGTGCTTCGCTGAGTGCCACTGCCTTCACCTGACCATAAATTGCCCGGCCCTCTGGTGTGTAACTCAGAATTTTCCAGAGTCTTTTCGGGATTATGTATTGACAGACATAAAGCGGCTTGCCGCCCAACACGCCCACGCGCCAGTCGAAGGACGATTTTACGAACGGCTGGGCGATAATCCGGTCTGCCCGACGAAGAAATCTCTTGGCCACCTTCAGTGTTTCTTCCGGCGTCGTAGTGCGTTCAACATACATGGAAAAGCTGCTGTTGGGTGCCTTCAAGACTGCCGGAACGCCAAGTTCATGCAGCAGTTGTTCGGCCCAATCCGGCGTAACCTCGGAACGGTTTACAATCCGCGTCTCCGGTATCGGAATATTCGCCTTTATCAAATGCCGATACATATTGACTTTATCGCAACAAATCCTGATCGATTCCGGATCATCAATGACACGTATCCCATGCATTTCCGCCGTTCGTGAAGCGACATAGGCGGAATTCAATGGATCCGTCAGGGCGCGAATGTATATAGCGTCATATTGAGGTATTTTGTACATATCGGGCCGAAAGATAAAATCGATCCGATGTCCCAGCTTTCGGGCCACCTGACTTAATCTCATCAGAGCATTCATTTCGTCCGAACTTGATATCGTATAACGCTCGACGTATATGCCTAATTGCCCCATTGGATTTGCTCCTCGAGATAATGCATTTCGCGAATGCTAAGAGTCTCAAGCGGTAAAGGCGATATGTCACTGAGCAGGAATCGATCATTTTCGGGGATTA
Organism: uncultured Ignavibacteriaceae bacterium; assembly: GCA_964467955.1. Taxonomy (GTDB): domain Bacteria; phylum Zixibacteria; class MSB-5A5; order GN15; family PGXB01; genus CAYXTW01. The sequence continues at coordinate 59,634 of CAYXTW010000001.1, read as the reverse complement.
CAACTCGTACGCGAGCCAGTGGTATGCCAAACACCTCCCAGATTGTGTTTGATAAATCCCGGTATTTTGTATCGGGACACCAGCCGAGTATCGATCGAAAATAATGGATATGGCTGCCCGGCGGTAAATCCTGACAGCAAATGGCGTAAGTGAAATTTCTTGTTAATGATCGAGCGATATGTTTTGAACGGTTTGCTTTCAGGACGACACGACCTTTCAATATAAAGGGATTAACAGGATCGACAATAACAGGCGGTTCAAAAAAGCCGTTGCTTATATAATATTCAGGAGTCGGGATAGCGGCCAGTCGGGCCTTTTCGAGAAAAAGAGGCGGAACATAAGCATCGAGCATTTCCTTGCAGGTCGGATGAATCGGCTTATTGATATCTTCAAAATCCTGCGAGACATAGTACGCCCGGCTGAGGTAATCATAATTTCCGGCCAGGTTGACCCGGCCATCATTATCGGCAAGACACCCGACAAAACGATTTTCTTTTACCCGCGTATACCAGCCGTATGATATTTTTTTATTCTTCATTTATTATTGTGAATTCTCCTTTCCCGTCCCGCACGTGCAATCGCCTCGCCATTATTAGCTATTATTTCGGAGCTCCGGCTTTAATCTTTATTTACTCTTCCTGAACCAATAAAAAGGCTGCAGCAATCGTCTGTATTTCGGTTGGTGAAAGTGGACCGGCTGATAATCTTGAATCATCCGTACATCTTCCACCGTATAAAAAGCCTTTGGTCTGGTCTTTTTTACGATTCCGAGAATATCCGGAAGTTCTTTCCTGTTGACGACCGACAGAATTACCTCGACCGGCCCATTGATTCCGTCGGCGATCATGTGCGTTATTTTATACCTGCTTTCAATCAACCGTTCGACAATACCATTTTCATTAAGCGGGACGATTATTCGAACCAGATATAAACCAAACGTGAGCCTTCTTTCAATTGTCATGCCGACAAATGTCCCGGAGGCGAATCCGGCGCTATAGGCGACATAATGAATTATACCGTGCAGATTTTGCAGAACCTGACTGATGGCTATCAGCCAGATAAAGACTTCCATGAAACCCAGTAAGGAAGAGATAGTGCGTAATCCCCGGCCGACCATTATGATTCTCAGCGTGCCCATGGATACGTCGATAATTCTTGCAAAGAAAATCAATATCGGAACCAGAAAACCGGGCACAAAGAATTTATCTAACAGCAAAACCGTTTCCATGCGGTTTGAGTCTTCCTTTTTGCAGATTAAACAATGGGGATGGTATCCGCCTTTGCACGTTCAGATTTAAATCGCTTTAATTATGCTCCTCCTGGTAATGGCCGTCATGCGGATTTTGTGAATTCGGCTTTTTCCCTATCGGGATTTCGAAACTCTCATCGCAGTCTTCACAGTAAATATAAACGTATTCATCATCATAATCCTCAAGTTGAATATTGCGGCTCCCGCACTGCGGGCATCTTTTGGGTTTTTTAGGCTCGTTCATAGGATTACCTCTTGTTGATAATGCGTAATTTTAATATCTTGATTAGGGTTTTATTCTTTGCTTATTATTGATTCCAATGTCTCAATATTCTCTCGAACCGACGGCATGGTGACTACTCTCGGAATCGGCTTTATAAAGTTTTGCCGAAGACTCCAGGTATATGCACCCTGATTTGGTACCAGGAGTATATCGCCCGGATTAATATCTTCTCCGAAATAATTATATCCCCAGACATCATGCGGTGTACAGAGTGACCCGGCAATCAAACAGTCATTTTCTTTTAGACTCGGCCGCGTCACGTTGATGACCGGGAAATAATCACTTTCGAATCTTTCCCAGCCGATCGCATTCGTGCCGCCATCGGTGATGACGATATCCTTGGCTTTTCGATCGATGACTTTAAGTAAAATGTGCATAGCACCATTACATAACCATCGACCCGGTTCGACATATATACAATAATTCATATCATCAGGCATTTGTTTTTTCAGTGACCGGGAAATCTGCTTTGCGAAATTCTCAATGGATATAGCAGACCACTTAAAATGCTCATCAGTAGAAATTCGTCCGTTAAATATTTTTTCCCGAATAATGCCCTCGACTGTGGCGGCCGGTTGCAGCCATTCGCCTTCCTCCGGCCAGAATCCTCCGCCTATATCGAGAAACTCCAATTGCGCCCTATATTCCGGAGACAATTTATGCAACTCCGCCGTAAGCCGGTCTATAAATTTCAGAAGGTTGTTCGTGTTCAGATTCCAGCTAATATGAAACTGAAGGCCTTTCAGTTTTATATTTTTACATTTGTCGGAATAGTTCAAAAACCGGGATAAATCACGCAGGGGAATACCGAATTTTCGCCAGATACCATTTTCATCGGTGGTTATACGTACTCCGGTTCGAATTACTACGTCATTTTCGGCGGCAATGCGTTGCAGCCTTTCCAGCTCGCTGAAACTATCCATCAAGACCGTGATATTCCCGGAATTGTGAACAGCCAGAGTCAACTCTTCATCTGTTTTTCCCGGCCCGCTGAACAATATTTTATCGGTGCCGCTTTCGAGCGCCAGTTTTAATTCCGCTCCGCTGGAGACATCAAGACCCAGACCTTCCGATACCAGAGTTGAGATTATATCGCGATGATTGTTGCTCTTAAGGGCATAGAACATTTTTATATCAGGCAGATAACTGCGAAATGTGTTCTTGAATCGATCGGCGTGTTCCTTCAGCGTTTCTATATCAAAAACATAAAGAGGCGAGCCATGCTGATCGGCACATTCCAGAAAATACTGCCCTCGGTCCAAAAACCGCTGAACGAACTCATGCAGCTCGAACTGCTCAAGCGGGGGTGTCTGTTTTTTGAATAATCTCACTATTCGGCTGATGATACCCGATGAAATCATTGCCATCGTACGGCTCCATTATAATTTCAATTTTTGATCGTATCTCCCGGCATTCCTTTTCTATGTCGCCTTCGGCCGGGGTTTCAAAGATAATATGTCCCAACTGCCATGATTCATAATCATCGGGCGGCAGCGTAACACCGTCTCCCGGAAAGCGCTTAAGCGTGATCTCCCGAATGCGCGGATCATCGTCGAGTTTACTGACATCGATTTTATTTATCTTGCCTTCCATAGTAGCGAACATTCTTAAACCAACCATATGTTTCCATTTCGATTCAGGAGGTATCACGATTCTTTTCTTCTCCGCAAAATCAAGCGCCAATCCGAGCATATCCAGACCGCAACATTGTTTGATTAATGGCGGCAGGCAATCGCCGCCGATGCGCGGCGTGAGTTCCAGAAACACTACTTCATCTTTGGCAATGACAAAATCAACCATACAAATGGCTCGCTTAATACCCAGAGCTTCGGCCGCCTGCAATAACATCGTCTCCAGTTCCTTTCGATCAATCCATTTGGGAAGTCGCGCCGGGACAATATATTCCGTGGTCGTTCCGAAGGGGAGAGTCTTATCCAGGATTTTTTTGGCGATACGGATAATAGTCGCCGTACCTTCGGCGATAATAAAATCGCAGCTGTATTCACGTCCGTAGATAAACTCCTCCGCCATAATAAGCGCTTTCGAATCGGTCTCCAAGCTGCCCTCCTTCGGCAGGCAATATAGCGGAGAATTTTCCCGGATTTTCAAACCGTTTTTTACCGAGCGATAAGCATTAAATGCTTCGTAAATATCGAAACATTGAAATGTCAGCTCGCTGCCGCTTCCGGTCAGCGGTTTTAAAACGATAGGATGCCCGAGATCCTTCACGAATCTAATCGTCTCGAATTCTGATCGAACCAGCTTGAATCGCGGACACCTGACTCCATTCTGAGTCCAGACCTGCTTCGACAAAAATTTAGAGCGGGACAGAGCCATCGATTTTGCCGACGGGAATTCCAGTGAAAAGAATTTGGCGATATTCGCCGAGAGTTCAAGATATTCGCAATCGAAGCATGTTAAACCGGATATTTCAAGTTTCCATTGACGGCAGTGCCGTATTATTCGTCTGACGACCGTATCGAAGTCTTTTAGTTCGCAAACCAATTCCGAAAGGCCGTCGGGTCTGGTCTCCGGGCTTCTTTGGCGCATAGCCTTATCGGTAACAAATAATGCCCGATTAGGGAAATGCAGATGAATATATGATATGTAATCCGGAGTGGTCCCGATTACAAGAACGCGTTTGTCAGACACGATTCATACTCCCGGACGCCAGACCAATCCCCGGTTGCCCTTTTAGGCCTGCCCTTATCGTCTCGCGACGAGTTACCACTTTGCCCTGACCGGTCACCAGGTACAGCGGTCGGGGAGTCAAATGAAAGAGAGTTTTCCAGTTGAAATCGCCGCAGAGAAAATCGACTTTCTCGATGTGTTGTTCGCAGGCCCATTTCATGTGATGCATATTTATGAATTTCGCGATTCCGGGAAATTCCGGATTGGTGCCGCCCGCCAGAAGCGTATAAGTTCCATTGTAAACACACCCCATATCAACGGCCGCGACTTTTCCCTCGATACGCACCGTTACCAAGCGAACATAATTGCGCTCGTTAAGTAATTGAAACAGGCTGCGGAAACTATCAAGAAATCGCGAATCGCTGAAATAAGATAAAGCGCCGTAGCGTTTGAAATTCAATGATACCATCGTCTCGAAATCAGATTCATTGTTATAAACGAATTCATGATCGCGTGACCCAAATACATCCAATTCACGACGCAATCTCTTTCTGGATTTTCCGGAAAATTCCGTAAGGTAATTATTAATGTCGTAATCGTATCGAGGTGGCAGAAAATAATACCCGATTTCATCGATAGTATGATGCGAATTAATCATCTCCTCCGTCGGCTGGAGATAACGCAGGTAATAATGTTCGGGGATGCAGTTAAGAAGCGATTTGAGAGTGGCACCATCCCTGAAGATTAAATGATTCTGCTCCAACCAGGTTTTTCCCTCCCATGTCTCTCCGGGGAAATACAAATATGTTTTCGTTTCTTCATTCCAGCTCAACGGGAGGAAACCACAAACGCCGTTATTATCATTGGCAGTCACAAAATTAGGTCTATGGTTGTAATGGCGCTGAAAGCAATCGCGGACCTCCCAGAGGTCGGAGATCTGGTCTTTCGGAATCAACCGCTTCCACAATTCACGGCACTCATTTAAATCGGTTATATTGCGGACATATTTCATGATTATGCCCTCAGGTTTACCTGCATCGTGCAGCGCGAACCGCCGAAAAATTCCATCGCGAATTCTTTGACGATTTTCGGATTATATGGCTTGCAACTGAATACGTCCAGGTAGGTTGTATTGGTTGCATTGGCAAAATGCGCCGAGATTAAGGATGTCTCGATTAATTGGGTCATTGAGAAACCGGCGACGCGTTCGTTTTCGCCGAAATTTACGACGACACATTCCCCAAAACGCTTCATTTCGATCAGTTCGCAAAGCTCGCGAACAAAACGCTTAATTTCGTCAGCGTCGCGGATTGTTTCGGGATTACAGTCATAAATATCAAAACTGCCATCCAATCCCCATGCGTTTCGGATGTCCACAGCGCTGAATCTTTCTAGATCAGGATAGTCTTTTAAGACGTCAATGGCTCCTTTTGCGGCTTCACCGGCGACATAATTTGTTTTCATTTTTTGCATCTCCACATGCATTATTGGTTACGCGCACATCCGGGACCGCGATGAATAGAGGCCTCGGATTTTACGCCTGATTGTTTGCACTAATACTTGACCTTTTTTGGCATTATAACGGCATCGATAACGTGTATTACGCCGTTACTGCATTCAATTTCCTCATCAATTATTTTGGCGTTTTCGATTTGAACCGATTCCTCAGTCGCCTCGGCATTTATTTCTTCGCCGCCGGCGGTCACAATCGATCGGGTTTCTTCATTGCCGAAGACGACCTTTTGGTCTTTGACAATATGTCTCAATAAGATGGACCTGAGATACTCATCGCTGGACTCCATTCTTTCCAGTTCTTTTTCGGGAAGTCTTAAAAAAGCGCTGTCATCAGGGATAAAAAGTGTAAATGGGCCTTCTCCATCTATCATATCAGCTAGTCCTGCCTGCTCCAATAATTCTCCGAAAGTTTCCAGCGAATCGAAGTCGGCGATTGTCTGGAGAATTGTTTCATTTTCTGTCTCGCCGGAATCATCATAATAGTCCCCGATGATAAGGTCTTCCGGCTCCTCCTCGCATTTCAGGGGTTTGACCATTATTGCCGATGCCAGCAAAATGGCAATGATGCACGGCAATAACCATACATGCTTTTTCATCCTGTCAATCTCCTTCATTTTTACCATGCTTTTCTTTCTACCGAAGCGATTCGAACATTTAATACTCGGCATAATACGGAATCCATTCTGCAGTTGGCTCGCCGCCGGCGAGTTCCCGCCGAATCGCAATTGAATATCGAATCCCCCGGTCTCCATGTTAATTGATTTGTCTTCGGATAGTCCGCGCAACCCTCTTGCACAGGCTGCGGAGATACGTGATTCAGGTAGTGAGCCTGAAGCCGCCTTCCCCGTGTCCGGCTAAGTTCTCCTCGTGAACCGAACTACTTCGACGACTTACATAATGACTGTGCCGTAGGAGCGGTTAACTCTTCTTACTCCTTATGCATTCGTTTCTTACGTACTACCATCTTACCCGATCTTCAGGTAAGGCTTCTTTAACGAATCGACTGAGACTGGCTACGAAGGCATGTCTCAATGACATAAATGACTTATCTATATCTTCATTCTCCGTCGCAATACTGGCGAAGGAATAATAACCCGCAATAAACCCGGCGATGGCGCATGCCAATCGGCGGAGTTTCGGTTTGGAAATCGGCTGAGGAACCGCACTGTCGACGAGATTCTCAATACTGCTCAGATAATCCATGAATGGCGTCTCGAGACCTTCAAAGGTCTGTTCGAGGGTCAAATCGGCGCGACCTTGATAATAAAGCACGAAGTCCTCCCAGCGGCTGCTGAAAAAATCAATATGAGTATTTATCATGGCGTCGAGCATCAGTCCAAGATCTTTTTGCTTCCTGCTGTTCGATTCCATTTGGACCGTCAATTCTTTCAGAATCTCCCCGATGATTTCTCTGATAAGCTCCTCTTTATTGGAGAAATGATAGTAGAAACTCCCTCGACCGATGTCGGCCCGCTCCGTGATATCGTCTACCGTCGCAGCCGCCAGGCCTTTTTCGGCGAAAATAGACCGTGCCGCATCAATAATTTTATTACCGGTACGATCATACCGCCGTTGCTGCCGTGATTGTTTCCGCCGGGGCATCTTTCCTCGCTTTAAATGCTCTTAACCAATTCATTACTGACGCTATCGTCATTTTCGACAGTATCGTCAGTTTAGACGATTTAGTCAAGTATTATTTTATAATTTTTATGATTTTTGTAATAAATTTTATTATTTTGCGGCTAATCGATTGATTATCAATCGATTAAAATCAAGAAAAAATCAGGCAAACGACATGTTATTTGACAATTATTCATTTATTGACTGGCGTCAAAGGCCTTCAATCGCCGAAATATCTTATTATCCAACAGGTTATGGATTCGACATCGTGTCGAATTCGATTTTTTTATTAATCAATGATCGATACTTCACGAAGGATCTGCACTGCTTCTTCCGGCGGAACAGTATTTATATATATTCCGGAACCGATTTCAAATCCTGCCGGTATCGTAATTTTGGGGACAATGACCATATACCAGTGCAGATATCGTGTATCTTCGTCCCCGACAGGTGATGAGCGTATTATATAATTGTAATCAGGGTCGCCCAGACCTTTATATAACCTCAATAATACTTCGTGCAAAATCGAGGCAAGCTCTTGTATTTCTTCGTCTTTTGACAAAACAAAACTCGGCACATGTTTTTTGGGGTAAATCCGACATTCAAACGGGGATCGGGAGGCAAACGGACAGAAAGCGACGAAATTGTCGGATTCGGTTATTATTCGCTCGCTTTGCCGCATTTCTTCCTTAACCATTTCGCAATAAACGCATTGGCCGTACATATCATAATATGAAATCGCCTGCTCCATGGGATAACGAACGTGCGGAGGGACGATCGGTGTCGCTATTATTTGTGAATGGGGATGCATCAGCGATGTGCCGGCTCTTTGCCCGTGGTTGCGAAATATCGTGATAAGATTTATATTCTCATTTTTGCCAATCTCGATTTGCCTTTGCCGGTAGGCTTTCAAAATGTTCGCGACTTCGCCGGCGCTCATAATCGCGGGATTTAAATTGTGTTTGGGGTGTTCGATGACCACTTCAGCAATCCCGAATCCTTTTGCCGTCAGGAAAGAACCGGTTTTTGTCCGCGTGGCCATAAATCCGGGATTTAAGGCCGCGAATTTATTCGGAACGACTCTGGCCTGCCATTTACCTTCCGCCGGTAAAACAAAAACCGGCCTTTCTGTTTGCGCTTCGTTACCGAAACAAAATGGGCAAGTTTGCTCATATTCAGGTAACGGCTCTTTTTTGGGCAATTGCTTCAAAATGTCTGAAGGTCTGGCACCTCGATTGGGCGCCAGTATCACCCATTCTTTAGTAGCCAGGTTTTGACGAAATTCGGACATATTCTCCACAGGACCTAAAACATTTCCTCAAGCAATATTTACAAATTATACAGATAATTATAGAAAATAAAATAACAAAACGAAATTATTTATTGATAGGCTTTTTTACGGATATTTAATATGTATTCCATAATAATTTGGTCCAATATGATATCAATCCGGAAACATTTCAGTCATTGTCATTTTGCACCAATATAAGTTATTGATTGTTAACAAAATACAGTAAACACCATTTTTAAAATTTGAACTGCTTTATACCGCCATAAATCGCATATGAAATCACCGAAAACTATATACGGCCTATCCGGCAAAATATGCTGGAAGTATTATCAGGATTTTGTGATTCGGATTTCATAAAAGACTGGATATAAGTTTTATATTTTTGTATGGTTACGGTATCGTTATGCGGAAAGTTGATAGATCATACCGCTGCAATATGTTTTTCACTTTAATATTGAAAATATGAATTGATCGAGAATGTCAGTCAAGAAAATGAATTTTATTACTCCGCGTAAATTATAGAATCGGGGTTGAAGATTATGCGTAAAGCATCCACGAAGCCAGAATTAACATTGTCAATTGTTGTTTGTCTTGTACTGCTTTTTTTTAGTTTGGCTGAATCTGCGCATCCACCGATTACCTTGCTGGATAAAGATGGCGATGAAATCAATCCCGTTCTGGGCGAAAATGACAAACAACCTTTTTCCACGACCCAGACCTGCGGCCTGTGCCATGATTATGATATCATTACCTCCGGCTATCATTTTCAGATGGGCTGGGATGTTGTCAGTGATAGTTTCGGCGTCGATCAGGGCAAACCGTGGCAAATATCAAATGGAATGATGGGTAAATGGTGTCCGATGTACTTTCGTCAATTGCCGAAAAAAATAAATAGTTCACCCGATGAGATTGATTTGACCATTTACGACTTCGTCGGTTTCTCGGCCGGTAACGGCTCGCCTTATCCATGCGGCGCCTGCCATCCGGGTGGCGGAGGATTGGAACACGATCGCAACGGAAATCGCTATGATGAAATGATGACTGATGATCCGTCACTGGCGGAAACCCTGGACGGTGATTATTATCAAAGCCGCTGGGATAAAAGCGGTGTTGTCGAGGCGGATTGTTTTATATGTCATCTGAAAGGGTATTCATTCGATGAAAGGGCCTATCAACTGGAAAACGGAAATTACCAATGGGCGGTCGTGGCGGGAACCGGATTCGGAATTGTCGAGGGTACCGTCGCTGATGATGAAATACCGCAAGTCACTTATAATCTCCGCTTTTTTAATGCCGATGGAACGATTACTCTTGATGTTTCCTGGCCGCCTCCGGATGAGAATTGCGTTTTCTGCCATGGCCGAACCGATACTCGCAAAAGGGGCTTTACCTGGAATGATATTCATAATCCCGATATCCACAACAATCAGGGTATTTCCTGCGCCGCCTGTCACCCGTCCGGGTTAGACCATCAGTTCGCCAAAGGGAATTCGAGCGTATCCCAGGTGGCTGACGAACTCGACGGAACCATCAGAACTTGCGAAGAGTGTCATGCAGAGGGATATCTGGGCTCTACCATACCGGATCATCGCAAAATTCGACCTTCACATTTGGATCAGATTGCCTGCGAATCATGTCATATTCCGTCACTTGGCCGGGCGGCGGCGCAGGGCTTTGAATCATCGACCGGGGAGCTGCAATTTTACATCAAACCGGATTCGGCCAAAAATTTCGGCGATCTGGGTGATTGGAAACCGAACTATGAACGGTGGGTTAATAAAAAAATATATCCCTTCAACATTCTGGTATTGACCTGGTGGGCGAATCTCGGCGATGACGGGATTTTGTATCCTTTATTTTTGCGCGAGCAGGCGGCGGCCTGGAAGTTGTATTCTGATAAAGTAACTGACGACAACAATGATGGCATTCTTGAAGTTAACCGCGCCGAAGAAATCGTCGCCGGAATCGACGCGTTTGAAAAATCTTTGCAGGGGAACGCTCGATTTTCAAATATTCATCCGGTCCTGGTTAAAGGAAATAAAGCTTACCATCTGGATGAAAACGGGAATCTCGTCACTCTTGAATATGATTTCCCACCCTGTATAAAATATTCAATCAGTCACAATGTGGCCCCTGCCCGATTGGCGCTCGGTTACAACGGCTGTCAGGATTGTCATACGGCACAGGCAAACTTTTTTGAAGGAGCCAGAATCGTGGATATCGCTGACGAATCGGGCCAACCGGTGACCGTAATGAACGGTCGGCTCTTCGGATGTAATCCAATTACTTTCGTTATTAATTCATTTCACCAGCAAGTACTTAGCCCCATAGTCAGCCTGGGGATTATAATGGTAATATTTTTCATTACCCTGCATTATCACAGCTACGGACCGAAGCATATTCGTTTTATTCCGAACTCGGGTGAAATCAAGCGCTTTTCCTTTTTTGAACGAGGTATCCATCTATTTCGCCTGATAGCCTTCATTATCCTGTCGGTGACGGGACTTATAATGGCGTTTAATTTGGTACTCTGGCAACAATTGCTCTTTGCGTCTCCTCAACAGATGCTGATGATCCATATCGTTTCCGGATTCGTGTTTATCATAACCACAATTTTGGGTATCGTGGTATGGTTCCGCGATGCCGCTTTTACCAGCTACGATAAAGAATGGGTACGAAAATTAGGCGGCTATTTGGGTTATAAGGGTGATGTGGCCGCCGGACGGTTTAATGCCGGGCAGAAAATGTTTTACTGGTTCACGTCTATTTTCGGAATTCTCATATCTATTACCGGATTGCTGCTGACATTCAGAGGATATTTACCCGTTTCCGCGAAATGCTTCCTCTCCACAATTCACAATCTCACCGCATTCGTCATGATAGCAGGAGTTCTTGCTCACGCCTATCTGGGAACAATCGCCAATCCCGGAACATGGCGGGTACTGGTTGACGGTCACGTTACAAAAACATGGGCAAGACATCATCATTTAAATTGGTATCAATCCCTGATCGAGAAGCAGGTTATTAATAAGGACAATGAGGAAAAGACTGATACACCCGAAAACGATTGAAAACGACCTGAAAGGCAACCGGCTCTCGGAATTGAGAAATAAGAAGGCATTAAGCGAAGGAGCAATTATTAATTTAATAAAAGACAGAAATCGACACCCTTTTCAAGTAATTTAATTACTTTAAGAAGCCGAATTCCATCCGTCAAATGAGTCGCGTATCGGCTCGTCCTTTTCGGGCAAATTCTCCCCGTTTACATCCTTTCGGAGTACTTAATTTCTGATGCTCATTCATTAAAACATGACGGTCGCGGTCCGCCAAGGTATAAAAATTTAATCAGTCTGACAATATCAAAGAGATTTATCACGTCCGAGCAATCGGTATCGCCGACATCAGCGACCGGTATCGGCTGCGGACCATTGGCATAAAGTGTATTTATCAGATAAATAATATCCATGATATCTTTACTGCCGGTATCGTTGACATCACCAAGACTGACATCGAATACCGGATGCAATGCATCCACGCGACCGTAGCCGTATTCGGTTGACGGTGGTATAAAACTTCCCCAATTCAAATTGTTGTCGGCCGTTTGTTTTATCAGCGATTCGACTTCAAATGGCGTCAATTCATTATCCTGCGCCATTATTAAGGCGCAGACGGCTGAGGCATAAGGGGCGGCAAAAGAAGTACCGCTCCACCATCCCCATTCGAAGTTGCCGGCCAATGAACTGTATACATTTACGCCCGGCGCGCAGACATCAAGATGATCGCCGTAATTGGAGAAATCGGCCCTGTATTCCAGCGTATCGAGAGCCGATACGGCTATAACGCCCGGGTATGCCGCCGGATACGACGGAATATTGGTCCCGGCATTACCGACCGCTGCCACCATGGAAATACCGGACTGAACCGCTTCATAAACCGCTTCCTGAATAACCGGATTGGAGGTGTACGTTCCGAAGCTCATGTTTATCACATCAGCCGATTGGTTGATAGCGTACTTAATGGCATTAGCCAGCATAAAACTGTTGCTGAATCCCGATGTATCAAAGGCACGTATCGGCAGAATCATGCAATCCGGCGCGATTCGTCTGATAATCCCGCACACGAACGTCCCATGACTCGATAAAGAACCCGGCTCTTCGGACGGGTCATTATCATTTTCGACGAAATCGTATCCCATAGCCGAAATCGAATTGACCAGCAGCGGATGGTCCAAAGCAACTCCGTTGTCAATAACGGCCACGACCGTATTCTCGCCGCTGGAATACAGATTGGCCGAATCACTCTGAATGTTGTAACACGCGGAATTGCTGAAATAGCTGATCGGTGAGACCCCCCAGACAAGAGTCGGCTGAGCGTCATCCGGGAAGTCCTGACTGACATGAAATGCCTCCGGCATACCGACCGTGTAATTGGGCTGAACGAAAATGACACCCGGCTGGAGCGAAATGGTCCGGGTGATATCCTCAATCATATAGGATGGGGCAAATCCAACCAGATATAAATTATCGTCAATTATCGAGTCGAGCTGATAACCTTGAAACTGAGTCAAAATCGGTTCAATAGAAAAGCCGTCTTCCATCTTTATAATCGCTTCGAAATTATGATAGAAATCGATACGATAGGTAATGCTGCTCGTATAAATGCAGCCGGCGACGCCACTGCAGCCGAAATCGCATCCCCAATCAACGACTCCGCTTATGCACACCGAATCGCCGACGGTGAATTCCCCTGTATAATCCAGAGCAAGATAGACCGTATCACCGAAAGGAGCGAAAACGACGCAATCGACTCCCTGCACAATGACGCCGCAGTCTTCATACGGCCAGTCGCCGTCATCTTCCCAGGCGTAAATCGTATTGCCGATGATACATCCGTCCGAACCGGCGCAGGCCGTATCACATTCATAAACGAGTATTCCGGAAATACAAACGGTATCGCCTTCGATAAACGTACCGTAGTTTTCGAGATAATAATACGTTGTCGGCAGATCCAAAGGCATAAACAAAAGACAGCCCAAATCAAAAACCAGAATACCGCACCCGCTGTATGGATAATTGGACGGCGACCAGGCTTCAATAGAGTTACCCAATAGCCTCGCGTTTGCCTCCGGACAATCGGGCGGAGTTACGGACATTATCACGCCGCTTACGCAGACGGTATCGCCGGGAACAAAGGGTCCGTAATAATCCAGATAGATATATAAAGTGCTGTCGTAAATCGGCCCGGAAATAGGGGTAAAGATAACGCAATCGGCTCCCTGCAATAAAACTCCGCAGGCTTCATAAAAGGTCGTATCAGGCGGCTCCTGCGGAAATATCGAATCAACCGCCACACACCCGATAACCGAGGCGCATGACGTGTCGCAATAGATATCATGAATACCGTAAACGCATGCCCACTCCCCGGAATTTATACCATCGATGGAATCTAGAAGATAATAAGTGTTATGTAACCCATCGATGTCGAAAACATAACAGCTGCTGTCGCCCGAGATAATCCCGCATCCGTAAAACGGATCGTTTTGAGCATGGCCTGAAAGCGTGGTAAATATCAACATTGAAATTGTTATCAGTAAGAGTCTTCTTGTAAATTTATGGCTGTGCATAATTCCTCTCCTTTCAGATACCCAGCAGGATAAATGAACCCCATAAAGCCGGGTTGGCAATCGTTGAGGAAATAATATCTACCGTTATTTTATACGCCAACGGTATATTATTTGTTTTCGATAACTGTTTATAAAAATTTATCATAAAATAGGTGGCGATTTTGTCCGAAATCGGCCACAAAGAGCCAAGAACAAACCTGCTTCCGGCCTGATAATAGGCCTTGGCCATACTGAAAGAATTACCATAATACAACCCCGGCGCCGCCGTATGGCAACCGGACAAAGTTATTAAGGTTGGCCTTAGATTCATTCCATAAATATCGAACGGATATAATGGCCCGTCGTCCAAAATAATTTTAGAAAACAGTGGATTTTCGGTAGAATGAGACGCATGTGCCGCAATGTGCAAAAAACCATCCGATTTTTTCAACGCCCCTAGAAAATTCTCCCGACTGGCCTTATTGTTCATATATGATGTTGATTTTTTAAACATCCGAGCGATTTTTTTCGCCTCGATTCCCGCCGCGGGCAAATTATCGATACCTGATGCAAAAACGGCGTGATTCCTTTTGGAATATTTCAATTCGTTTTTCCTTCGGTCGGCCAGAACCGACGGATCGCAAATTAAATACAAACAGTGACTATCCATCAGATAATTTCCGGAATCGTCTCTTAAAGCCGTAAACGGAACCTGGAAAAAATCCCCATTAGCCAACAATATCAAATCTTTATCAGAGATTTCATCGGCAATCGGTTTGATCAGGTAATCATAAATGCGGTTTAATATATGGTTGATATCGGACGAAGTCCGGCCGTCACCATTAAATCCAAAAACCGCTTTTTCGCAGACAAAAGATAACTTATGCAGGTCGCTCCGGAAAGATTCAGATGTCACCGGAAGAGGTCGGTATTTCTGCTTTCGTGCCGAGGCTATATAAACGCCGATCTCATTACCGAGCGTGACATAATTAAGCAGACGTTCGTTCTCTCCAATCTGATTTTCGGCAGGCAGCGACAATCGGGATTTATCCGGCGCATTTATCATGGAAGAACTCTGTGCCTTCCGGATTTTTCTCTCCACCGACCATAATTTTTGCTCGATATTAAAAACCTCGGCTTCGGCCAGAACAACTCGCTGTCCGGCTTGAGGTGTGCGGTGGATTTTTTTAAGAGCCGCCCGCAATCCGTTTCGCTGTTCAAGCAGCTCTTTCGGCACCTTTTTCTGCCGGCGATCTTCACCGGCCGAGCGTTTATTGATCATTTTTAGTGCCCGAAGGCTATTTAAATATGACGCTTTCGTTTTGCCCAGTTTCAAAAGACAGAATATCATTTTTTTATAGATATCGTATTTATCCGCGGCATAGAAATATCTGGTTTCATCGGAAGACATAATTTCAAGCGTCTGCTCGATTATCCTTATCGTTTTTTTGAACCATTTTAATGCTTCCGAATGATTCTTCCGTTCGAAGTAAGAAAATCCCATTAGAAAATAAAGTCTTTGTTTCAGGCTATTCGGTAAATTTATTCGAATCAAATTTTTTGCACTTTGAAGAGCAGTGCCCGGCCCGGTCGATTTTAATTTTATCTCAATTAACTGAATTTTCGCGGATAGCAATCGATACCTGTCACCGCTGCGACCGAATTGTCTGACTGCCCTTAACGCTGATTCCCGGGCGCGGTTATACCGGCCGCGACCCAGCAAAACAAAGCTCTTTTCCAGATTAACCAATCCCAGCCACAGGACATTGCTTTCCGATTTAAAATATTTTTCAGCCAGCTTCAATGAAGCGGTCGCTTTTTCGAAATCTTTAAAATGATTTGACGCACGCGCAATGATATAATGAGCCTTGGCGCGCTCATAGTTCATCTTCATCTCACCGGCGAATTTGATAATTTCTTCGGCATAATAAACGGCACTTGAGTACATATTCAACTCAACATACAATTCTGCCAGATCCAGCATAGCAATAATAGCCGTACGCGGATCCCCCAACTTTTGAAGTCGGTCGACCGCATTCTCGAGACCCGACAGCGCTTCAGGATACCTGTTTTGCCAGTAATCGATAATTGCCAGCGAATAATCGACCTGACAGGCGGCGATATAATTTCCGGTATCTCTATAAATCTTTCCCGCCTTATGGTACAATCCGGCCGCGGTGGTCAATTCATTTTTTACCGAGTAAATGTTGGCGCGATTGAAATCTATTATGGCCAGGGGAACGCCGCCCTTTTTTTTGTAGATTTCACGGGCCTGTTCATAATATTTAAGAGCCTTATCGACCTTGTCCATCCGATGATAAATATTGCCGATATTATTCAAAATCTGCCCGCAATCACTGATCAGATTATTTTTCCGGAAGTACGTCAGGGCCAGACGACCTGTTTTGATCGCTTCCGGATATTTCCCCAGATACATATAAACGCTCATCAGGCCTTTTCTCAATCGCGCATTAGCCTCATAATTGCGGTACTTATTATTTTGTATCAGCGCTTTTTCGTATTTCGCGGTGGCAATTTTATTATCGCCGCTGAACCGAGCGTAACGTGCTTCCATAACCATCAGACGTGATTGAAACTCAGGCGCGAGGAATCGGAAAAGAGGCTTTATCAGTTTGAGAAATTTCCCCGCCCTTTTTATATCGGTCCGCAAAAGATCATTAAAGCTCTCATTAAGTTCTGCCAGAAAAAGCTGTATTTTACCCTTGAAACGCTTCTCCAAAACGCGTTCCATTGCCTTTTTTGACCCGATATTTTTTATATACTCCAAACTCATCATACTTCCAAATCGACGGCCGCCAGGACCTTCTTATTTTCGCTGATATTAATTTGATATACATTTGACGGGATTCGCGGAAAAGTGAACATACGCAACTCATCGGTTTCAGTTGCCTGCCGGAATTTTTTCCCGACCAGTTCGATCTGATAAGTTTTTCCCTCGACGCCGCTGAATTGACCGATCATTTCATACGAATACAAAGAAACGGGGTATAATGAAATCTCCAGCTCCATCCCTTTGAATTTGTACTTAAGTCGCCGTGAATTGGTTACCGACGGCCGCACACCTTCGGGCATCGGCATCACGTCGGAATCGAAAATCGGCAATCCGCGCTCGATATTATCTTCCCGCCCCGGTTTATGATATTCCCGGAACATATTGATTGAAATTTGTCTAAGCGACGGCATCAATTCCGCAAGAGGACCCTGTAACCGGTCGGCACCATAATTTTTTAATACATCATGCATTTTTCGGAACTCCCTGTCAGAGTCCAGCATTTTTTTTACCTTATTGCTCTCTTTATCGTCCAGTTCAGACCTTATATATTTCAGCAATAATTCGTATTTTTGTTCATCACTCTTCATAGGCACATCCCCTTATTTGGCGGTATCTTTTGCAGGTACTCAAATATTTTTTCCTTTTAAAATGTTATATAATTTAGCCAGCCCGCGCGCACGAGTCGGGCCGATTGAAGAAACCGGCATATCAAGACGTTCGGCAATCTCCTTGTAAGATAAATCTCGCGGTTCCAGAAAAAGCGCACGCAGCAGGCGATATTCACGCTCGGGCAAACGCGCCAATGCGTCAAGCAGAACTTCCACTCTTCGCGAATATTCATATATCTCTTCCGGCGTCATCGGTTTGAGATTGTAAAGCGTTTCATAGACATGGCTCGTTGCCCTGATATCACGCTTCGATTTTCGATAAATATTTACCACTTCATTAATCGTCATAGTACGAACATATTGCAGCAATTTACCGCCGGCCTTAATTTTGTTCAGATTTTCCAAAAGCTTATAAGAAACCTGGCCGAAAACGTCACAGCTCTCTTCCCGGGACAGTCTGTTTTTCTGACATATCGATAGAACCAGCGGGGTGATATAATCAATCAACTCGCCCCATGCATTCTCGTTCCCTTCAAGACACCTTTTCAGCAGATTGCTATACGACAAAACCGGCTCTAATAATTAATAAGCGTCGTCAATAAATTTCCTCTCGGCTTTTCCTCTCCTTCCGCTAATATAAATATTCCATCGGTTGCCCATAAGCATATATAAGTCTACGGGCATTCCGGAGCAGATCCTCCCAGGTATAAAAAGCTTATCAAATGAGTTATATCGAAAATATTTACCGCGCCGCTGTTATTGACATCGGCGATTTCCAACGGTTCGGGTTGCTGTCCGTCAAGATATAAAAAGGAAATAATAAAAGTAACATCAAAGACATTGACGACACCATCGCCGTTGGCGTCGCCGCAATCCGGCGCCCCTGACGATACGTAGCGATAAATATATATTCTTCCCAGATAATTTTCATAAGAAGATGCGCCCAGGATAAGCCGGGTTACATCGCTGTCGTCGGCGTTTTTCCAGAAACCGATGCTTTTGCCCATTTGCTCCAGACTGCTGCCGCCGTAAAAAAGCGTATCGGCCCAAAGATAATTCCCGCCGGATATTAATACCGCCCCGCCGGCATCTTCGGCGCCGTCATCGTTTCCCGGCATGCCGATTAAAATATCGTCATCGCCGTCATTATCGGGATCGACTCCGGAAACCACCGCAAATCCCAGATAATCGTCGGCTGATCGATTGAGACTGTACTCATAGTCGACAGTATTATCCATTATAGCGCCGCCGAAAAAGAGATACATTTTGCCGGTTTCATAATTGCCCACCGAATATCCATCGCTGCCCATAATCACGTCAGCATATTCATCGTCGTTTATGTATCCGGTCGACAGCGACCACCCGAATTTATCTCCGGCCTGCGCACCTGTGAACGCCAAGTCATAGATAGTATCCGGCATACTTCCGCCGTTGAAGATATATATTCGACCCTGATTCAGATAATCATTATCAAAACTGTATGCCCCGACTGTGACGTCCGCCGACCCGCTATTATCATAATCGCCCGCGGTAAGTGCGAAACCGAACCGTTCACCATCGCCATCACCGACTAAAATTCTATCGGCGCTGTTGTCTGCCGAGGTTCCACCATAATAAACATAAACCTTTCCGGCATCAGTAAATCCCCCCCAGTCGGCTTTATAGGCGCCGACCGCGATATCATCGTAAGTGTCATTGTTGAAATCTCCTACAGAAACAAGATTGATGCCGAAATAGTCGCCCGCCGCCTCACCATAGATAATCAAATCGGCGATTGTATCCGGTCCATCGGCACCATAATATATAAAGACCGCCCCGGTATTCGGCGACGGCGTATCATAATAAGGCGCCCCGACCATTAAATCGGTAATACCGTCGGCATTGAAATCACCGGCCGATGAAACCGATTTGCCGAAAAATGAGCCGGCCGGTCCGATAATCTGTAGATCGGGTACGTAATCAAGTGTATTTCCCCCGTAATAGATATAGACTTTCCCCGATGATATCCCGCCCTCATCCGAAGCCGGAGCCGAAATGACCAGATCGGTGTAACCGTCATCGTTAAAATCGATAGTACACATGGCACTGCCGAATTGCTCCCCCGCTACCATGCCGTCGACATATTGAATAAACTCATGTCCGAAGGCCGGCATAAACAACAACAATACAATTAAGTAAAATATATTTTTCACAGATTAATTCTCCTGCCACGGTGAGAAGAGGCAAATTGTTTGCCTCCTCTCACAATCACCCTTTTCTCATACTTGCTAAACTTGTAAATATCATCATTTGGCTAATATCATCTTTCCTGTTCTTTTAACATTATCCGTATTCAGACGATAGAAATAAACACCGGAACCGAAACGACTTCCATTCCACTCGTACTTCTGGTCGCCTTCCAGCACCTGGTTGTTAACCAGTGTTTCCACTTCCTGCCCGAGGATGTTGTAAATCTTCAGACTGACTCTGGTTGGCGACGGGAGATTGAACGATATCGTTACTGCCGGATTAAAGGGATTGGGATAAATCTGCAACTCGGTAATATCTCCTACCCGGGAGACCGTCGGTGATTTGCCGTTACAATATCCGATTGTATTTTCAGCAATACGCATCGACGCTTCGGGACAGATCGTCAAAGAATCATTGGGTCTCAATAATCCTGTCGCCCGGATAGTATCTCCGATACTGAAGGTCCCATAATTATCAAGAAAGTACGACATCTGGGCAAAACCGCTGTCCGGATAAAGTTCCTCAAGAACAATACACTCGGTCCCCTGCACCAGCACGCCGCAGACGGAAATCGTATCGCTCACGAAACCGCCACAGGAATCAATAATCGTGTTATGGATACAGGGATATATAATAGTATAACATTCACAGCCCTCGGCAATATTCAGCCAGCCGTCCACATAAACCGAATCACCGATTGTAAACCAACCATAATTGGTGAGCAAAGCGCGCGGTACCGCGTCGATTCCGGTATAGAACAGGATACATCCGGTGTCATCGACGAGCACGCCGCATCCGGCAAAATAAAATGAATCGGGAGGTTGGTTGTTACACTCGCCGATAGTATTGTCGAAAATACATCCGGTCGCCCCGGGACATCCTGAAGTACAGTTGGGAAATAGTGTCCCACTGACATAGACCGTATCACCGCTACCATAGTCCCCATAATTGCCGAGTTCGTAAGGTCCGATGGCCGCAAAGCGGTAATACCACACGGTATCGGGCGTGATCGGATAGAAAAGCAAACAGCTGTCAGCCATCCATAAAGCTCCGCAGCCGTCATACGGTTCACCCTGGTTGCCGCCGCAGGTGGTTATGGTATCATTATCCAGACAAATATACGATCCGTAGGCGCATGGATGAGTACAATCGAAATCGAGTATACCCGAAACGAAGACTTCGTCGCCTTCACGGAAGATGCCGTAATCCGTCAGGACTGCAGGCGGGAAACTGGCGTCATACGGGTAAAACCGAACACAGCCGGTATCATCCCAGAGCATCCCGCATCCTGAATAGTACGTTGTATCGGGTGGCAAGCTGTCACACGGGCCGATAGTGTTATCCGCAACAATATGCGAAACACCGACGCAATCATCGAGCAAATAATCCTCCAGCCAGCCATCGACCAATACGGTGTCTCCGGCAATAAATGTCCCGTAATTTTCAAGTTTGTACCCGATGACGGTATCGGGGAAATACTCCGGCCGGAACAATAAACACAATGGACCCTGGTATAAATAACCGCACGATTGAAATGGTGTCCCGGGTTCGGAGCCGCAGGTAAATATCGTATCAACCTCCATACAACCGATGCCCGGAGTATCACAGACCGGTCCGCAATCAAAGTAAAACATGCCGGCGACAAAAACGGTATCACTTGCGACAAAAGAACCATAATTATCCAGAACCGTTGGAGGAATGGAATCCCCGAAAGAGAAAAACAACAGACATCCGAAATCTTCCCAGAGCAATCCGCATCCCTCGTAATACACCGAGTCAGGAGGATTATTATTGCAACTCCTGATACTATTATTATAAAGACAACCGACCGAGTCGCCACAGCTATTTTGGCACGACGGATCGTACTCCCCAGTTACATAAACGGTGTCGCCGGCCGAATACCCGCCATAATTATCAAGTAATATCCGCGTGTAATAATCATCCAGCGGCGCGAACAGCAGACACTGAGGATAACTGAGCAAAATTCCGCAGGCTTCATAAGGATAAGTTGGATTGGTCGAATCGCAGGATGCCGTATAATAAACATGTAGACAACCATAATAGATGCAACTGTCGTAATTATAACAATTCCAATCCATCCAACCATTGATAAATATCGTATCTCCATCTAAATAACCATAATCATCATCCAGTTTGAAACTCAGACTGTCGGAATATAGAGGTGAAAAGAGGATACAATTACTATCGACCGATATCACCCCGCACGCGGAAAAACTGTCAACCGGGATATCGGAGCCACAGGTATCGATTATATTATCCACAATACATCCGTAAAACGACGTATCGCAGGAGATTTCACAGCCGACCAAAACCGGGCCTGACACGAAAACGGTATCGAGGTTACCAAATCCATTATAGTTTTCGATATGATATAGTACTGATTGACTGTCCGGCGAATTGGCGAACGGCTCAAACATCATGCAATCGGAAGTCTCAATCAGAATTCCGCAGCCCGAAATATACTCTCCCGGGGGACCACCACAGGAATCGATCTCATTGTCCACCACGCAGCCGTTTCCCTGCATGCAAATATTCATGCAGTCAATGACCAGAAAACCGGAAACTAAGACCGTATCGCCGACACCAAACGGCCCATAGTTATCGAGTACCAGAAGCGAGCCGGTATCGGCCAGAGGTGCGAACAACACGCATTCGATCCCCTGCACCAAAACGCCGCAGGCACTGTATGGTGTCGGTGGCCAGTCGTTGCATGGTTCTATGCTGTTTTCAACGACGGTTCCGACCGCCTGCGGGCAGGTCGGATCGCTTTGCATTATCAATGTTCCGGAGACAAACACGGAATCTCCCGGCTGAAATACACCGTAATTTTCAAGCGTCAATATCATCTGCCATAAACTGTCGGCCGGATTGTATGGCCAGTTGTTGCCTATCGTCGGAATGAATAATATACAATTCTGCGCCGCCGCCAGAACGCCGCAGCTTTCGAACGTCATTGTCGGCGCGCCGGAGCTTTCGATCGTATTATCGTTGATACAGCCGACCGCCTCGGAACATTCTGTTGCGCATCCCCATTGTAAATAACCGGTCACATAAACGGTATCGCCGACTCCGAATTCACCGTAATTTTCAAGAACATAACCGTGCGAGGCATCACCGGCCGGGGCGAAAAGGACACATCCGATTCCCTGAAACAAAACACCGTAGGCTTCCATCAGGATACCATTGGTCTCCAGGCCGACAATCGCCATTGAACTGCAGTCGGCGTCTTCGGTAGAGCCGGAGAGAGCCGTCGCACAGACGGTAATCTCACCTTCTACTTCGGGAATCGGAAAGACATACTTACGGACAACCGTCTCTCCGGCTCCCAGCGGAATAGGAATGGCCGGGACATAAAAGGTGGTATCGACCAAATATGAGATTTGAATCGATAACGAAATAATCACGTGAATTTCGGCCGCTTTCGCACCGCAATTGGTCAATTCGATAAACGCTGCGGCCACACTGGAGTCAGGCGCGCCTGACCAATTAACGGTATCGGGCAATTCGACGTCGATTTCGACACAACCGCTATCGGTCGATCCAGCAGCGCTGGCAGAAACACCGGTTCCCGATGAGCCGCCTGGGCTCAACTCCATCCCCCAATTGTCCACAATATTGATAATATCCTGTTTGACCTGATGGATATTTTTTAGATTGCCTTCCTCTCTGGCGGACAGTGGAACGATGATAAGAAAACTTATCATCAACGTCAGCGTGATAATAATCCTTTTGTCCATGATAACTCCCTTTCTTGTGTTTTTCCTCATCGCCGGATCTTTTAAAAAGACCCAATTACTTAAGATAATATTACTTCTCTAATTAATAAAGACGTTTGGCAGTATGTTTTTAATACGGGACCAGGTGTTTAATTCGACTAATTTTGTCGCGTTTGGCAATAGACCAAAAAAAAAGGAGCAGATCTTGAAGACCTGCCCCTTAAACAAAGCGAGGAGGAGCTATTTAATCAATAGCATTTTTCTTGTTTCGGTGAGACCACCCGCCCTTACGGTGTAAAAATATACTCCGGAGGAAACCGGATTATTATTATTATCGGTACCATCCCAATCCACACTATAGTATCCGGCTGTCTGAGGCTCACTTACGAGAACCTTAATCGGTTGACCCAGCATATTATGGACAACAATTTGCACCTGACCGGAGATATTCAGACTATAAGCAATCCTCGTTCGCGGATTAAACGGATTAGGATAATTTTGTTCGACCTTAAAGCCGGTCGGCAACATAATATCACTGTTTTCTTCCACATCAAGCGAACTCAGGAAATTAATGTTCGGCGTCGAGGGATCTATCAATCCTGAGGGCACCGGTTCGCCTTCATTTATCAAACTGTCTATTAAATAAGCCGTTTCATCGTTGGCATCGTCACTATCCGTTATAAGCTGTTCGCTGAATACAACCGCTTGCGAGACAGTTATATCAGCATCGCCGGATTCGGTCAGGATTTTACCGGTACCGCCGTTATAGACGCTTGCCCAGGGCGGTATTCGTCCCGAGACCAGATTTAAAAGAAGCACGGCAAAATTGGCGCGAGCTCGAGCATGAAAATTCCATCTCGGCCTCGGTCGGAGAACTTCCAGAAGGTCATGTAATCGTTGATCGCAATTTTTATCAGCATTAACGACAAATCCATAAATAGGATATTCGGAATTGGAATTGAAATAGATTCTGATTCTTTCCAGGTAATCGCACATCGCTTCATATGATTCATGAGTATGACCATGCCCGTAAAGATGGCATCTGACCTGGTGCTTCCAATATCCCGGACCGCGCCATTTGCCCTTGGCATTCGTCTCCGAAAGATAAAAATTAATCTCAACCGGCTCGCCGTCGACCAGCGCCTTTTCATGCGTCTCATTGGCAGTATAACCGAATGGAGGCCAGATACATACATAATACGTACCGTCGGACAGGTCCTCAAACCGGTATTTACCCTTCTCATCGGTCTGTCCACTGCCTATTTGATGTTCCTGTGAATTGAACAGATCGACCGCAACATCTTCAACTCCGCCTTTACGATCTAAAACAGAACCGAATACGGTACCACCCGATTCGGTACAGGCATCACCCACACCATCACCGTCACTATCAATCTGATCGGCGTTGGCAATCTCGGGACAATTATCGCATTTATCACCGACTCCGTCCCGATCGATGTCGGCCTGTTCAGGATTACCCAGATCTTTGCAATTATCGCAGGCGTCACCGACACCATCATTATCGCTGTCGGACTGATCCTTGTTAGCTATCTCGGAACAATTATCACATATATCACCGATTTCATCACTATCGGTGTCGCTTTGATTGGAATTGGCCGTCTCGATGCAGTTATCACAGACATCGCCGACACCATCGCCATCAGCATCGCCCTGATCCCCATTGGCAATCACTGGACAGTTATCGCAAACGTCTCCGATGCCATCACCGTCAGCATCAGCCTGATCGGAATTGGCCGTCTCGATGCAATTATCACAGACATCGCCGACACCATCGCCATCGACATCGCCCTGATCCTGATTGGCAATCACAGGACAGTTATCGCAAACGTCTCCGATACCATCTCCATCAGCGTCAGCCTGATCGGAATTGGCCGTTTCGACGCAGTTATCACAGTCATCGCCGACACCATCGCCATCGACATCGCCCTGATCCTGATTGGCAATCACAGGACAGTTATCGCAAACGTCTCCGATACCATCTCCATCAGCGTCAGCCTGATCGGAATTGGCCGTTTCGACGCAGTTATCACAGTCATCGCCGACACCATCGCCATCGACATCGCCCTGATCCTGATTGGCAATCACAGGACAATTATCGCAGACGTCACCAATACCATCTCCATCGGCGTCAGCCTGATCGGAATTGGCCGTTTCGACACAGTTATCACAGACATCGCCGACGCCATCACCATCGGCATCGCCCTGATCCTGGTTCGCAATTTCAGGGCAATTGTCATTATCATCGCATATACCATCATCATCATAGTCATCACACCCGGGCTCCATACAACCGGGGTCATAGGCACCGATCGGATTTCCGTTGTTAAAAGGATAAGTCGCCAGATATGAACCTTCCCGGAGATGAAAATCTCCATTTTCGATGTCGCAGAATTCGGGATCGACATTGCAGTTCCCCGCCCCCGGACCGGTCCAGCCGCCATAAACATCGCTGTACGAAATTATTGCACTGGCCGGAGGATCCCCGGAGACTTCATATCCCGAGACAACTGCCGAATCCTGCCACAAGATTGATTTCTCCACTATCAATGGCAGAAAACCGGTAAAAATCCCGCCACCGCGGCCTGCCGATTTATTTTGATAAAAGGTGCAGTACTTTACCATGAGGGGTGGGCCGGAAAATGAAATATTGGCAATGCCCCCACCATCCTGAAACGATTCGTTATAGGCAAAGAGATTATACGCAATATCCGGCGATGAATTGTTATCGATCGCAATTGCTCCGCCCTTCTGGGCAATATTGCTTGAAAAAACATTTCCGCTGATAACCGGATTACTGCCGGTGCAATAAATCGCACCACCCGATGCTGAATTATTGTCGTAAAAGCGATTGCTTTGAATTATCGCCGCAGACCCGTTGATACACTGAACGGCACCGCCGTTGCCGGACTGCGTACACGAATATATCTCGCAATTTTCTATGGTCGGTGAAGCACCGTTGACCAAAATTCCCGGCGCGTCGGTTGTATTTCTGATCGTAAAACCATTCAGGACCGATGATGAATTTTCACCCGAAGAAAACTGTACCACCGGATCACCCGAAAAATCCGGATCAATAAAAGTCTGCTCGGCACCATCGATGGATTTTACCGTAATCCCCTTGCCGAGGAAATTGATATTTCCGAAAAACTGTCCCTGATGCACGATAACCGTATCGCCGAATGAGGCGACATCGATAGCATATTGAATAGTTGCAAAGGGACTGCCAGAGGAGCCGCCACCGCCCTGATTGCTGCCCGAGACAGCCACATGCCAGGTTGCGGCAAACGTTGACATTGTCGTCAGGAAAAAACTGATAAGCAAAAGAAAGGATAAACGTCTCATGATTCCTCCTTTCACTAAATTCAAAAAAACGTTAACTGACACTTATTCACGATAACCTTATCCTTTTCGGCCAGCAAAGGCCGCCGGAAAACTGCTAATCCGGGCAATTACAATTCAATGTTTATGCCGAAAAGGGCTTAATCGAACGATTCTTCACGCTTTTTGTATGTCGTTGAAATCAAACGAAATAGACGAAAAAATATTCGTCGCCACTCAAAAAATATAGGTATTCGGCGGATTTTGCCGTTTTTTTAATTTGAAATTTGTTCAATTGCTGCAATTAGTTCGATTTTTATACAGCTTTTGATTTTCCGCTATTCGGCCATTTATTTTGTGACGGCGGAAAATTATGCGTGACGTATTTTATTCGTTCTCATGCACGTACTTCACTATGGCGCTGTCGATGGGAATGGAATAGACTTGTTTGGCCGTATCAATTAGTTTATAATGAGACAATTCGTCGGTTTCATGCTTTTTTATTTCCTTCAAATAGTCCGAATCATACAGATAGGGATGCGTGTAAACCGCGGCCGTCTCGCCTCCGGAAAGCACGACAATAATAATTATCAGAACAACGGCTAATATTGCCATCAGTATGAAAAATTTCTTCATCGACTACTAACTCACAAACTCTATCGATCTTTTCAGGTTGGGATCCTTCACCGGCACCAGAGGATGGCTGCTGAAAAATCTCCAGAAAATAAATAGAAATATCCCGCCGATACCTATGACCGTGGCTGCGTCCATCCATGACAAATGAAAGCCGTGAATATGAAATGTCGGCATTACTATCCAGTGAATATCCACCCAGTGCATAACCAGAATCCAGATTGTCATTACCGTCATTACAGGTTTATTGCGTTTGGTTGACTGCGGAAAAAGAATAAAAAACGGAACCACAAAATGCCCGAAGACGATTATAAGTGATACCGTTCTCCACGAGCCTTCCCAGCGGTGCAAAAACCAGACAGTTTCTTCAGGAATATTACCATACCAGATAAGTAAGTACTGCGAGAAGGCCATATATCCCCAGAAAATGACAAAGGCAAACATCAGTTTGCCCAGATCATGATAGTGCTCCATCGTGATTGATTCTCTCAATACGCCGTTATTTTGAAGGCGAATAACAATAAATGTCGTCAGGGCCAGCATAGCCAGAAATGACCCGGAAAAAATATAGGCGCCGAAAATTGTCGAATACCAGCGGGCATCCAGAGACATCAGCCAGTCGAACGATGCCAGCGTCAGTGTTAACGCAAACAGAATCATACCCGGTGCGCTGATTATCCTTGCCCTGCGGGTTTGTTCCCGGGTCGCCGTTTCGTTTTGCTGCAGAGATAATTTGTTTAGCATAAGGGCCAAAACAATCCAGATACAGAAATAAAATAATGCTCTAATAATAAAAAACGGGATATTCAAAAATGCCGCTTTGCCCTGCAGTAGATGGTCCGATGCAACGATTTGGGGATCACTCCACTCGAAAATATCTTTGATTCCTAACAGTACGGGAATGAACAGAATAAGCATAAATGGTATGATCATCATCAGGCTCTCACCGAAACGCCGTAAAACGATGGACCATTTGGCGTTGACCAGATGATGCAGCATCACAAAGAACAAACCGCCCAGCGCAATCGTCGTCCAGAAAACAAAGGCGACCAGATATGAATGAAAAAACTGCTTGGCATCGATAATGCACCCGACGGCGGAAAGTGCCAATCCGATAATGCCGACTATCAGCGCTATACTTCCGAATTTGCCTTTATCGGTCAGGCGATATGTCACGTTGTCGAATTTCATCTTACCGTTTCGACTCCTCCCGAAATTCAATCGGGACATCGCCGGGCGATGCCTCATGGCTTCTCTGCAAAGCCCGCAAATATAAAATAATCGACCATCTGTCGTCGGTCGGAATTTGATGCTTGTACGACGGCATATTGCGGATACCGTCGGAAATAATATCAAATACGTACCCGTCCGCGAATTGTCTTACACTATCGCTGTGAAAATCGGGACGTTCTGTAAAGTTATAATCCGGTTTACTCATAACACTCAAGCCGTCGCCGGCTCGGCCGTGGCAGGGGGCGCAATAAATATTGAATCGCTTTTGACCTCTCGTCACTCGCTTAAGCGTCACTTCGACCGGCGCCTTTTTGACGAAATTGCCTTTCTTATCTTTCCCGAAGTAATATGCCGAATCCTCGCAAAGCCGACCCCTTGCAATCGTCCCATCGACCAGCGGCCGCATGGTGGCGCCGTTTTCAAAAAAATTGCTTTCCGCCTGAGCTTTATATTTAGGTTGATGATCCATATCGGGATTGGGATGAATCGGCGGCTTGCTTGAGATTTTTCCCCGCCCGCATCCCAAAAACATAACTGCCAGGACAGAAAGTACAATCATTAATATAAAGAATCTATCGGAGTTTCTGATTGGCATCATTTACCACTCTCCGTTAAAAGCTCGCAATTAGTTCCGCCGATTGCTTCGAGCAATTGCTTTGTTTCGGTCTCATCGAATTTTGGGTCTTCGGACAGGACACTTACGAAAAAGGCATCGTCACTGGCGCTTTCAAAACGCTCTGAATTAAACAATGGATGATGCCAGCGCGGCAGACCGTTGAAAACCAGCATACCGATCAATGCCGTAAACGCCGACAACAGCACGCCCAATGCAAATGTAATCGGGACATACGCCTGAAATGAAAACAGCGGTTTGCCCGAAATAACCAGTGGATAATTGATCGTCGATGTCCACCATTGCAGCGCCAGAGCGCCCGATGTCCCGATTATTGCGGACGCTCCGATGACCCAGCCCAACTTCGAGCGGCCGAGCCCCATTGCCTTATCCATGCCATGAATGAGAAACGGCGAGTGGCAATCGTACTTACTATACCCGGACTCTCTCATTTTTTTAGCGGCCTTGATTAGCTCTCCCGAACTTCCGAATTGAGCGATGAGGCCGATCGTTCTCCCGGTAACGTTATTCATGGACACCTCCGGCGCCGTGGTGCGGATCGGCTTCAGGCAGAACACCCTTGATTTCCGTCATCGAGACCATCGGAAGGAATCTGACGAACAAAAGAAACAAGGTAAAAAACAGACCGAATGAACCGGCGAATATTAAAATATCCCACAGGGTCGGTGCGTAATAACCCCAGTTGGCCGGAAGATAATCGCGCGATAGCGATGTTACCACGATTACAAAGCGCTCGAACCACATGCCGACATTTATCAGAATCGAGGCGACAAACATAACCGGCACCGTTCGCCTCAGCTTCTTAAACCAGAAAAGCTGGGGAACCAGAACATTGCACGATATCATAATCCAGTACGCCCAGGCATAGTTTCCGAAAGCTCTGTTGATGAATGTAAACTGCTCATAGATGTTGCCGCTGTACCAGGCAATGAAATATTCGGTGGCGTACGAATAACCGACCATCATACCCGTCAGGAGCATAATCTTGTTCATTTTTTCCAGATGATTAATCGTAATAATGTTTTCGAGATTGAATACTTTTCGTGCGATGACCGATAAAGTCATCACCATCGCAAAACCGGAGTATATCGCCCCGGCCACGAAGTAGGGCGGGAATATGGTCGTGTGCCATCCCGGTATAATCGAAACGGCGAAGTCCGTACTGACGACACTGTGAACGGAAAGCACCAGCGGTGTCGATATCCCCGCCAGAATCAAATAGGCAATTTCATAATGCCGCCACTGGCGATTGCCGCCCCGCCATCCCATTGCAAAAATACCGTATAATATTTTTTTGATTTTGCTTATCGCCCTGTCGCGCAGCGTTGCCAGATCGGGAATAAGCCCGGTATACCAGAACAGCAACGAGGCGGTGAAATATGTCCCGACGGCGAATACATCCCATAACAGAGGCGACCGGAAATTGGGCCAAACCATCATTTGACTGGGAACCGGAGCCAAAAAGTAAGCCACCCAGATACGTCCGACATGAATTCCCGGAAAGATCAGGGCACAAAGCACTGCGAAAAGCGTCATGGCTTCGGCGAATCTATTGATCGACGTTCGCCACCGCTGACGAAGTAAAAACAGGATGGCCGAAATCAATGTGCCGGCATGACCGATACCGACCCACCAGACAAAATTGATAATCGCCCAGCCCCAGCCGACCGGATTATTCAATCCCCATATCCCGATACCCTCCCATACCAGATAGCCGATAGAACCAAGAAGCACCAGCAGAAACGAAAATGCCGCGCCAAAGGCCAGAAGCCATAATTTCGGCATCTTCCGCTCGACCACGCCGGCGATTTTTTCCGTTATGGAGTGAAATGTTTGTCCGCCGGTGATAAGCGGTGCTTCCTCAGCCGGAAGCGCGATATTTTCTGCCGGTTTGTTCATATACTATAATCTTTTCTAATGTCCATCATTCCTGTACGTGTCGCGTTTCAATTTCTCGTTAATATTCCTGACTCGCGCCAGATATGAATTACGCGGTCGAATATTCAACTCGGCCAGCAGTTCATAATTTCTATCCGTCGATTTTTTCCTGGCCACAGTACTTTCCGGCTCGATTATATTGCCGAATTTAATGGCGTCGGTCGGGCAGGCCTGCTGGCAGGCGGTCAATAATTCGCCATCGTGCACCTTCCTGCCTTCATGCTTCGCCGTCCGCTTAGACCGGACGATTCGCTGCAGACAGAAAGTACATTTTTCCATAACGCCGCGCGAACGTACCGTAACATACGGATTCTGCAACATCTTCATGACCTCGGGAAGCTCTTTTGTATAATTGAAGAAATTAAACCGCCTCACTTTGTACGGGCAGTTGTTGGAGCAATAGCGGGTCCCGATACAACGGTTATATGTCATAGTATTGAGACCTTCTTTATCATGCGACGTCGCTGCCACGGGACAGACTTCTTCGCATGGTGCATTCTCGCATTGCTGACAGGGTACCGGCATTATGACAATTTCAGGATTATTCTCGTCGCCTCGGAAATACCGGTCATTCCGCATCCAGTGCATTTCTCTGCCCTTGCCGACTTGCACTTTGCCCACAATAGGGACGTTATTTTCGCTCTGGCAGGCAATCGTACACACGCCGCACCCGATACAGGCATTCAGGTCAATCACCATTCCCCACTGATAACCTTCGCTGTAATCATAATCGTGGTAGATCGACTTAAGCGGCGGGTGCTCCACCATCTCCCTGGCAAATTCGGGATTCTTTTTATATTCATCCAGACTCGCTTCGCGGAAAATCGCGCGACCCTCCATACGATTATGGTCCTGGGTATTGGCCATCTTGTATTTCCTGGCGGTCTTTGTGAGAGTCACAGCTCCGGAGAAGAACATCTTGTCCGGACCTCCGAATAATTTATAAGTATTAAATCCGACATTATCGGCAATGCGCCCGACCTTTTTCCTGCCATACCCGAGTGGTAAATGAATCGAATTGTCGGCAATACCGGGTATCACCCAGGCCGGGATTTCCATCTCGATTTCAGAAATGACAAGCTTAATAATGTCCCCGTTTTCAAGATTGTACTTACCCGCCGTCTTCACGCTTATTAATGCGGCATTATCCCAGACCAGTTTTGTAATCGGCTCGGGCAACTCCTGAAGCCAGCCGTTGTTGGCAAACCGTCCGTCATATAAAAGCGACGGCTGAAAAACTATCTCAATATTAGTTGCCGCGTCAACATTATAGAGCGTCTCCCGAGGCTTCGAATATTTTTTGATATTTAAATTGGATTTAGTGAATTCCGATGCACTGCCACGCAAGATACCATCATGCAATGTCAGTCGCCAGCCCTTTTCAAAATCACCTTTAATAATCTTACTCCAGCTCTCCCGAACCAATTCATAGCCGGTTTTGCTCTCGCCTGAATTTGTCAGCGACATAAATTCAACATCACTGACACCATTAAACAATGGTGCAATCAACGGTTGTATAACAGAAAGAGTTCCGTCCACCGCCCGTGCGTCGCCCCAACTCTCCAAAAAGTGCGCACGCGGGATATGCCAGCCGCATAATTGTGAGGTCTCATCATAATATTCGCTTAAATGAATCGTATTCTTTGTGCTTGCCAGTATTTTCTGAAAATCATAGCTGACTGGAGTATTATATACCGGGTCGCCGCCCAATATAACCATTGTATCTGCTCTGGATAATTTAGGCATCGATAATTTCTGTGGTAAAATCGACTCCTTATCTTCCAAAAAACCGACGGTCTTATTCAAATTATTTAATGCATTATTCACGGTCAGAGCCAATTCATGAACAATGGTCGGCTGATTGCGGCCGACAATAATTAGCGATTTACCTTGAGCTTCCATCAGGTCATCTACAAGAGCAGACAGCCATTGCGAATTAAAGTCAGACTTTATTTCTGGCTTGGAAACATTAATATTTATACCGCGCGCCTTCAATTGTTCAATCAGCGCCCAAAGCAATCCGCCGATTTCGCTGCTTTTTAATTTCATCCGATGATCCGCCATCGCCCCCGTTATCGAGTATCCGCTCTCGACAACGTACAGCCGATTCATTTTATCGTCTGACGATGATATTTTCCTTCCGGCAACAAAACCCTGCGCCGCCGAAAGACTCTCGCTCTCCGTCTGCAAAAAGTCGGCGTCAAGTGAAACAATTATATCGGCCTTATCATAATAATAATTCGGACGTAGCGATTTCCCGGTCAGATTCTTAATCGCCGCCAATAGATTCCCGTCGTTGATCGGCTCATACGCCACCCACGTCGCTCTGGGAAATTTTTTGTGAAATTCCGCTTTCAATCGTTCCATGGTCGGCGAAGAAAACGATTCGGAAAAAACAACCAATCCCTCACCTTTGTTTTTGTCAAACTTCTCCAGTTGCTCTTTCCAGAATTTCTGAAAATCATCGATTTTTTTCTTATCACCCTTAAATCGAACAGAATCCGATCGGTCGGGATCATACAGATTCAATATCGCCGCCTGCATAAAAAGATTGGTTGCACCGTGTGACGACGGATGTTTCGGATTACCCTCGATCTTGGTCGGACGTCCTTCATGACTCTCGACCACGACACCGTACGCCGAATTCCCGAGCGGCATCGTTGTCGCATAGTACTCCGGAACTCCGGGAATAATCTCCTCCGGTTGCCTGACGTAAGGTACAATTTTTTCCACCGGACGGCGGCAGCCGGCCAATCCGGCCAGTGCAATCGAGGCGCCCATAATAGAAAGAAAATTGCGGCGACTGAATTTATTCGGGTCGTCCGAATTTTCGGTGCGATGTTCTTTCAACAGTTGCTTTCGATATTCAGGGCTGTTATTCAACTGCCCCAGTGATCGCCAGTATTTATTTTCTTTTTTTCCCATATCGCTTATCTATGGCAACCCGAGCAAGTCGTCGGCGGATTTATTCCTTTTTTATTTATGACCTTAAGTGCAAATTCAGTCTGATCGCCCGGTTTCTTCCAGCCCATATTGGTAATTTCATCAATCGGACGCAAATAATCAACCGGATTTCGATGACAATCCAAACACCATGACATCGACAGCGGCTTAACCTGCGTGACTCTTTCCATCCCGGCCACATTTCCATGACACGTGAAACATCCCACGCCGGCTTCAAGATGCGCGCTATGATCGAAATATGCATAATCAGGCAGTTTATGAATCCTGATCCACTCGATTGGATTGCCGCTTATCCAGCTGTCGCGAACCGGCTGTAATTTTTCGCTCTCGGCTTTAACGATTTTATGACAATTCATGCAGGTCTGGGTCGGCGGAATATTGGCGTGGGGGGAAACTTCGATATAGTTATGGCAGTAGCGGCAGTCAATTCCCAATTGACCGGCATGAACCTTATGGCTGTATTCGACCGGTTGCACCGGCTGATAACCAACATCGGTATACCAGGGTGAAAAAAAATACCAGACGAATCCGGTTACACTACAAAAAAACACGACCACCGCCAGTACGATCAGAATGGGAAATTTATTGATCCACTTTGGGAAAATTTGTGCCAACGACAAAGTCCTTAATTATTTTTCCATACCAATTGCCATGAAATCGTTTTTTCAATATCGAAACGTATAGCTGAAATCAATTAAAAAGTCAACAAATATTCTTTTTAAACTCCGAAATCAGGTTCTTACGCAAAATTACGGACTGTTCCGACTATAAATGGAGAACCCAAAAACGACTTCCGTGGAGTAAATTCGAAGATACAAAATCTGTTCTTTATTTGATTTTCGATACACAGCAATAAAAATCCGATCTGCATAAAATAATAAATAACCTGTCTAGCTTCTTACATGACACTTTTGTATTGCGTATATTGTTAATAAATAAAGGTCCAAAAGGTTATTTTGTTGTATTATTAATTGATTAATTTTATCTTAAGTGAAAACAGATAGACTTCGAATTGGGAATATGTCGGGTACCGAAAAAAAAGCCGGTATGAGTGATCAAACTGCAGAAACCGGAATTTTATGCGTCCATTGCGGTGATCCGTGTAGTGACGACGGCCTGCGGGACGGGGATAAATATTTTTGCTGCGCGGGATGCCGGGCTGTTTATAATCTTTTAAGCGAAAGCAACTTGGGTGGTTATTATTCCATCGACGACAAGCCCGGTCTGAAACCGGAACGCCCGGGTCGGGAACAACGATTCGATTATCTCGACCGGAAAAATATAATAGATAAACTTCTGGATTTTAATGACGGCAAAAAAGCGAAAATTTCATTTTCGCTGCCGCAAATTCACTGCTCATCATGCATCTGGCTCCTGGAAAATCTATATAAGCTGAATGAATCTATTCTCACCTCCCGGGTTGATTTCCAAAAACGCCGGGCCTCGATTACATTTGATATTCAAAAATTGTCACTGAAAAACCTTGTCGTTTTGCTGGCCTCAATCGGTTACGAGCCGGAAATTAATTTTTCGCAGACCGCGGAAAAAACAAAAGACGATTCCCTCCGCAAGCTGTATGCCCGGCTGGCTGTCGCCGGTTTTGCTTTTGGTAACGTCATGCTTTTAAGTTTTCCGGAATATCTCGGCTTTAAAGCCGCCTCCATCACCTATGGCTCGATATTTAATATTATTAAAACCTTTTTATCTATTCCGGTCGTTCTCTATAGCGCGACCGAATTTTTTAAGCCGGCCTGGAACGGTTTGAGACAGAAGCAAATTAATATGGATGTGCCCGTATCTATAGGAATCATTATTTTATTTTTCAGATCACTCTATGATATAATTGTCCTGAATCATGCCGGATATTTCGATTCGCTCTGTGCCCTTGTCTTCCTGCTTTTAATCGGGCGACTTTATCAAAAGAAAACCTATTTTTCATTATCATTCAATCGTGATTACCGTTCCTATCTGCCGATATCGGTCTTTGTCAAAAAAGAGAATAATCTGGAAAACATTCCCCTAAACGAACTGCAAAACGGCAACCGGATGATAATTCGCAATCAGGAAATAATCCCGGCTGATTCGATTCTGATCAGCGACCGGGGTAAAATCGATTATAGCTTCGTTACTGGTGAATCGACCCCTATTACTGTCAAATCTGGCGACAGAATTTACGCCGGTGGGCGACAGGTCGGGCTATCATTGGAACTTGAAGTCGTCAAAGAACCGTCGCAAAGTTATCTGATGCAGCTATGGGAGCAAATCCCTGACAGCAACAACGAAAAAACCGGTGTGACCACCATTGCTAATCGACTCAGCATATATTTTACACCGATAATATTGGCAATAGCAATATTGACCGGATTATTCTGGCTGATCGCCGATTCGACCTATGCCATGAATGCGGTAACGGCCGTTTTGATTGTTGCTTGCCCTTGCGCCTTGGCGCTGGCTTCGCCATTTACACTGGGGACCGCCCAGAGAATCATGGGGCGAAGCAAATTTTTTCTGAAAGATAATCACGTTGTCGAAAAAATATCGCAATTGACATCAATCGTATTTGACAAGACCGGAACTATTACGCAATCGGGCGCATCGCAGCCGATTTTTGTCGGCGCCAAATTGACTCCGGAACAGAAGAGTATGATTCATTCGGTTGTTCTCCAGTCGACGCATCCCCTGTCTATATTAATTGCAGAATTGCTGCGGGATTCGGAAATCCGCAATGTCAGGAATTTCGAAGAAAGGGAAGGTATGGGTTTGGAAGCTGACATCGACGGATATCATGTCAAAATCGGCTCGCATTTTTGGGTTAACGCTAAAAACGAAGACAAAATCAATCAAACGGCCGTTTTTGTCTCGATTGATAATGAAATTATAGGCTATTTTCGTATCGCCAACCTGTTCCGGAAAGGTCTGACCGAAATGATACCCTTTCTAAAATCGAAATACTCGGTATCGCTTTTATCAGGTGATAATGATTACGAAAAAGACAGGCTCTCTGGAGTTTTTGGCTCCGACGCAAAATTGCATTTTAATCAATCGCCGCATAACAAACTTGATTATATGAAAAAGGAAATCGCTTCCGGTGAAAAAGTCGCCATGATCGGCGATGGTCTTAACGATGCCGGAGCTTTAAAAGCCGCCACGGTCGGAATAACCCTTGCCGAAAACGATTCCAGTTTTTCTCCGGCCTGTGATGGCATCCTGATGGCCTCGGCTTTTAAACGTCTGCCGAAATTTTTTAGATTGGCCACCGATAGCATGAATATCATAAAAATCAGTTTTGTCATATCGTTTTTATATAATCTTATCGGATTATTTTTCGCCGTCCAGGGACTCTTATCGCCGGTTATTGCCGCGATATTGATGCCGGCCAGTTCCGTGACAGTCGTTATATTTACTACTCTGGCAACATCCTTTGCCGCTAAAACCAGAGGCGTTTTCTAAAATGGAAGTCATGGTTTTACTAATATTTTTTTCTTTGCTTATTGCAATTGGCTTTTTGATTGCCTTTATTATATCGTTAAAACGAGGGCAATATGATGACCTCTATACTCCCTCGGTTCGAATGTTATTCGACGACAGGGATAAGGGAAAAGACGCCGATAAAACGGGGGAGTCCTGATGCCGGTTGAAACCTTCGAATACGATAATAGAATTGTCCGGGATTTCGCTATAGCGACGATTGTTTGGGGAGCGGTCGGCATGCTGATCGGGGTCATCGCCGCCACTCAGATGTTTTTGCCAAAATTAAATCTGGGTATTCCCCAGATAACCTTCAGTCATATTCGTCCGGTTCACACCAACGCCCTTATTTTCGCTTTTGTCGGCAATGGAATCTTCATGGGAGTTTATCATTCCCTTCAAAGGTTGTGCAAGGCACGAATGTACAGCGATCTGCTGGGTAAGATAAACTTCTGGGGTTGGCAGTTGATTATCCTTTCCGCCGTTCTGACATTCACCAATGGTATCACGACCGGCAAAGAGTACGCCGAACTGGAATGGCCGATTGATATCCTCATTGCTATCGTCTGGGTCGTTTTCGCCTGGAACATGTTCGGAACGATTCTC
Organism: uncultured Ignavibacteriaceae bacterium; assembly: GCA_964467955.1. Classification (GTDB taxonomy): domain Bacteria; phylum Zixibacteria; class MSB-5A5; order GN15; family PGXB01; genus CAYXTW01. The sequence goes on along the minus strand of CAYXTW010000001.1, from coordinate 21,260 downwards.
AAGCGGCGAGAGAGCCATATGTATGTGGCCATTTGGTTTTATATCGCCACTGTCGTGACTATCGGACCTCTGCACATCATCAACTCACTTGAAATACCGGTTTCGTTCTTAAAAAGTTATCCGCTTTATGCCGGGGTCCAGGATGCACTGGTCCAGTGGTGGTACGGGCATAATGCGGTCGCCTTCTTCCTGACGACGCCCTATTTAGGGCTGATGTACTATTACCTTCCCAAAGCCGCTAATCGTCCGATATTCTCATATCGCCTGTCGATTATCCATTTCTGGGCGTTGATATTCATCTATATCTGGGCCGGACCGCATCATCTTCTCAATACCTCCCTTCCGGAATGGACACAATCATTGGGCATGATTTTTTCCATTATGCTTCTGGCTCCCTCATGGGGCGGTATGCTTAACGGTTTGCTTACCCTTCGCGGCGCCTGGGATAAAGTCCGCCAGGATCCGGTCCTTAAATTTCTTGCCGTGGCCGTGACGGCCTACGGTGTCGCGACATTTGATGGCCCGACACTGGCCGTTAAAAGCGTCAACGCTATCTCGCACTATACCGACTGGACCATTGCTCATGTGCATGTCGGGACGCTGGGTTGGAACGGCTTTCTCACCTTCGGCATATTATACTGGCTGATACCACGTTTATACAATACTAAGTTATATTCTAAAAAAATGGCCGAATTTCACTTTTGGATTGGGCTTCTGGCCATTTTTGGCTACGTTATTCCTATGTATTTCGGCGCCTTTATTCAGAGTCTGATGTGGAAAAAATTCGGTGCCGGAGGATTTCTGCTATACCCGAATTTTCTCGAAACAGTTTTTCCGATTATACCGATGTATATATTCCGTGCCGTTGCCGGCAGTTTATATTTGTTCGGCATGATCTTATGTGCATACAATTTATTCAGGACCATGAGGCAGGGCAAGATCACTCCAGATGAAAAAGCGGAAGCCCCGGCGCTCGAGAAAATAACGACCGAACCCGGAAAACATGAATTCCGTCATCGCATCCTCGAAAGAAAACCGGTCCTTTTCACGCTTTTGGCACTGATTGCCGTATCGATTGGCGGGGCCGTGGAAATTATCCCGAACTTTGTGATTAAATCCAACGTGCCGACCATTGCCAGCGTGAAGCCATACACACCTTTGGAGCTTGAAGGGCGCGATGTCTATATTGCCGAGGGATGTTATTATTGTCATTCGCAGATGATTCGGCCGTTCCGCTCCGAGACCGCCCGGTACGGCGAATACTCCAAATCGGGCGAATTCGTTTATGACCACCCCTTCCAATGGGGTTCCAAACGCACCGGACCCGATCTTCACCGAATCGGGTCGAAGTACCCCGATGCCTGGCATTATAATCACATGCATGATCCCGCTTCGATGTCACCCGGATCCATTATGCCGCCGTTCCCGTGGCTGTCCGAGGACAAAATCGACTTCAAAGGCACTCCACCTAAAATACGCGCCATGCAAAAACTCGGTGTGCCTTATCCGGATGGTTTCGACATGAAGGTGCCGGAAGAGATGCAAAAGCAGGCGGAACAAATCGCAAAAAGTCTGGCTGATGCCGGCATAACTGTCGAACCCGATAAGAAAATAGTCGCTTTAATCTCATATCTGCAACGATTGGGAACGGATATCAAAGTAAAGACGGAATCGGGACAGTGATGAGAAGGAGCATCCGATGATTAAAGATTTTCTGCAATCAATTACAGCTATACGATTTTTCGCCATTATTTTCCTGCTGTTAATAATAGGATCATTTTTCTTTGTACTTGTATATGTCATAAGAATGAAGAAAAAGGATTTAAAAAAATACAGCCGGTTGCCTCTGGATGATTCGGATGATCCTGAAACCATGCGGATACATGTAAGCCGTAAAAATGACAAGAGCGGGGAATGACGATGGTAAAATTCAAAGATGAAATATTAGATCACGATTATGACGGCATCAAGGAAATGAATAACAGAATGCCCCGCTGGTGGACATTGGGTTTTATAATATCTATAATATGGGCTATTCTGTACTTCGCTTATTATCATCTTTTCGGATTCGGATATCTCGAGGTCGACCGGTACAAAAAGGAGATGAATCCCGATTATGTGCGTGTGTCCAAATCCGACCTGAAAGTGCTTGGTATTCTCCCTGACTATCATTCGCCCTTTTTTAATCCTTATGGAGATGTCACTCCCCGAATGAAATTGGCTTCTTCCGGCGCAAGTAAGGCTGTTATTTTGACGGCGGCGACCGATACGACAACATATATCCCCGTGACCGATCCGGCAGCCATCGCTGAAGGTCGCCGAACCTTTTTGCAAAACTGTGTTCAATGCCACGGCAAACTGGGCGAAGGGGGCGTTGGCCCTAATCTGACTGACGATTACTGGCTGCACGGTGGTGATTTTTCTTCGATTGTTAAGACCATAAGATACGGTTATCCGGCCAAGGGTATGCTTTCCTGGTTGGGCGTGCTCAAACCCGAGGATATAATAAAAACGGCCAGCTTCGTTAAAACCCTGCGAGGAACTAATCCCCCCGATGCCAAAGCCCCGCAGGGGGAATTAATGACCGAATAGATTGCCTTCCCGCATCAGGAGCAAGCGTGAATACCGAAACATTACGCGATAAGATTGCGACCGCCTGTGGGAGTTACCTGTTTCGCAAACAAGATTATCTTGTGGATTATAATAAAAGGAGGTTATTACATCGTGCGACGGAATAGCCGGATTAAAATTCCGCCTTGCGATAAATCAATAAATGAGTGGCGCCGTATTTTCTGAATCGATGAGAATAAAACTATGAATCACGAAGTGAAAAAATCAAAATGGGGGTGGGGTCTTTCGGCCTTTTTAATTGGCTTTGTTTTATTTATCCTGGCTCTGGTCATTTCTGCTTCATTTCAGGATGTTCAAATGGTTGAAGATAATTATTACCAGAAAGGTTTGGACTATCAGGAGCAGATCGACAGAATGGAACGCGCCGACAAGCTTGAAAAAAAAGTCTCGGCTTCGTATAATTCGACATCGGGCAACATCGAAGTTGTCTTTCCGATTATGGAAAATAAGGAACTCAGTGGTGTTATTAAGATGTTCCGCCCGTCAAATGCCGGACTTGATTTTGATGTTCCCATACTGATTGACTCGTCGGGTGTTCAGGAGATTAAGGCCGATCGAATGCTGCGCGGCTACTGGCAGATTAAAATATTGTGGAAAGTCGATTCACTTGAGTACTTCAGCCAATTGCCGTTGATAATTAATTAGGAGATAATTACAAAATGGAATTGTGGACCGCACTGATTGTCGGATTGGCCGGAAGCCTCCATTGCATCGGTATGTGCGGCCCGATCGCCATCGCCCTGCCGGTCAAAGATATTCCCAGGATTAAGCTATTGATCGGAAGAGTCTTTTACAATTTTGGCCGTATAATAACCTATTCTATCTTCGGTTTGATTTTCGGCTTTATCGGTCAGTCGTTTTTTATCGGCGGCTATCAAAAGGTCGTTTCCATAATACTCGGTATATTAATCCTGCTGGCGCTTCTTCTTCCCAGCAAATATACTGTTTTTTTGACCGGGGCTAATCTGCACGGCAAAATGACCATGCGCATGAAAAAATGGTGGCAGTATTTTTTGGGCAGAAAATCGATTGGCTCGTTGTTCGTAATCGGTATCTTAAATGGATTTCTACCTTGCGGTCTCGTTTATATCGCTATCGCCGGCTCCATTTCGACCGGTTCGCCGCTGGGTGGTGCATTGTATATGGCCCTATTCGGGTTGGGAACCTTTCCGGTCATGCTGATAATGTCGCTCGTCGGAAAAGTGATAAGTTTTAAACTCAAAGTCAAAATGCGCAGACTTCTCCCGGTCGGAGCTGTCTTGCTGGCCGCTCTATTTATATTAAGGGGCATGTCGCTGGGAATTCCATTCGTCAGCCCCAAGATAGAACAGAAAAACACCGGAGAAACCCAAGTCACCGGCTGCTGCCATCCTGAGGACAGCACGCATATCGCGGAACCGGAATTCACGAAGTAAAATCAATATATTTTTGAATCTCGCCTTTGAGTTTCCTCCTGAAAATTGAATACTTGACTCGACGGAATCAGACCGATATATTCGACGCAATTATTATAGAGTAACGGCACTGGGGATGACACATTGAATAATTCTGCCGAACGCGGCAGGAATAAAATAAGCTCGCTTTTCAGACGCCAACGGGAATCGAAATACTTCGCGATTCTTAAACCGGTCGGTATCCTGTTTTTTCTTTATCTATTTATTCTTTCTATTTGCCTTATGGGCGACGGCTTTAAGCTCTTTGGCAAGGGCTTCGCTGAGACTCTGCTAAATACGACCTCAAATCCGATTGTCGGGCTTTTTATGGGCATCCTGGCGACATCGATTATACAGTCTTCTTCCACGACGACTTCTATTCTGGTCGGCATGGTGGCCGGGGGTGTTATTTCATTTGAAAGCGCCATCCCCATCGTGATGGGCGCCAATATCGGGACGACCATCACCAATACGCTCGTTTCGCTTACGCATATAGCCCGAACCCATGAGTTCAGACGCGCCTTTTCAGGAGCCATTGTTCATGACATTTTTAATGTTTTATCAGTTCTACTGTTCTTTCCTCTTCAATACTTCACCAATTTTTTGGGGATTGCCGCCGATTTTCTGGCGAAGCTTTTTGAAAGCGCCGGGGGACTGCAATTCGCGTCGCCGGTTAAACTTATTACGACACCGGTGGCACATGAAATCGTCGATTTCCTCGGACAAAGCCCCTGGCTGACTGTAATATTTTCGATCGTTCTACTCTTTGTGGCTCTCAAGTTTATCGTCGATATTATGAAATCTCTGGTTCTCTCACGCGTTGAGGGATTTTTCGATAAATATATCTTCAGGACGACCTCTCGCGCTCTTGTACTCGGTATTTTGCTGACGGCGGTCGTCCAGTCCTCTTCGATTACGACCTCGATTATAATTCCTCTAATCGGTGCCGGGGTGCTTTCGTTGCGGCAGGTTTTTCCATATACGCTGGGCGCCAATATCGGAACGACCATAACCGCCATCATGGCCGCTCTGGTAACCTCCAACGAGGCCGCCCTTTCAGTCGCTTTTGCCCATTTGCTTTTTAATATTTGCGGCATTGTCATTTTCCTCCCGCTCGCCCGACTGCCGATCTTTTTGGCGAAAAGGATCTCGAGCCTTGCGTTAAAAAGTCGATTGTATCCGATTATTTTTATAGTATTGATTTTTTTCGTGATTCCGATAGTATTAATATTTCTATTGAGGTAATAGCGTATGTATAAAAAATTCCTCGAACTTTTCGGGAAAGAGAATCTCCTCGATCAGGCTATAGAAACAACCATCAAGATGCTTCAAACCGATCGCGAGATGTACCTGGCCTCGGTAAAATCGCTGCGGCAGCGCGATAATTCCGATCTGCCGTTTGATATTTATGAGAAAGACAAAGAGATCAACAGATACGAACGCAAGGTTCGGCGCAATGTTCTGACACATCTGACCGTTTCCGGAACTCATAATATCGTCCCCGGTCTGGTGCTCGTATCGATTGTCATCGATGTCGAACGCATCGGCGATTACACCAAAAACATCATCGAACTGGCCGTGGCGCATCCGAAAAAACTGGAAGGCGGCATCTTTGAAAAAGATTTGATAGAGATAGAACAGGTGGTCAAAGACCGATTCGATAAAATAGCCGGTGTTATCGCCGATATGGATGTTACCAAAGCCCGAAGCATGATGTCGGAACATCGCAATATTTCCTCGAAGTGCGATCTAATTGTAAAGGATATCATCAACGAAAAAGACAAATCGCTCGGGCCGGGCGATGCCACCGTACTGGCGCTGTATTTCAGGTATCTAAAACGTGTCGCGGCACACCTGACCAATATTGCCAGTTCGATTGTCAATCCTTTTCCACGGATTGGTTTCCGCCCCAAGGGTAATTTGAGCTGATACAATTGTCTCCGGAAAAGATGGCCGACAGCTTTTATTGACATTATCCATGGCTCTTTCTATATTGCCGCCTGTTATACGATAGTTGGACTGATTATTAAAGGCGGCGATGGACAGCTTTTTCGAAATTCTCACTCACAAATATGTCCTCTGGGGCGGATTTAATCTTCTCGTTCTGGCTTTGCTTGCGCTCGATCTGGGTGTGTTTCATCGTAAAGATCATAAGATTACCGTTAAGGAGGGTTTACTCTGGAGTATCATCTGGATTCTCGTCGCGCTGGCCTTTAACGCGGTCGTTTATTTCTGGCGCGGGCAGCAAATCGCCCTGCAGTTTTTCACCGGTTATCTCATTGAACGCTCGCTCAGTATCGATAATATTTTTGTATTTCTCCTGATTTTTACTTACTTCCGTGTCCCCGATGAATACCAGTACAAAGTCCTTTTCTGGGGGATACTCGGCGCGCTCATTATGCGCGGCCTCTTTATCGGTATCGGCGTCGCCCTCATCTCGCTGTTTCATTGGGTGATATATATTTTCGGAGCTTTCCTGATTATCACCGGCATCAGGATGGGACTGACCAAAGACAAGCATATCGAGCCGGAGAAAAATCCGATCCTGAAATTGGTCAGGAAATTTCTGCCGATTTCCAAAAACTATGTCGCCGGGCATTTTTTCACCCAAATCCGCGGCGGGCTTTACGCCACGCCGCTGTTTGTAGTCTTAATAGTCATAGAAACCACCGACGTCGTCTTTGCCGTCGATTCTATCCCGGCCATTTTCGGCATTACGCTGGATCCCTTTGTCGTGTATTCCTCCAATGTCTTTGCCATTCTGGGTCTTCGGGCGATGTATTTCGCTATCGCCGGTCTGATGGATATGTTCCATTATCTTAAATACGGTCTTTCAGCGATACTGACCTTTGTCGGGATCAAAATGCTTATCTCCGGATTGTACGAAATGCCCGATTTGCTGGCACTCGGCATCATCGCGGCGCTGATGTCAATATCCATCCTTCTTTCGGTTTTCTTCCCGCAGAAGAGCAAATCAGAATCCACGCAATCCTGATTTGCCGCATCAGGCACAAGGCAGTATAAATTCATGATCAAAAAATGGCTTCGTTTTTGATTTTTTAAAAAATTTTGGCGTCCGTTCACACGCCCCGATTAATCGGGCCGCAGGAACCGACGCGACCAACATTGCTATAGGGGCGACCCTTGCGGTCGCCCTGGTTTGAAAAACGTCATCGGCAAAATCAACAAGGGCGAGGGCAAGCCTCGCCGCTACAAACGACGCTAAATGTATCCGCTCCAAAATGGCTTCGTTTCGCATATTTAAGGAATCCTTTTTTGGCGTTTTTTGGTGGGAAAATCGTGTAACGGGTTGTGGGAGTTGATAGTCCAATGAATTGGGTTCGTTTCGCATATTTTAACATCTTTTTTTTGCCTTTTCCCGATACGACGTGGTTGGCGTATGTCCCCGTGCGCCAACAAAATATTGTGGGCCGCAGACGTCCTCGTCTGCCCCCTCCCTAATGTAATAATCCATAATCAGCCCATTCCTTGTTTCTACATAACGGCCGCGACTCGGAATCAACATCGATTCTGTAGCGATTTTGTAAACGGGTGTTTTGGAATAACAGCTTACTGGCCGGGATCGTGGAGGGAAAAAACCCACCGCAGAGCGGTTGGGCTACGGAACTGACACTCCAAGTGGTCAGACTTATTTTAGAGTGCTGCCCTTATTTACTTTCATACGCGATGGATAGCTTATCGAATTTATAATGTGGATAACCTGTTAATTCGATGTGGAAAATTTGGAAAAAACTGGAAAAACCGGTGATTCAGCCCCGGATTATCATGTTGACGATGTCTTTGCGGAGGAGGATGCCGATCAGTTTATCATTCTGGGTGACAAAAACCCGGCGAAGGTCCTTAAATATCATTAATGCAGCCACTTCGACGATTTTCGTATCCAGCGAGGCGACTTCATGATCGGTATTGAATAGCTGCGAGACTTTGATTTTGTCTTCCTTCTTCAGAAGCTCTTCAAACGGTTCGATATCCATCGAATAATTCAAATTCGATATCAGAGTCTTATAGTCCGGCAAGGCCGCCTGAATTAAATCTCTGTCGGTAATCTGCCCCAGCAATCTGCCCTCATCGTCAACCACCGCCAAAGCCGATATCCGGTTTTTAAACATCATATTAGCAACTTCTTTCAGGCTGCGATCGGGAGAGACGGTAACGACATTTCGGCGCATTATATCCTTGACCGTCAACTCCTTTTCCACCCTGACACCGCTCTGCCAGATTATCTCGACAACCTCCGTGGCACTTCGAGTCGATTTTATTTTCGCAAGTGTTCCTTCAGTACGGGCAAAAGTGGCAAAGGCCGAGAGTGTTTGAAGATAAAGCTTGGAAATTTGGGACGGTGTCAGCAGCAGGACAACTACCGACAAGGGAATATCATCAGGGGTTTTATCCACAAGACCATTTTGCGAAATTCCCAGAAGGATATACATATCATCGACTTCATCGGTTCGAGCATGCGGAAAAGCGAATCCATGGCCGTACGACGTATTCTCGGTCTCTTCGCGTTCAACAATAAGCTTTTTAATGGCCTCGATATCAATATTCGGAATATCTTTTCTTAGCAGCGAAAGCAGTTCATCGATCGCGGTCTCTTTGTCGGTTGAGGCGAGATTTTCGACAATATACTTTTCCTTAAGTATATTAGCTAACCGCATTGCGCTCCCTTGCTTCCGTATAAGGTTTATCTTCGGTCGCCTTCCGTATCAAAGGCGGCGTGACAATCCCGCCGGAAACCAATATTTTGATGGCTTCTTCAACCGTAATCTTTAGAGGTGTTACCTCATCTTCCGGGACAAAAACGACAAATCCGGATATCGGCGTCGGCGTTGAGGGGACAAACACGCCGACCAATGTTTTCTCGATAACGCCATCGCTTATACGTCTCGTCCTTGAAGTTGCGAAACCGACGACATACAGACCGCGGCGGGGATACTCAATCATGACGACTTCTCTGAATGATTTAACCTGCGGCATCGTAATCGCTTCGATCAACTGCTTGGCGGCCAGATAGACGACCCGTATGAGCGGGATTCTGGCCAGAATACGATCGCCATGTTTATATAATGTGGCGCCGACAATACTGCGAATAAAAAAGCCTGTTAAAAGAATGATTAGAATGGTGGCGATAATACCCAGCCCGGGAACGGCATAACCAAACAGGTGCATTATGACAGGTAAGAGGATGCCGTCGATGGCCTCAAAAAGGAAGCGCAGAACGACATACGTCAGGATAAGCGGGACGACGACCAGAACTCCTGATACAAACTGCCGCCTTATGATATCTTTAACGACCTTTAATACAGACATCTCTTAGCCGATCTGTTAAATTAATCGGCTCTTTTCCATATTTATACAGCTTGTATACTAAAATCCGGCAAAAAATCAATCGATAAACGTAAATCCCGTCCAAAAAAATTAAAACGCAAAAACCCTGGCGGCCTCAAGAGCGAAATTCAAAATCGGCTCCGGATAGATCCCGAATATTATAATACCGGCCACACCCATTATCAGAACAATATTGGCCGACACCGCCGGTTTGATTTTCACCTCGGAGGTTTCCCTCGAGAAATACATCTGCTTGATAACATTGGCATAATAATAAAGTGAAATGACGGCCGTCAGCAGCGCCAGAATTACCAGCCATAAATAACCGGCCTGGATACCGGCCGCAAAAACGAAATATTTGGCGGCGAATCCGCCAAGAGGCGGGATACCGGCCAGCGAAAGCATAAATACCGTCATAAATGCCGAAACCGATGGTGACGATTTCGCCAATCCGGAATAACTGCTGATACCGTCCGAGCCGGTTTTATCGTTAAAAATAGTCGCGACCGCAAAGGCCCCCATATTGGCGAACAGGTATAAGAACATGTAATAACCGACGGCGGCGACACCCATTTTGGTCGCGGCGACCATGCCGACCATGACATATCCGATTTGAGCGATCGATGAGTAAGCCAGCATCCGTTTGATGTTTTTTTGCCTCAGAGCGGTGACATTGCCAATAATCATGGCTGCGGCCGCCAGGACGGCCACCGTAATACCCCAGTCGAGCGGCGCCATCACTTTATCGGAAAAAGCAATCAGCCCGTTGACAAAAATCCTCAAAAAGGCAACGATCCCGGCCGCCTTGGAACCGACCGATAAAATAGCCGTAATCGGAGTCGGAGCGCCCTGATATACATCGGGGGCCCACATATGAAACGGGACCAATGCCAGCTTGAACCCGATTCCGGCGATTATCATCACAACCGCGAGGATAAATCCGGCGCCGATTTTGCCATAGGATAAAAATACCAGCGACAGATTAATTTTCATCTCAATCAGGTCGGTAGTGCCGGTAATACCGTACATCAGCGAGATACCGTAGAGCAAAATCGCGGAGGAAAACGCGCCGATAATCATGTATTTTAATCCGGCCTCGAGCGAGATTTTGTCATCCTTATAAAAGGCGGCCAGGACGAACAGCGGCACGGTCGTGAGTTCCAGACCGATATACAGCGAAATCAGTTCGTCGGCCGACGAAAGAAACATCATACCGACCGTCGAAAACAAAATCAGGCCGTAAAATTCGCCGCGATGATTTTTTATTTTTTCTTTGGCGATATCAAACGATGAGCCGATCGCCATGAAAGCGGAGCCGAGAAAAATGACTTTAAAAAAGACGGCCAGTTGGTCCGAGCGGAACATGCTCCCGAATGAATTCCCGCCGTGGAAAAAGAACAACAAAACAGCGGTGGCGGCGACTCCGATCATGGCCAGATAGCCGATTTGTTTGGGATTTTTTCTTTTGGTACCGAGATCGAATAAAAACAGGAACAGAGCCCACAGGAACAGGAACATTTCCGGGACGAGAATACGTATATTAATATCCGGCATCATTATAATTTCCTATCGCGCCAATACGTTGACCAGATTTTCCAGAGTGGCTCTCAAAATATTCGACAACGGCGCCGGGTAGACACCGATAACGATGGTCAGAATCGCCAGCGGAGCCACCATCAGGATTTCGCGCGTATTCATCTCGGTCAAGCCACCCCACTTTTCGGCATTGAATTCACCGAGGAATATCCGCTGTACCATCCGAAGCATATATCCGGCCGTCAGTACCACACCCAATACCGCCAGAGCGGTGATTACATTAAAACTGGCAAAGGACCCGACAAAAACCATAAACTCCGACACAAATCCGGACATACCGGGTAAGCCCAGTGAACCCATCGCGAACAGCACCATCAGGCCGGTATAAACGGGGATTTTTGCACCCAGACCGCCGAAAGCGGCAATCTCGCGGGTGTGGGCGCGGTCATATAAAACACCGACCATAAGGAACAATGCCCCGGTGAGAAGACCATGACTGAACATCTGGAATAGGCAACCCGAGATGGCGGTAACGGACGTATATGCCCCTAACGCCAGAATACAGAAGCCCATGTGCGACACCGAGGAGTATGCCACCAGCTTTTTCAAATCTTTCTGGGCCATCGAAACCAGAGCGCCGTAAATGATGGCTATCAGTCCCAGCAAGGCGATGGGGATATGGAAGTAACGTACCATCTCGGGGAACATCGGCCAGGATACGCGCAGCATACCATAGGTGCCCATCTTAAGCAAGACGGCGGCAAGAATCACGGAAACGGCCGTCGGCGCCTCGACGTGAGCATCGGGCAACCATGTATGGAACGGCCAGACCGGGACTTTGATGGCAAAGGCGACAAAGAAGAAGATGAAGCAAACCATCTGCATCGAATGTGTCACAGTGCTCGGTGCGGTCTGTATCAACTCCAGAATATTGAGCGTATGCGGTTCGGAAGTGAAGTACAGAATCAAAATCGCAACCAGCATGAAAATCGACCCGAACAACGTATACAGGAAGAACTTGATGGCGGCATATTCTTTTCGCGGCCCGCCCCAGATGCCGATCAGGAAATACATCGGGACCAGCATGACTTCCCAGAAAACATAAAAAAGGAAGAAATCCAGCGCGCAAAAGACACCGATCATCCCGGTTTCCAGGAGCAGGAAAAAGGCGAAGTACTCTTTGACCCGGTTGACAATATTGAATGAAGCGATGATCGATAAAAACGTCAGCAGGCCGGTCAGGAAAAGCATTGGCACCGAGATGCCGTCAACACCCAGAAAATAAAAGGCATTGATTGGTGCGATCCAGCTTAGAGGCCCTTCAGTATAGGCCATCGCCGCCGAGCCGGAGTAATTGAAATAGTAATCATACGTCAACCAGAACGACAGCACCATCGGGATAAACGTAAAGAAGGTTGACACCCACCGAATAAGCCAGTGTTTCTCACGCGGGAGAAACATTACCGCCACAAAACCAACCAGCGGGATAAATATCAGGTAACTCAATATCGGAAAATTCATAATACTATTCTGTCCTCCTAACCTTCACTATTCGAACCCGATTTAGCACGGGCGGGACGCACCATTTTCGCCAGTAGGCGCGATAACGCCACCAGAATTATTCCCGCCAGATAGTATAAAAAGCCTTCCGGCGTGACTCTATATATAACCAGCCCGGTCGCCCCGGCCATAATCATCAGGGTGTAAAACTGCACCGAGCCGCTTTGAATAAACTTCAATATCCAGGCTCCGCCCATGCAAAGATAGCCGAGCCCGTTGACGATACCGTCGATAATCCATTTGTCGAACCACATCTTGACATCGGCCCACTTGACCGTAAACCAGCCGGTGAAATTCACCAGACCGTCAATAATATTGGCATCGAACCACCACATCGCTCGGGCGAAACCCAGCACCGGGCCGATGATAATGTAGTCGTATAACTCATCAAAATAAAATTTATTAAACGATAGTTTATAGAAGAAACCGAACTTCTCCGCGAGAGCATCGGCCGAGACTTTTTTCCTGTAATATACAAGGTAGGCAAAGCCGATTCCGGATACGGCGACGATTGTCGAGACGACCATCAGGATGTACGACGGGTGATGTTCCATATGTTCGCCGTGATACACAAATGACGAAAATCCGTTATGCAGCCAGGGTAAACCGACCCATCCGGCGAAAATCGACAGGAACGCAAGAATCATCAACGGGTAGGTCATCGAGCGCGGTGATTCATGCGCATGTTCGTACCGATGCTGGTCACGCGGCTCGCCGGTGAAAGTCAGGAAGCAAAGACGGAACATATAAAAGGCGGTCATGAAGGCAATCAATAAAGTGAAGAACATAAAGACCGGATGTCCCGATGTGGCCGCCACGATTTCATCCTTGGACCAGAAACCTGACAGCGGAAAGATTCCGGAAATAGAAAGTGACGCAATAAAAAAGGTCAGTGTCGTAATTTTCATTTTTTTCGATAATCCGCCCATCTCGGTAATTTCATTGGTGTGGACCGCATGAATCACCGAACCGGCACCGAGAAATAGAAGCGATTTAAAGAAGGCATGGGTCATCAGGTGAAATGTCCCGGCGTAAAAACCGACCGAATGCGCGTGCGGGTTGGAAGCCATATCGACGCCATACAGACCCAGCGCCATAATCATATATCCCAGCTGGCTGACGGTCGAATAGGCCAGCACTCTCTTAATGTCGTTTTGTGTTATGGCAATCGAGGCGGCCAGAAGCGACGTTATCAAACCGATCACCGCCACCACCATGGCTGATGTTTCCGAGCCGACATAGAGAGTCATCACCCTCGCCACCAGATAGACACCGGCGGCGACCATTGTCGCGGCATGGATCAAGGCGGAAACCGGCGTCGGACCTTCCATGGCATCCGGGAGCCAGACATGAAGAGGGAACTGGGCCGATTTACCGACCGCTCCGCAGAAAACGAATATTCCGGTCGCGGTTAGAATGCCTATCGGTATCGCACCGGAAGAAACTTTCGCGAAAACTTCCTGATAATTCAGCGTCCCGGCATAAGTCATCAAAATCAAGAGGCCGACAATAAATCCGAGGTCGCCGATACGGGTGGTGATAAATGCTTTCTTGCCGGCGTCGGATGCCGACTTTTTCTCGAACCAGAAGCCGATCAGCAGGTAACTTGTCAGACCGACCAGTTCCCAGAAAATAAATATCATAAAGAAATTGTTGGCTATCACCAGACCCAGCATCGAAAATGAAAACAGCGACAAATACGAGAAATACCGGCTCCAGCGCGGATCGTCTTTCATGTACCCCAGCGAATATATCTGCACGCAACCGCTGACAATCGTTACCACCATAAACATGACCGCCGTCAGCGGATCGATCCACATCCCGAGCTCGAGACTGAAATTGGTAAGACTGATAAACGGCATTGATAATTCCAACGGGACGCCATGACGGTTTATCATATCAACCAGGACAAAAATCGAATGGACGAATCCAATAAGAATCATCGTAATCGACAGATAAGCCGACAGTCTTTCTTTCCAGCGCGTGAAGAAAATGATCACCAGAAACGCGAACAGGGGATAGATCGGTATTAAAAAGGCTTTTTCGAGCATATCACCACTTCATAATATTAATGCGATCGATGTCGATACCCTTCCAGTTGCGATACAGAAGCAGCACTATCGCCAGTCCGACGACCGCTTCGGCGGCGGCAACGACTATAACAAAAAGGGCGAAAATCTGGCCGGTTAATTCACCAGGCTTAATGTATTTATTAAAGGTCACCAGATTGATATTCACGGCATTGAACATCAATTCCAGTGACATCAGAATACCGATGGCATTGCGACGTGTCAGGACGCCGAACATACCGATCGCGAACAGAACCGCCGCCAGAGCCAGATACTGATACATCTTACGAGCGTTCCTTTCTCGCCAGAACAATAGCGCCGATCATCGCCGCCAGAAGAAGTATCGAGACCACTTCAAACGGCAAGACATATTCGGTCATGAGATATTTCCCGATGGTCAGGGCGTTTTTCTCCGGTAAGGCGGTTTCGACGACACGCCAGACTGTGCCGGGAATGGAACCGAGGCCCGACAATAAAAATCCGGCGCAAATAAAGAACGCCACCACCACCTGTTCGTTGCTTTGCTTTATTTTGACCGAGGCCATCTGCGAGGTAAGCATAATGGCGAATATCATTAAAACCGCCACGGCACCGACATAAATCAGCACCTGCACCGCCGCCAGAAATTCGGCGTTAAGTAAAATATAAATTCCGGCCACGGCAAACAGCGTCAGTATCAGGAAAAGAGCCGAATGGAATATATTTTTAAGAGTGACGACCAGCATCGATGCGATAATAATCACAAAAGCCAGCAGATAGAAAACAGGTTGCGCCACGATATCTCTGTATAACTGCAGGAAAGCATCCATTATATCTGCTCCCCGGCCGGCTTGTCGTTTTCGTCCTTATTTTCTATCTCGGCAGGGACATTCGCCTCGGGTTTATCCGGAGTCTTCGTTTCCGGTTGCTCTGTTTCAGATTTCGTTTCAGGCTTTTCTACAGGTTTGTCCTCGGTCGTTTTTTCAGGCCCTGCGGTTGATTTATTTTCGGTCTCAGATGTGATCGGTTTGGCCGCCGGTTTTACAGCAGGTTTTGCAACCGCTTTTTTCCTGACCGGCTTTTCGTAAGGAACGTCGCGACCCATCTCCTGAAGTTTATCCGTGTGCCAGATTAAATCGCTTTTATCCAGCGTCGAAAATTCATACTTGGGCGCCAGTTTTATCGCCGCAAAATTGCAGACATCCTCGCACAGACCGCAAAAACAGCAAACGTTATAATCAACAATGAAATCTTTAAGATGCCGTTTCTTTTTCTCGTCTTTTTCATATTCAATCCTGATGGCATAGCTGGGGCAGGCGCGGGCGCACAACATACAGACGGTGCAATTCAGCTCGCCGGTTTCTTCATCCGAAAGCAAAACGACAATACCGCGGGACCGCTCCGGCATCTCCCATTTTTCTTTGGGATACTGAAGCGTCACGGCGTGACGCCCCAGATGTTTTCCGGTCGTAAGCAGCCCGATCACCAGATTCTTAACGGCATCGATCAATTTTTTCACCAGTTAAACCACCCCGAATATTTCATCCATCCGGCCAGAATCAAATTGGCAAATGCGACCGGCAGGAGGAATTTCCAGGAAAATTCCATCAATTGGTCCACGCGTAATCGCGGGTATGTCCACCGAAACCACATAAAGACAAACACGAGCGCCAGCGATTTAATCAGGAACCACATCCACGACGGCAGCCACGGTCCCTGCCAGCCGCCCAAAAATAATGTGGCGGCGATGGCCGAGACGGTAAACATATTGACAAACTCGGCCAGGAAAAACATCGCGAACTTCATCCCCGAATACTCGATATTGAATCCGGCCACCAGCTCCTGCTCGGCCTCCGGAATATCAAATGGGGTACGATTCGTCTCGGCGGTCGCGGCGATTATGTAAATAATAAAAGCGATCGGCCCGAACGGCAGGCGAAAAATGTACCACTGATAAATTTTTGCCTGGGATTGCACGATATCCACCATCGACATCGACCCCGCGAATAAAACCACCGCCAGTACCGCCACGACCATCGGCACTTCATAACTGACCACCTGCGCCGCCGAGCGCATCCCGCCCAGCAAAGCGTACTTATTGTTGGAACCCCATCCCGCCATCAGGAGCGATATAATCGTGAAGGTCGTAATGGCAATGATAAAGAGTATCCCGATATTCAGATCCGAAACTATCAGACCCTTCCCGAACGGAATCGTCACATACGCCACAAAGGCGGCCACAAAACATATTATCGGCGCCCAATAGAAAACGGGGCGGTCGACGGTCGATGGTGTAATATCTTCTTTCTGCAGTAATTTAACGGCATCGGCAATTGTCTGCCGCCAGCCGTGCCAGCCGGTCATCATCGGGCCGAAGCGCTGCTGAATATGCCCCGATACTTTTCTTTCCCACCAGACCAGAAACAGCGCCATCACCGCCAGAAAACCAAAAACAATGACCGCCGCCACAACCAGCGATATTATCTCAACCCAGGTCTGCGATAAGCCGGTCGCCACCAGTTGTTCGTAAAGATATTTGAATATGCCGGTGATTTCCATTACCTGTCCACCTCCGGCAGGATGATATCCAGTGAGGCCATAATCGCGACGACGTCCGCGATTTTATGCCCCTTGACAAGTTCCGGCATGACCTGTAACTGATTGTACGAGCCGCCGCGCAGTTTCACCCGAAGCGGTTTTTTCTCTTTTCCCGGTGACTGAATATAAACCCCCATCTCGCCGCGCGAGTTTTCGATACGGCTATAGACCTCGCCCTCCGGCGGCTTGTAATTCATGCTGACTTTGGCAGCAATCTCACCCTCCGGAATCTGTTCGATGGCCTGCCTGACGATCCTGGCCGACTCGCGCATCTCGGCGATACGAATCAAATACCGATCATAGCAGTCGCCGTTATGCGTTACCGGGATATTAAAATTAAAACGATCATATATCGAATAAGGGTCATCTTTTCTGAGGTCGAATTTTACACCTGATGCCCGCAATGACGGGCCGGAAACAGCGTAAGCAATAGCCATCTCCGGCGTCAGCACGCCGATATCTTTATTACGCACTATAAAAATCGGATTTTCGGTCAGTACGCGCTCGTAGTCATCGACTTTGGCATCAAACTTATCCAAAAACTCTTTGCATTTGGGAATAAATTCCGGGGGAATATCTTTGGCCACGCCGCCGACGCGGATATAATTGTATGTCAATCTCTGCCCGCAGGTCATCTCGAACAGGTCAAGAATATCCTCTCTCTCACGAAAGCCGTACAAAAACGGCGTGATGGCCCCTAAATCCAGCGAGGTCGTTCCGAACCAGATGAGATGACTCGCGATTCTATTCAACTCCAGCATAATTACCCGAAGATACTCGGCCCGCTCGGGAACTTCCAGCCCGCCCAGTTTTTCCGCGGCCAGCGCGAAAGCTTCGTTGCATGACATCGAGGTGCAATACTCGAACCGATCCAGAACCGGAATACATTGCTGGTAAGTTCTGTTTTCGCAGATTTTTTCCAGCGCCCGGTGAAGATAACCGATAACCGGCTCGGCCTTAATAATCACCTCACCGTCCATGGTCAGAATAAAGCGGCAGACACCATGCGTCGAGGGATGGTGCGGCCCCATATTGACCTGAAATTCTTCGGTATGTATTCCCGGCGCTGTCATTCCACTTCAGGCATCCTGACGAAATCGGGGGCATCCCAATTTTTACGCATCGGGTGTCCCTGATCCCAGTCATCCGGCAATAGAAAGCGTTTCAGGTTTCCGTGGTCGCGAATATTTATTCCGTAGAGCTCCCACATCTCGCGCTCGTACCAGTTGGCCGCCGGCCAGACTTTTTGAACCGAATCGATTTCCGCGCCCTCATATTCAAAGCGTAATTTAAAATCAAAACGGATATGTTTCTTAACCGAGGCGACATCGTAAACGACCTCAAAGCGTTCGCCGGTATCGACGGCGCCGATATTGCAGAGGTAATCTATATCGAGGTTCTCGTCGGTTTTAATTGATTCGCAAAAGGCAACCAGATCGTCCTTATTTTTCAAAAGAAAAAACGGTTCGGCCCGGCCGGTTTCCAGAAGTTCGATTTTTTCCGGGAATTTTTCAAGCAGATGTTTGATCAGTTCGTCGCGGTCCATCTCGGTTGTGCCTTAACTCCAGTCTTTGATTTTTTCTTTCTTAACCTTTTTCTGAAGCGTGATACATCCCTCCAGCAGCGATTCCGGCCGCGGCGGACAACCGGGGATATAGACATCGACCGGTACGATATGATCGATACCCTTCTCGACCGCGTAACTGTCATAATAGAACGGCCCGCCGCCGACCGTACAACCGCCCATGGCAATCACATAGCGCGGCTCGGCCATCTGGTCGTAGAGAAGCCGCAAACGGGGCGCCATTTTTTTGGTGATGGTTCCGGCGGCGATAATTAAATCAGCCTGGCGTGGCGAGGCGCGGAAAATCATGCCCAATCGGTCAAAATCGTAGCGCGAAGCGCCGGTTGCCATCAACTCGATGGCGCAGCAGGCGGTTCCGAATAGTAAATACCACAGCGAACTGGCGCGGGATTGGTCGAAAACCCAGTCAAGGGAAGTGGTGAGAATCCCGCCGCCGGGAAGTCTCTCCAGATATACCGGTATTTTCTTTATCAGACCCATTTCAGGACACCTCTTTTCCAGGCGTAATAAAGGCCGAAAACCAGTATGACGATAAAAATAATCATCTCAATCAAAGCAAACAAACCCAACTTCCCGAACGCTACCGCCCAGGGAAACAGAAAAACAGCTTCCACATCAAATACGACAAAAATCAGGGCAAAAATATAAAAACGATTATTGAATTTAATCCATGAACTGCCAATCGGTTGCTCGGCGCATTCGTAGTTCTGGTTCTTGGCTTTGTAGGGATGCGACGGCCGTATCAGGCGGGAGAAAAAGAATGTAAAAAGGACCAATCCTATTCCCACCAAGAGGAAAATCAAAACCGCCAGGTATTGGTCCATTATCCGGTTAACCTTTCGCTTCGTATGTCAACTTTGTGATATAAATCACAAACTAATAATTTGAGAAAATATGCCATTTCGCCTTTTTGTCAAGCTATTTATAAAAATAATTTGGGTTTTAAGCTATTGCGTTCTGAATTTCGAAATCGCCGTATATACAACTATCACAGAGACCGCCGCGGCTGCAGAGAAATAAAATATAAACTTTACCCCGAATCGTGCTGCCAACAGACCGGCAATGATACCGGCGATGACTTCGCCGACCGAGCAGGTCATATTATAGGCGGATAAGTATGTGGCGCGCCTTTCCGACGATAACGCCCGATTGAGATGCGTCGATATCGCCGGCCGCACTAATTCTTTGAGTGCAAAATAGATGACGATTCCGGCTATGGCGGGGTAGATTGTCAAGCCGGCCGTCATATATAATGACAAAGCCATCAAAATAAAACAGCCGGTCAGATATAACGTCAGCCTGTTATACAACTTCTCGCTGAATTTCGCGGTTAAAATCACAAGTATCAGTCCGGCGGCGGTGATTATACCGAAATATGAAGGCTCAATTCTCTTAATTTCCGAAAACAAAACCTGCCAGTATTGATCGGCCGGTTCATAAGCGAAGTTGGCGAATAATCCAACCGCAAATAGCGCCATCACGATCGGTTGTGTTTTTAGAAATTGTTTTAGGGTAGGTCGGAATGCCTTTTGGGCTTTCGGCTCTTTAAGATGTCGAAATCCCTTGGGATTATATCCCTGCGGGGATTTCGACCTACCGCCTTTAACTTCCTTCAAAAACAACGCCATTACAAATCCAACCAATGCAATACAAACAAATGGTATAAACAGACTCGACAAGTACGATCCGGCCAGAAATCCGCCCAGAAGCATGCCAATCAATAAAAACGATGTTTTAAAAACGGTTCTGTCGGCAAAAAGCTTCGACAGATTTTGATCGCGCCTGACTGTATCCATCGAATCGACCGCCAGGGCTTCCAATGCACCGGAGATAAACGTCTCGGCAATACCGAAAATTATCTCGGCGACCACGAATCCGAGGAAGCTGGTAAATCGAAAAAAGACGAATCCCGATACCGCATACAGAAAGAAACCCAGATTAGTCGATAATTTCCGCCCGTATTTATCGGCCATGTATCCGGTGGGCACCTCAAAAATTATTATCGTCGCCTCGAACAAAGCCGCGAGAAAAGCGACCTGAAACAGAGTGATATCGAAATGACGAAAATAGACGACATAGACCGGAAGGATTATCCCGCCGGTCAGCGAAAGAATCGATTCTAACGCGTAATAAAATCTTATATTGCTCCGGATCACATCAGATGGCCGCTATCGCCTCGATTTCCACCAGAACATCTTTCGGCAGTCGCGCCACCTGCACCGCCGCCCGCGCCGGAAGTTGACTCGTAAAATATTTTGCGTAAACCTCGTTGACCGCCGCGAAATCATCCATGTCGGCCAGAAAGACGGTCGCCTTGACCACGTTTTCCATCCCCGCCCCGGCTGCTTTAAGGACCGCCTCGAGATTTTTCAATACCTGCTCGGCCTGTGCTGAAGCCGTGTCGCCGACAATCTCGCCGCTTTTCGGATCGAGCGGAATTTGCCCCGAGCAGAATAGCAACTGCCCATATTTGATCTTAACCGCCTGCGAGTACGGCCCGACCGCCGCCGGCGCCGCGGAAGT